>JACRKW010000298.1 GCA_016215215.1 Acidobacteriota bacterium
CGCTCGATGTTGATCAGCACGTTCTCGTGCGGCATGCCTAGCCGGTCCGCGCAGGCCAGGATGATCCGCCGGTTCGCCTGGTGCGGCACCATCAGCTTCACATCGGAAGCCTTCAACCCGTGCATCTCCAAAAGCTGGGCCGAAATGTCACCCATCTTTTTCACCGCGAACTTGAAGACCGCCTGCCCTTCCTGGTGGACGAAGTGCAGCCTCTGGTCCACCGTTTCGTGTGTTGGCGGCATCCGCGAGCCCCCGGCCGGCATCTTCAGCACATCGCCGCCCGAGCCATCCACCTCGTTCTTGAAGCCGATGAAGCCGCCTTCACCATCCGCGCCCGGCTCGATCAGAAACGCCCCAGCGCCATCGCCGAACAGCACGCACGTCGCCCGGTCGGTGTAGTCGATGATCCGGCTCATCGTGTCCGCCCCGATCACCAGGACCTTCTGATGCGTCCCGGCCCCCACAAGGTGGGCCGCCGTGGTCAGGCCGTACACGAAACTGGAGCACGCCGCGATCAGGTCGAATCCCCAGGCGTGCTTCGCCCCCAGCTTGTGCTGCACGATGCACGCCGTCGACGGAAACATGTGGTCCGGCGTCACGGTGCAGACGATGATCGCGTCCACGTCCTCCGCCGTCGTCCCGCGTTCGGCCAGCGCCCGCTTGGCCGCCTCAATCGCCATGTCCGACGTCGCCACATCGGCGTCGGCGATGTGCCGTTCTTCGATCCCCGTGCGCTCCAGGATCCAATCGCTGGTCGTGTCGACCAGCTTCTCCAGATCGGCGTTGCTCAATACACGCGGCGGCACCCACGAGCCCACCGCGCTGATCTTTACATTCCGCAAAGTGCCTCCAGTCCCATCGGCTGCTGCACAGCTTGCGGAGTCTGACAAAGTCAGCGCCCGGTGACTCTGCGGGCCAACTAAGGACACTATCGTCGAAGAGACGTAAAACTCCATTGATATGCTATTCAGAAGAGGGATGCAAGTCCTCACCGCTCAGCAGCCGGCCCCCGTCGAGACCAACGAGCAGATCTTCGCCCGCGTTTATAGTCAAGTTTCCCGCGGTTCCGCCCTTCCCAGGGTCGTCTGCCTCCTGAAGCCCTACGTGAACACGATGGGCAAGTTGCGCCTCGCCGCCGGCGTCCTGGAGGTCCGTCTTCACGAGATGATCGCCGCCGCCCCGGCCACCGTGCGGGAGGCGCTGGCCTGGATCCTGGTATCCAAGCTCTTCCGGAAGCACGCCCCGCCGCACTTCCTCCTTCACTACCGCCAGTACATGAATCGCAAGGACGTGCGCCACACCCACCAGGCTGTCCGCCGCGTCCGCGGCCGCAAGTTCGTCTCCGGGCCCCAGGGCGGCCACTACGACCTGGACGCCATCTATCTGGATCTCCAGGCCAGGTACTTCCACCCACTGATGCCTAAGCCGCTGCTGGGCTGGAGCCGCAGGCCTTCGCGCACGCTCCTGGGCCACTTCGACTCCGCCCACAACGCCATCATCCTCAGTTCCATTCTCGACCGGCCTGACGTCCCCCGCCTCGCCGTCGAGTACGTGCTCTACCACGAGATGCTCCACCTGAAGCACCCGGTCGAGCATCGCGGCTCCCGCCGCCGAGTCCATACCCGCGAATTCCTCGCCAAGGAGATGCTCAAGAAGCTCTAAGGCGAGCGCCGCTACTTTCGCGGCCGCGCGATCTCCCCGTACAGCTCCGGCCGCCGCTCCCTCAGCAGTTGAATGGGTCCCGTGTCCCTCAGTTCGATCGTTGCCGTCACGATCTGGTCGCCCTCGCCCGTGTTTTGCGCCACAATCTTGCCGCGCGGGTCGATGATCAGGCAGCGGTTCGGATGGACGAAGGCCAGCCAGACGCCGTTCTCGTAGGCCCGCACACGCATCATCTGGTCGTTCATCTCGCCGTAGCCGCCCCACGAGGGTGCAAGCAGGAACTGCGCCCCGCGCAGGGTCAGAATGCGCGCCGTCTCCGGCAACTGCCGGTCAAAGCAGATCAACGTGCCCCATCGGCCCAAAGGCGTCTCGGCTACGCTGAACTCCGTCCCTTTCGTGTTCAGCGGCTCATCGTCGGCCGTGTGGATCTTTGAGTAGTGCGACGCCACCGAGCCGTCGGGACTGAAGATCACCGCCGAGTTGTACATGCGCTCCCCGCGCCGCTCGGCGAAGCCGATCAGCAGGTAGATCTTCAACTCCCGTGCCAACGCGGCCGCGCGCCCCAGCAGCGGGCCGTCCAGGGATTCGCCCGCGGCCAGGTATTTCTCGCGGTCCAGCCCCGGCACGCGCTTGCGGTTGCCGACGTAGCCCTCCAGGTACCCCTCGGGCGTCGAGATCACTTTTGCGCCCATGGCCGCCGCCTGCCGGACGTAGCGCTCCATCTTGACGAAATTGGCGTCCTTGTTCCACTGCTCGGGCGTGATGCTCAGCCCGGCGAAGACAAAGGAGGCGTCCCCCGCGCGAGCCACCCAGCAGCAGAACAAGCAGCAGACAAGCGCCTTCCAAAGTGTCATGGCTTCCCCCTTACAATTGCGCCTGTGCCAGACGGCGCAGATACTCCTCGCGAGTCGCCAGGGCATCCTTGCCGGCGGCGTGGTCCACAGCCAGGATCCCGTCCAGGTGGTCCATCTCGTGTTGGACCAACTCGGAGAGCGCGTCGCGCGCCTCGAACTCATGCCAGGCGCCGCCCAGGTCCTGGTGGCGAATCCGGACCGCCCGGTGACGGCTCAACCGGACCATCAGGTTGGGGAAGGAGAAGCAATCGTCCCACAGATCGAAGCGCTCCTCGCTCTGCCACGTAAACTCCGGGTTGATCAACTGGTACCGGGTGCCGTCCACTTCGAGGAAGATCACCCTGCACGTCTCGCCGATCTGAATGGCGCTGATCCCGCGGCCGAAGCCGTGAGTGCGCCGGAACTCGGCCAGGGTGTCTTCCAGGTCGGCGAGGATCGCCGCCGCCGCTGCCGGATCGCTCACCGGGGAGCTGACCATCCGCAGAACGGGGTCTCCCAACTGGAGGATGCGCCGGGCAGCCATGAGAATCATGATACTGCCTAAGGCGGTGTTGATCCGCTAAGCTAAACCTGATGCAAGTATTTGCCAAGTCGCCCTGCCGGGTGGACCTTTCCGGCGGCACGCTGGACATCTGGCCGCTGTACCTGTACCACAGCAATGCCGTCACGGTGAACTTTGCCGTGAACCTGTACACCAGTTGCCGCATCACGCCGCGTTCCGGCGCCGCGGTGACCCTGCGCTCCCAGGACCAGAACATCGAGGAGACCTACGACTCGCTGGACAGGCTCGTCGAAGCCCGCCGGCACCGCCACACGCTTGCCGCGCAAGTGCTCAAGTACTTCCGGCCGGAGGGCGGAATGGTGGTGGAGACCAACTCGGAGTCGCCCCAGGGTGCGGGTATCTCCGGTTCTTCGTCGATGCTGATCTCCACGGTGAGCGCCTTCAACAGGTTCTGTGGCACGCGCCATCCGATCGAGAACGTGCGCGAGATCGCCCAGAACATCGAGGCCCAGGTGGTCAAGGTGCCTACCGGCTGCCAGGACTACTATCCGGCCATGTATGGCGGAGTCTCGGCCATCGATCTCACCATCGCCGGCATCCGCCGCAGCGCGCTGCCGGTGGACCTGGCTCAGCTCAACTCGCGATTCGTGCTTGCCTACACCGGCAAGCCGCGCAATTCGGGCATCAACAACTGGGAGGTCACCAAGCTCCACATCGACGGTGACCGAACCGTGCTCAAGAACTTCGCCCGCATCGCCGCCATCTCGCACGCCATGCGCGGGGCGCTGAAGAAGGGCGACTGGAACGAGACCGCCCGGCTGCTGCGGGAGGAGTGGGCGCACAGGCGCAAGAACGCCCCCGGCATCACCACGCCGGTCATCGACCATCTGGTGGAAAAGTCCCGGAAACATGGCGCGCGGGCGGCCAAGGTCTGTGGCGCAGGCGGCGGAGGCTGCGTGGTCTTCCTGTGCGAGCCTGACGCCCGCGACCGCGTCGCCGCGCTGATTGAGCGCGAAGGCGCCGGCAACGGCGTGAAGGTGCTGCCCGTGGGGGCCGCACCTCGCGGCGTGGTCATCCGGACGTCCGGCTGAGAGGCGGCAAGCGTGGAAGAAGAGAAGGCAAGCCAAAGCGAAGCGCCGGTCCGGCCGGGCTGGCCGGGCATTGTCCTGCGCCTCTTTTTCTTCTTTCTGCTGGAGTACATCGGCCTGGTTGTCTTTTCCACCCTGCTGGATTCAATGTTCGGCCGGCTGGTGGCCGGTGCATTTGGGACGTTCCTGGCTGCGGTCCTGGCCAATGCCCTCACCGTACGCATCTATGAACGCGGCCGGCTGGAGGACGTCGGCATGGGCTGGGGGCGCAATTCGAAGCACCACCTGTTTGCCGGCCTGGCCGGAGGCGCGGCCGCCGCACTGGCCGTTTCGCTTGCGTTGCTGGCGCTCGGACTGGCCAAGATGGAAGCCGAGCCCGATATGCCGTTCGGGCTGGGAAAGCTGCTCTTCGTCCTGGTCCTGCTAGCTTTCGGAGCCGTGGGCGAGGAGTTGCTCTTCCGCGGCTACGGTTTCCAGACGCTGATGACGGCCCTGGGGCCGTGGTGGGTGGTGCCGCTCTCGGCGGTGCTGTTCTCCCTGTTGCACGCCTCCAACCCGAACGCCTCGCCGCTCGGTCTGGTCAACACCGGGCTGTGGGGCGTGGTGCTCGGCTATGCCTATTGGCGCGCCGGCGACCTGTGGCTGCCCATCGGGCTGCACCTGGGCTGGAACTGGGTGTTGCCGATGTTCGGGGCCAATCTGAGCGGCCTTACAATGGGGTTGTCGGGATACGCGATGAAGGCTCGCGGCATGGAGATCTGGAGCGGCGGCGAGTACGGCCCCGAGGGGAGCGTGCTGACGTCGCTTGCGACAGTGGTGATCACGGTGTGGCTGTGGAAGGCCCGGATCGGCAAGCAGCGAACGGAGGCTTGAGGCGATGCGAGCGGCGGCGGTCATCCTGCTGGTACTGCCCCTTACGCTCTGTGCGCAGAAGGGGAAAGAGGATCCCGTTCGTAAGCTCACCGACGAGGAGAAGATCGAACTGATCCGGGGCCTGTCGGCCGAGTATGCAACGGTGAAGGCCTACCTGCCGCGCTCCAAGAAGCCGCTGAAGTACAACAGCAACGGCACGTGGGACAAGGTGAGCTGGCGTGACATCGGCGACGAATACGGCCCGGTGGCGCGCGTGGGCGACCTGGTGCAAATCACCAGGATCGAAATCGAGAACGACCGCATCGTGCTGCAGATCAACGGCGGGCTGAACACCAAGGGCAAATGGTACGAGCGTATCGAAGGCGGCGTCGGCGGCGGCACCGTGCCGCTGACGCGCGACGTCTCCCGCAGCGCCGGCACCACCATCGCCGTAGAATTCCCCGGCAAGCTGCCGCCGGTGAAGCCGGCCGAGGTGAAGAAGATGCTGGCGCCGCTGCTGGACTTTGAGAAGCGCAGCGCCACGGAGAACTACTTCGACACCCTGCCGCCGGAGATCCAGGAGGCCATCAAGGCCAAACGGGCCGAGGTGGGGATGACCAGGGACCAGGTGCGGATGGCTCTGGGCCAGCCGCGGGACCGGGTCCGGGAGACCAAGGACGGCGTGGAGAGCGAAGACTGGATCTACGGGCTGCCGCCGGGCAAGATCACCTTCGTCACCTTCGTGAACAGCAAGGTGACCAAGGTGAAGGACGCCTACGCCGGCCTCGGCGGGGCCACCGCGCCGCAGCCGAAGCCACAACAGTAGCGCTATCGTGCGATCGCGTTCAGTCCATGCAGTTCAATCCGCAGCGTGCCCAGCCGTCCCGTCACGTGATCGCAGAACGCAATCTTCAAGACCCGGGATTCGTGTCGAATCCGCAGTTTTCTCTGATAGTTGAAGCCCTCTCCGTGGGTTCGCTCCGCGTCCGCCGGCTTGAGATTGAGATTCACTTCGTCCGTGAAATCGTCAAGCACCTTCGACTCGGCCGATGTCTGCACACACCGTACGTCAAACCGCCCGCGGTACTGTCCCGCTTCTTCGCTCAAGGTGACCGATCCCGGATCCAGCGTAAGCCGCAGCATCGACTCCTCCGATCCCTCCACCGGCGAGAGGCGGGCGGTGATGCCGACTTCCACCGCCTCCAGGGGACTGACAATCGCGTCGGCCAGCAGCCGGTCGCGGGCAGGCTGCGCCATGGGCGCCAGCGGTCGTGCCACGTAACTCCGGCGATAGCGCACGTCTACTCCGCGACGGCCGGGCACCTTCACTTCCAGCGCCACCTGCCGGCCATCCCACTTTCCATGGGTCGCCCGATAGGCCAGGCGGTAGAAGGTCCGCGAATCCGCCAGCGCCTCCTGGACGCCCTTCGCAAGGTTGTTGGAATTGATGAAGGATAGTCCACCGGTGCTCTCGGAAATCGCCCCCATCACTTCGGTCGGCCCCATCGGGCTCCCCCGCCCTGGTCTCAGCTGGAGATCCCGGGTGGGCGTCTCCGCCAGGAAGCCCGCCGCGGTGCGGACTCCCTGGGAGTCGATGGAGTACACCGCCACGTTGGCATCGTTGAGAGTGTCCAGGGTCTGGTGCCAGAGATGTGGCACAACCTGGACAACGGCGCGAAGTGAGATCCCGGTTGTCAACCAGACCAGACTCTTGCGGCCGGGAAGCGCGCTCAGGTGACGCCCGATGTCACGGATGGCGGAGAGTGTCGTGACGAGCCGGCGGTACTCTTCAGCTTGGCCCGCACCGTTCGAAGCCTTGCGTTCGATCTCGGTTGAGAGGGAAGGGGCAACGGATTCCGGCCCGGCGCCCAGCCCCTCTGCCGAGTTCCCCGCTGCGCGCAGACTCCGAAGCCTGCTGACCACGCTTTCGGTGTCCGTGGAATAGTCGTGCAGCACGCGAACGCCAAAGCGGCCGAGAAAATAGACGCCCCACTGTGCCGCGACTTCCTTCCGTTCGATGACTTCCATCGCCGCTTTGGCGGCATAGTATTGGTCTTCATACCGGGCGTTGTACCCGTCGATGAGCACCGCGACGACCGGCGTGGCCTCGGTGCCCACGTAGCGCCGGTTGCTGAAGATCCCAGTTGCGAGCCGCTCATCCGCCTGGCCATCCGCGGAGCGTTCCTGTCGAATCGGGGATTGGTGAGCGCTGAAGAACTCAATTCGCTGCGGTTTTCCTGCCTCCAGGAGCACGAAGTCCGCCGCGGTCAATCCACGGACCGCCGCGCCGCTCCTTCGATCCCGGACAACGACGGGAACCTCCACGACCCTCGTATCCACGCGGAAACTGGCAGTCTGAGGGGCGGCAGGGGCTGCCGCCAGCGCAATGAGAAGCAACCGCACTCCAGCAACACCTATGGTCATCGCTCAACCCACCTTCCTCCGCAGCCCTTGCCTTCCGGCCACGGTCTTCAACGATTGATCAAACAGGTCCGTGGAGAGACGATTGGAGAAATTCACCAGCAACCTGAAAACTATACTGGGATATTAGTAAGCCGAACGCAAGCAATGTGAATTAGTGAAGTGATCGATGTAACGCAACTATCGTGTAAACGGAGTTTCAGCTTCCCGCCTGAGGGTGAAAGCCGCCGAAAGCGAGTTCAGCGTGCGGTCTTTCGGTATACCCCCGACGTCCGGCCTGGGGATGGAAGTAGGGGCTCCGGTTCGAGCCGGAAAGCGCCCTAGTTTCGAACCGCGATCACAGCACGGCCTCGATCAGCCTGGGGCCGCGGGTGCGCATGGCGGCGGTGAACTCGGCGGCGAAGGCTTCGACGGTGGCGGCGCGTACGCTGTCGACGCCGAGCGAGCGGCCGTGCGGAGTCCAGTCGATGGCAGGCCGGGCGATGTCGATCATCTCATCGGCGCGCGGGCCGATGGCGGAGGCGCCGGTGCGGCGCATCTCGACCTCCAGGATGCGATAGCGGCGGTTGGCGAGGATGACGACGGTGACGTCGAGGCTCTCGCGCGCCATGGTCCACAGAGCTTGCGGGGTATAGAGGCCACTGCCGTCGGCCTCCACGGCGACCACCTTACGTCCGGGGCAGGCCAGCGCTGCACCCACGGCCACCGGCAGGCCCTGGCCGATGGACCCGCCTGTCACGGGCAACAGGTCGTGGCACGCGGCGGAGGCCAGCGCGGCGTTGACGGCCTCGCCGCAGGAGACCATCTCGTCACTGACGATGGCGCCCTCGGGCAGCAGTGCGGCGAGCGTTCGGCCAAGGGACTCAGGTGTGAGCGGCCCGGCGGGCGGGAGTTCCGGAGGCGGAGCCGGGGCGGGTTGCCAGGCCGGGGCGTGGAGCGCATTTGCCAACGCTTCGAGCGCGGTGGAGCCGTCCTCGTCCATGGCGGCAAGCCGCGTAAAATGGCAGCCCTCTGGAGCGACGGTGCTGCGCCGGCCGGGGTAGCCGAAGAAGGAGACGGGAGGCTCGGTCTCGACCAGCACGATATGGCGCAGCCCGGCGAGCATCTCTTCGGCCGGTTCGGGGAAGTAGGCCAGGCGGCGGGCGAAGGACCACGCCGCGCCACGCATGGAGCGGCCGGCGTAACGGTTGGTGAAGACCCGCGCGCCGGTGGCGGCGTGGATGCGGGCGGCGGCGGCGAGACCGGGTTCGAGCAATGCGATGCCGCCCAGGAACAGCGCGGCATCGCCCTGGCGCAGCGCGGCAGCGGCGGCCTCGATCTGGCCTGAGGCGGGCACGGCGCGTGCGGGGGGCGCGACTACGGGGCCGGGCTCTCCGGCTGGGCTCCAGGAATGGTCGGCCGGGACAATCAAGGTGGATACCTGGCCGGGCGGTCCATATGCGGCCTGGATGCAGGCGGACGCCGTCTGGCCCATCTCCGCAGCGCTGGCCAGTGTCCTGACCCAGCCAGAGAAGGGCCGGGCGATGGCTGCGACGTCGGCGGTGAGGGGCGCGTCGTAGCGCAGGTGGGCGGTGGCATGCTCGCCGACGATGTTGACGATGGGCGAGCGGGCTTTGCGGGCGTTGTGGAAGTTGGAGAGGCCGTTGGCCAGGCCCGGCCAGAGGTGGAGCAGGACCGCGGCCGGGCGGCCGGTCATGCGCGCGTAACCGTCGGCGGCGCCGGCACAGACGCCTTCGTGCAGGCACAGGACCCCGCGCATGGCCGGGACGCGGTCCAGCGCCGAGACGAACTGCATCTCGGAGGTCCCGGGGTTCATGAAACAGAGGTCGATGCGATTGGCCAGCAGGGTTCGCAGCAGTACTTCAGCGCCGTTCATCGAGCGGGTTACTTCTTGAGCAGGGCAGGGAAGGTCTGGCGCAGCTTGCGCAGTTTCGGCAGCGAGTTGGTGACCACGTAGGGATTGTCGGGATGGTGCTTGACGTAATCCTGATGGTAGTCTTCGGCGGGGTAGAACGAGGTGAGGCGGGTTACCTCGGTGACGATCTTGGACTTGAAGTGCCGCTCCGCCTCGAGTTTCTGAATGTACTCCTCGGCGAGGCGCTTCTGCTCCTCGCCTTTGTAGAAGACGGCCGAGCGGTACTGGCGGCCCCAATCGGGTCCCTGGCGGTTGAGCTGCGTGGGGTCGTGAGCCACGAGGAAGAAGACCTCGAGCAGCCGCGCATAAGTGATCTTGTCCGGGTCATAGGTGATCTCGATGGACTCGGCGTGGTCGGTCTTGCCGGAGCCTACGATCTCGTAGTGAGCCGTGGCCTGGGTGCCTCCGGTGTAACCGGAGACGACTTTGACGACGCCTTCCAACTGCTCGAAGACGGCTTCGGTGCACCAGAAACAGCCGCCGGCAAAGACGTCGGTCTGGCGGTCTTTGGGCGCGGCCGGCGCGGGGGCGGCGAAGGCGGCGGCGAGAAGGAGCAGGGGCAGGAGAGGTTTAGGCAACTTCCGGCTGGAAACTTGCATCTTTCATAGTGTATCGCCATATGACCTTAGGCATCTCAACTCGACGCGGATGGCTGCTTGGTGCGGCTGCCATCGGGCTGGCGGCGGGCCAGCAGAAACCGGTTGCGAAAAGGCGCACGGTGCGCATCGCCGAGTTCGACGCGGCATGGCGCAAGAAGGGAGTCGTGGTAGTGGAGAAGATCCAGAAGACGGACCAGGAGTGGCGCGCGCAATTGACGCCGATGCAGTACGAGGTCACGCGGCGCAAGGGCACCGAGCGTGCGTTCAGCGGGGAGACGTGGAACAACCATGCGCCGGGTGTGTACCTGTGCGTATGTTGCGGAACGCCGCTGTTCGACTCCCAGACGAAGTTCGACTCCGGGACGGGCTGGCCGAGTTTCTGGGCGCCGATCGCGCCGGAGAACGTCACAGTGGGTCTGGACAACAGCCTCGGGATGACACGTGACGAGGTGGAGTGCGCGCGCTGCGACGCCCACCTGGGCCATGTTTTCAACGACGGACCATTACCGACGCGGCTGCGCTACTGCATGAACTCCGCGGCGCTGCGGTTTGAACCCAGACGCGGTTAGGCGCTTCCCAGGACGAACAGCGCCGCCAGGGCATCGGCGAGCAGTTCCGCGGCCGCGCGGGCGGAGCGTGCGCGTGCGTCCGCCGGCGGTTTGGCGTCACTCGCCTCCAACGCTTTGACCAGTGCGGGCAACTCGGAGCGGTTGAGGTCCGCCTGGGCGTAGATGCGGTCGAGCAGAGAGTTGACGGGCGCCAACAGTCCGCGGCCGAGGGAGCGAGGCGCTCTGGCGCCGAGACTGAAGGATGGCGGCGCGGTCTCCAGGGCCTGGTGGAAGCGGGCGTGCTCCTGGCTGAGCCCGTCGTGAGCGGGGCTGAGGCTATCCTCGATGAAGTGGGCCAGGGTGCCCATATAGCGAGCCGCGGAGGGGGCGTCGCGCTTGCCGAGCGCGGTGGCGATGCGCTCGAAGAGGAAGATCAGGGAGCCCAGATCCTCGTCGCGGTCGAAGCTAGCGGTGTGGATGGGATCACCGTCGGGCCGCAGGACGAACGGGGCTGCCTCCTCGGCGGTCTTCACCCCGGGGCTGCCGCGCACGAAGCCGAACTCCGTCATCTCAGCGTACCGATCCGGCAGCATCGAATGATGATCGATGAGGTTGGCGGCCTCCGGGCCGAGACGGGCGCGATAGTTCTGGGGGAGGGAATCCAGGGCGGCGCGGGTGATCAAGCGATGTGCGGCGGTGTCCCAGGCCGGGGCGCTCCGGGAAGCAATCGATAGCAGAACCATCAGACGGACAACAAGGCCGACCCAGGCGCCCCGAAAAGGAAAGAGATGGGGAACCATGGCCGGCCTCGTTTGCGAACGCGAGCTAGATGAACTGGTACTTGCCGGGGACGGGGAACGGGGTTTCAGGGTTCTTGCCGTCGTAGGTCCAGTTTTCCTGCTTGGGCATGAGGTCCTGCTTGGAGTTCATGATCATGTCCCAGGTGATCTTCTTGCCGGAGTAGGCGCTCTCGCGGCCCATGATACAGGTGAGGGTGCTTTCGGCCACGGCCTGTGTTTCGTTCAGGTAGGGGCCGTCTCCGCGGATGGACTTGTAGAGCTTGGTGTGCTCGTTGACGTAGCCCGGACCGCCGCGCGTCTGGTTGAGGGTCATCCGGCCCTTGGACCCGGCGACGATCTCGTTGACCTGCTGGTAGGCGCCGCCGGCGTACTGCCGGCAGTAGCTGGTCATGCGTACGCCGTTGGCGAACTCATAGTCGGACGAGATGTGGTCGTAGATGTTGCCGTAGACGGGGGTGCCCACCTCGCGCCAGGCGGCGCCGCCGCTGGCGACCACGCTGACGGGCGGGCCGCCCATGATCCAGCAGCCGACGTCGATGTTGTGGAGGTGCTGTTCGACGATCTGGTCGCCGCAGATCCAGAGGTTGGAGTACCAGTTGCGGTGCTGCCACTCGAAGTCGCCCCACTTGGGATTGCGTCCGTTGCGTTGCTGGAGGACGGGACCGCCGACCCAGTAGACATACAGGCCGACCACATCGCCGAGCTTGCCGTTCTTGATTGCATCGACGTTTTCGAGGTAGAAGGGATCGCTGCGGCGCTGCGCGCCGCTGACGACGGAGAGCTTCTTCTCAGTGGCCTTCCTTCCGGCCGCTATCATCTTCCGGACGCCGGTGGCGTCGACGCCGAAGGGCTTTTCGCAGAAGACGTGCTTGCCGGCGTCAATGGCCGCTTCAAAATGCAGCGGGCGCCAGCCGGGAGGGGTGGCGAGGAAGACGACGTCGATGTCGGTGGCGAGGAGCTTCTTATAAGCGTCGAAGCCGACGAATCGCTTGTCGGGCTCCACCTTGATGCGATCGGCGATGGGCAAGCCGCGCAGCCGTTTCAGACTGCCCTCGAGCTTGTCCTCGAAGGCGTCGGCCATGCCGACGAGTTCGACGGCCGGATCGCCGGCCATGGCATTCTCAACGGCCTGGGTGCCGCGTCCGCCGCAGCCCACGACGCCGATCTTGAGCTTGGCTGGAGCCCAGCCCCGCACCAGTTCGGGCCTAACGATGGAAAACGCCGCGCCCGCGGCGGCGGGACCGGCCAGAAACGACCGGCGGGATGATATGTTCTTGTTTTCTTGCATGGGTGAGGCACCTCGGCCTGCGGCCATTGTATATCTTGCGACAATGTGTTGGTAAGCGTTTACCACGAAGTAGTTGGAAAGGAGTGCGATGGATGAGCGCCAGCACACCGTCCGGCCGGCCGAACGACATGTCGCCGGAGGAGTTCCGCCGCCACGGCTACCAGATCGTGGACTGGATCGCCGGTTACCTTCACGACACGCGGGACTATCCGGTGGCCCCGGCGGTGCAGCCCGGTGAGCTGACTGACGCGCTGCCAAGGTCGGCGCCCAACGGGCCGGAGCCGATGGAGCGCATCCTCGAGGACTTCAAGACGCTGGTGGTGCCGGCGCTGAATCACTGGAACCATCCGCGGTTCCACGGGTACTTCTCGGTGTCGGCCTCGGGCGCGGGGATTCTGGGGGAATTACTGTCGGCTGCCGTGAACGTGAACGGGATGCTGTGGCACACCTGCCCGGCAGCGGTGGAAGTGGAGCAGGTGGTGATGGGCTGGTTGCGCCAGTGGCTGGGGCTGCCGGAAGTGTTTTTCGGAATGATCCACGACACGGCGTCTACCTCCACGCTGCACGCGATCGGCGCAGCGCGTGCTGCTTCCGATGCGGGCTTGCGCGAGCGGGGAGCGGCGCAGGGGTTGGTCCTGTACACCTCGGCGCACGCGCATTCCTCGGTGGAGAAAGACGCGATGGCGCTGGGGCTGGGCCGCGAAAACGTAAGGAAGATCGGAGTGGATGCCGAGTACCGGATGTCACCGACGCTGCTGGAGGCCGCTATCGCAAAGGACCGGCAGGAGGGCAAACGGCCGTTCTGCGTGGTCTCGACGGTAGGCACCACATCGGTAACGAGCGTGGATCCGGTGGCGGAGATTCAGGACGTGGCGGATCGTGAAGGCCTCTGGCATCACGTGGATGCCGCCTACGGTGGCGGCGCGGCGATGCTCGATGAAAACCGCTGGATGCTGGCAGGCGCGGAGCGCGCGGATTCGCTGGTGTTCAATCCGCACAAGTGGCTGTTCGTGCCCATCGATTGCAGCGCGTTCTTCTGCCGCCGGCCGGAGGCGTTGAAGCTGGCCTATTCACTCGTGCCGCCATACTTGTCCAGCCAGGACAATCCAAGGGCGGTGAACCTGATGGATTACCGCATCCCGCTGGGAAGCCGGTTCCGGGCGCTGAAACTGTGGTTCGTCATGCGCAGCTTTGGGCGGGACAAGGTGTGTGCCGTGATCCGGTCACATATCGCCTGGGCTCGCGAATTGGCGGCCGAGATTGCCGCCGATCCGCGGTTCGAAGTAGTGGCCCCGGCGCCGATGTCGCTGGTGTGCTTCCGCCTGCGCGGGACCGACGACGACAACCGGTTGTTGTTGGAGAGGCTGAACGAATCGGGGACGGCATTCACTTCCGGGAACGTGCTCGACGGCAGGTTCGTGCTGAGGATCGCCATCGGCAATATCGGCACCACCCGTGAGGACGTACTGGCGACCTGGGAGAAGATCAGAGAGATTGCCGCCGGACTATGAAAGCGATCCTGGAAGGGTTGAAGACGTTTCAGACGACGGTTTTCGAGCGTCACCGGGAGCTCTTCGAGCGCTTGAGAACCAAGCAGGATCCGCAGGTACTGTTCATCACCTGCTCGGACTCGCGCGTGGTACCGAACCTGATTGTGCAGGCCGAGCCCGGTGACCTGTTCACCGTCCGCAACGCCGGCAACATCGTTCCGCCGCGCGGGCAGAGCACGGGAGGCGTAAGCGCGTCGATCGAGTACGCGGTGGAGGCGCTGGGCGTTCGCGACATCATCCTGTGCGGGCACTCCAACTGCGGGGCGATGAGGGCTATTCTGCATCCGGAGACGGTGGCCGCAATGCCCAGAATGGCTGCATGGGTCCGTCACGCCGAGCCGGCACGCCAGGCTGTGCGCCGGCTCTATCCCGATGCTCAGGAAGAAGAACTCATGGAGCGGATGGTGGAGCAAAACGTGATCCAGCAGGTGAAGAACCTCCTGACGCACGACTGGATTGCCGGGCGCGTCCGGGCCGGCAAGCTGGACATTTACGGCTGGGTCTACGACATCGGGACCGGCCGCGTGCGTGGGCTGGACGAGAGCGGCGAAGGCTTCTGTGAAACCGCGGTCGGTGCGCCCGGCTCCCCGGATGAGAAGCTGATGCTCTTCGAACTGGAGAATCCCGGCTGAGCCTGGATCAGCGGGCCTCAGGAGCCGCCTGGCGGATGAAGCTGCTCAACTCCTCGTCGAGGTGAAGCAGGCTTTGCTGGACGCGTTGCAGGTCCGCGGACGCGCTGGCATCCTCCACAGCGGCGGCACACCGGACGATGCCAGCGGCGCTGATTTCTTCAGCCGCGGTGCGAAGTTTCCCCGCCTCACTTCGGACGGAGGCCAGGTTTCCGGCATCGCAGGACTGCCGCAGAGCCTGGAGCCGTTGCGGCGACAACTGAAGGAAGAGCTGGATCAATTCTTCTGTCAGCACAGATTGCTCGGCGGGAGATGGTTCGCCGGCGCCGGCGGAACGCGGAAGCGTGTGGTTGAGGTAGTGGTCCACGAGCGAGAGCAGGTGCTTGTGATCCACCGGCTTGGCAACGTAGTCGTTCATGCCGGCCTGCAGGCAGCGCTCGCGATCCCCGTTCATGGCGTGAGCGGTCATGGCGACGATCGGCAGCAATGCAAAGCGGGCGTCAGCTCGGATTTGGTGTGTGGCTTCCAACCCATCGAGGACTGGCATCTGCACATCCATCAGCACCAGGCCGTATTCTCGAAGCTTCAGACAGTCCAGCGCCTCCTGCCCGTTGTTGGCGATGTCGGCGGTGTAGCCCTTCTTCCGCAGGAGTGAGACCACCACCTTCTGATTGATGCGGTTGTCTTCGACCACCAGGATGCGGGGTGTTTCGGAGCTCGCAGGCGCTGCGGCGTGGACGTTCTCGCCGGCTGCGTTGTCCACCCTGCCGCACGGCAGCAGTACGGTGAACGAACTGCCCATGCCGACCTTGCTGTCGAGCAGGATCCGGCCGCCGTGGACTTCAGTCAACTTGCGGGTGATGGCGAGGCCGAGCCCCGTGCCACCGAACTTCCGGCTGATGCTGCCGTCGGCCTGAGTGAACTTCTCGAAGATAGTCTCTTGCTTCTCCTGCGCGATGCCGGGCCCTGTGTCGCTGACCACCAGACGCAGGATGTGTGGCCGCGAAGTGTCGCCGGCTCCCGGCTGAAGGGAGACTGATACGCGCACATATCCCTCAGACGTGAACTTCACGGCGTTGCTGAGGAGATTGTTCAAGATCTGCCTGATTCGCAGCGGATCACCCAGAATCTGGCGCGGCACGCCATCGTCGACCTGCCAGGTGAGCGTGATGCCCTTGGCCCGGGCCTTCAATTGATGCGCCTTGGCGCAGTCGGCCACCATTTGCCTCAGGTCGAACGGGATCTCCTCAAGTGCCATCCGTCCCGCTTCAATCTTGGAGAGGTCCAGCAGGTCGTTCAGGAGCGCAAGCAGAGAGTGGGCGCAATTGTGGGCCGTGAGGATCTGCTCCCTCTGGTCGGTCGACAAGGGACTGTCCAGGACCAGGTCCAACATGCCGATGACCCCGCTCATCGGCGTCCGCAGTTCGTGGGACATGTTCGCCAGGAATTCGCTCTTGGTCTGACTGGCCGCGGTCGCAGTGTGAAGAGCTTGTTCGAGCTGCTCGGTTCGTTGCCTGATCTTCTCTTCCAGGAGCTTGTGGTATTCGGCCAGCGCGGAGTTGGATGCCGCCAGGGCAGAGATCATCTGGTTGAAACTGTTTCCCAGGCTCTCGATCTCATCACCTGTACGGTTCACATGGATCCGGTTCAGCCGGCCGGCGCACGCTGCCTCCAGGCCCTCGTGTAATTGGGACAACGGTCTGACCAGGAGCCGGACGGAGAAACGCGCGATCGCCCCGACGCTCAGCGCAACCAGAGCGAGCAAGACCACTGCCTTGGTCCACTCAAAGCGATCAGGATGGGAGGAGATGTCATAAGCCAGCACCATGGTGACGACCCAGAGCACTAGGCCGGCGGTGACGGCTGAGAACTTGGCGGAGATGGACCACCCGGCCGTGAGCCGGGAGAAGAGTGAAACACTCTGCACCGGAGATGGATGAGGGTGTGCTTGTGCGTGATCAGCCATCAATCTCAGTTTCGGTCGAACCAAGGACGACCACTATGGGTGAAACACCCTAGTACTTCATCACTTTGGGTGAAAATGGGAAGCGTGACACCAGAAGATCCCAGCGTCGTGCTGGACCTCATCGGCGCTTTCCGGCGATCCAAGGCTATGTTCACCGCAGTCAAACTAGGTGTTTTCGATCGTCTCAATGAGAGGCCACGCACTGCCAACGAGTTAGCTTTGGATCTCGGCGCCGAGACAGGGGCGCTGGCGAGGTTGCTGGATGGCTGCGCCGGCCTGGGCCTTCTGGTGAAGTTCGGCGATAGGTACGGCAACTCAGCAGTGGCGGATGTCTACCTGCGCCAGGGGAGTAGAATGTCGCTTGCCGGGTATATCCTCTATTCCGACGAGGTCCTATACCCTATGTGGGCCCATTTGGATGATGCCGTGCGTGAGGGGACGCACCGTTGGAGCC
>JACRKW010000299.1 GCA_016215215.1 Acidobacteriota bacterium
CGCCATGGCAGCAGCAACCCAGTCAGAACCCCGCCCCAGCCCTGCTCGGAGTGCCGGTGGAGGTTCATCATCTCGTCGGGGAAGTAACCCGCCTTCAACCCATCCGCCATCAGCGCGAAGTAGCCGCACACCACCACCGCCATCACGGCGGCGACGGTTCTGACTGGCAGTTCACGCATGGTTTCAGGCTATAGCTGCAGCGAGGCGATGGTCTCGATGTGGTAGGTCTGAGGGAACAGGTCCGCCAGGGTCAGCTTCTCCAGCCGGTAGCCGGAAGCGATCAGCGGCGCAAGGTCGCGCGCCAGCGTCGCCGGGTCGCACGACACCAGCGTCAAACGCGGCGCCTTCAGCCGCTCCAGGTGCTTCACCACTTGCTTGCCCAGGCCGCTACGCGGCGGGTCGGCCAGAATGAAGTCCGGTGTCTTCTCAATCCCTTCCAGGTACTGCTCCGACTGCAGCCGCAGCGCCTCCACCTTCACGCCGGCGCGTTGCGCGTTGAACTCCAGGTCGCGCGCCGCGCTGCCGTCGCTTTCGACGCCGGTCACCTTCCCCGCCTTGCGCGCCAGCGGAATCGTGAACAGCCCAACGCCGGCGTACAGGTCCAGCGCCGTCGCGACTTCGGCGCCGGCGAGGGCGCAGTCCACCATGGAGTCCATCAGGAAGCGGTTCACCTGGAAGAACGACTTGTGGCTCACGCGGAAGGTCTCGCCCGCCGCCTTGTACTCCAGCATCCCGTCGGCCGCGCCGGGAATCCCCTGCCCCAGCCATTCAAAGAAGCCCTTGGCGACGTGGCGGTTCTGCTCGGTCTGAAGCACGTTCACCATGGTCCGCTCGCCGTTTGTGAACAGCTCCACTTCCTTGAGGAAGCGCGGGAAGTTGCGGTCGCGCCGCATGCCGCGCAGTTTCTTCAGCGCCTCGTTGATGGCCGGTGAGGAGATGGGGCACTGGTCCACGTCCACCACGCGGTCGGTGCCGGCGGCTTTGAAGCCCAGTACGTGGTCGCCGAAGTGAAACTGGCTGCGATTGCGGTAGCCCCACGGCTCGCCGCTCAACGTGCCGATCTCCGCCGGCGCATCCAGTTTGCCTACGCGCTGAAGCACCTCGCGCAGAATCTCCACCTTTTGTGCGATCTGCATCTCGTACGGCGCCATCTGGTAGTGGCAGCCGCCGCACCTGGCGAAGTGGCTGCACTGCGGCTCCACGCGCTGCTCGTGGCGCGCGGTCCAATCGGTGGCGCGCGCCTCCACCAGGCCCGCTCTCTTGCGCACGGGCGCAAAGCTCACCTCTTCGCCGGGCAGCACAAACGGGATCAACGTCACCTGGCCTTCCACGCGGCCCAGCCCCGCTCCGCCGTATACCCACTTTTCGATCTTCACTTGAGGCTCGCTCATTTGGTTACGATGGTTCTTACCCTTCTCTCTCAGTTCAGCATGAAACCAAGAGTTCTGTCCGGGATCCAGCCTACCGGCTCCCTCCACATCGGCAACTACCTCGGCGCCCTGACCAACTGGGTGAAGATGCAGTACGACTACGAATGCGTCTTCTGCATCGTGGACCTTCACGCCATCACCCTGTACCAGGACCCGAAAGAACTGCTTCAGAAGATCGAGCAGACGGCCGCCCTGTTCCTTGCCGCCGGCATCGACCCCAAGGTATCGAGCGTTGTGGTGCAGAGCACCGTCAAGGAGCACGCTGAGCTCTGCTGGCTGCTCACCTGCTCGACGCCGCTGGGCTGGCTCGAACGAATGACGCAGTTCAAGGACAAGTCCTCCAAGCAGGATTCAGTCGGCGACGGTCTGCTGCAGTACCCCGTGCTGATGGCCGCCGACATCCTGCTCTACAAGGCCAACGCCGTGCCGGTGGGTGACGACCAGATCCAGCACCTGGAGCTGACGCGCGACATCGCCCAGCGCTTCAACGCTCTCTACGGCGAAACCTTCGTCATGCCGGAGACCAAGCTGCCCACGGTGGGCGCGCGCATCATGGGGTTGGATGATCCGTCGAAGAAGATGAGCAAGTCCGAGGCAGGCTCGGGCCACGCCATCTCGATGCTCGACGAGCCGTCGGTGATCCGCAAGAAGATCATGCGCGCCACAACCGACTCCAACCCGGCGGTGGACTTCGACTCCGCCGGCGCCGGCGTTCTGAACCTGCTCACCATCCACCAGGCCTTCACCGGCTGGAGCGACGAGCAGATCAAAGCGCACTTCGCCGGCTTGCGCTACGGCGACCTGAAGAAGACCGTGGCCGAAGCCGTTGTCGCCGGTCTGGAGCCCCTCCAAGAGCGCTACCGGCAGATCATGGCCGACCCCGGCTATCTGCACGGCGTGCTGCGCGAGAGCGCGGACCGCGTGCGGCCGTTCGCCGACGCTACCGTGCGGCTGGTGAAGCAGCGCATGGGCATCTACACGGATTGACCTGAACCATGGCGGAGGCGGCAAGCAGGTCGTACTCACTGGCGGCCTACGGCCGTCTGCTGAAGACCAACCGCGAGTTCCGCCTGCTGTGGCTATCGCAGGTGGTGAGCGAGCTGGGCGACTGGCTCTACGCCGTGGCCATCTATAGCCTGCTGCTGGAACTGACCGGCGAGGCGAAGTCCGTGGGCATCGCCGTGGTGCTGCAACTACTGCCGCAGGTTTTCGTGGCGCCAATGGCCGGCGTGCTGAACGACCGGCTGAGCCGGCGGGCGATCATGATCTTCGCCGACTGCGTGCGCGTCTTTATCGTGCTGGCGATGCTACTGGTGACCAGCGCCAGCATGGTGTGGCTGGTGTGGGTGCTGCTCTTCTTCGAGACCGTCATGTGGGCGCTGTTCGAGCCGGGGCGGAGCGCCATTGTGCCCAACATCGCGCGCGACGAGGCGGAGATGATGGTGGCCAACGCTCTGTCTTCGACCACGTGGGCGATCAACTTCGCCATCGGCAGCGGCCTCGGCGGGCTGGTGGCCTACCACTTCGGGAGGCCGGTCTTGTTCGTGCTGAACGCGATGAGCTTCGTGGTCTCGGCGGCGCTGCTGGCGGCGATGAATCTCCGGGAGACGCACACCGAGGAGCACCCCAGGTTCGGGGCCAGGGACCTGGTGGACTTCAAGCCGGCGCTGGACGGACTGCGCTACATCCGGCGGGACAGCCGGCTGGTGGCCACGCTGATGGTGAAGGCCGGCATGGGGCTGCTGGGCGCGCACTGGGTGATCCTGCCGCTCTACGGCGAGCGCATCTTCGCGCTGCCGGGGGCCGGGGGCGGGGCGTTGAGCATGAGCTTGCTGCTGGGCGCGCGCGGCGTCGGCGCGCTGATCGGCTCGTTCTCTTCCGGTTACTGGGCCAAGGCGGACGAGCGCAGGATGCGGGCGGGCATCTTCTGGGCCTTCGTGGTGGCGGCCGTCTCCTACGGGCTACTGAGCGGCGCGCCGACGCTGGCGCTGGCCTGCGCGGCAGTGGCTATGGGACACGCTGGCACGTCGATGGCGTGGGTGTTTTCGACCACGATGCTGCAATCGATGACCGAGGATGGCTACCGGGGCCGCGTATTCAGCGCCGACTTCAGCGGGCTATTTCTCGTGATGAGCCTGCTGAGCCTGGTGGCGTCGATGGCGGTGGACGCCGGCCTGTCGGTCCGCACGGTGGCCTTGATCACCGGGGGCCTGGGGTTGGTCCCTGCTCTGACCTGGTGGTGGTCGCAGCGGTTCTGGAGGGTGGCTCAGAACAGGTAGCGGCCGGTTTCGAGCAGCCGCGCGGCGATGCGCCGGCGGGCGGCGATGGCATCGACGGGCTCGTACTTGGCGAGGCGGCGGAGGATGGCCATGCGGGCGCGGAGTTCGTCGCCCTGAACGCATGCGGCGATGACGGTCCGGGCGTTGTCTTCGACGATGTCGAGCGATTCGCGGAGGAAGACGGCGCAGACATCGTTGGCGAGGTCCTTGTTGAGGCGCTGGCAGCGCAGGGCCACGGACTCCATGGCGTAGGCGTTCATGAGGCAGTCGGCCAGGGAGTAGAGCAGCTCCTGCTGCTGGTCGAGCTCGGCCATGTAGCGCTGGTAGGCGACGCCAAGGGCGAACAGCGTGATCTTCTTGGCGTTGGCGACGAGATCGTCGCCGAGGGGGGCTGGCGTGAGCAGCTCATCCTGGAGCTTCTTGACGGCGGCCACGAGCGGGATCTGGCCACGCACGGCCCGCTTGAGGATCATGCCGGTGGCGAGCAGGCGGTTGATTTCGTTTGTGCCCTCGAAGATTCGGTTGATGCGGGAGTCCCGATAGGCGCGCTCGACAAGATAGTCCTGATGGTAGCCATAGCCGCCGTGTATCTGGACGCCCTCGTCGACGACGTAGTCGAGGACCTCGGAGGCGAAGATCTTAACAAAGGAACACTCGACGGCAAACTCCTCGGCGCCCTTGAGGTGGTCGCCGAATTTCTCCACGTCGCCGGCGGCGCGGTAGCTGACGGTTTCGGCGGCGAAGATGCGGATGAGCATCTCGGCAAGCTTGTGCTGGATCACGCCGAAGCGGGCGATGGGGCCGCCGAAGGCGTTGCGCTCCTTGGCGTACTTGATGCTGGCGTTCAAGACGTTCTTGGAGCCGCCGACGGCGAAGGGGCCCAGCTTGAGGCGGCCGATGTTGAGGATGTTGAAGGCGATGATGTGACCGCGGCCAATTTCGCCGAGGACGTTGGAGACGGGCACTTTGACGTTGTCGAGGTAGACAGCGCAAGTAGAGGAGCCCTTGATGCCCATCTTCTTCTCCTCATGGCCGATGGAGACGCCGGGAGTGTCGCGTTCGACGAGGAAGGCGGTGAACTGATCGCCGTTGATCTTGGCGAAGACGGTGAAGAGGTGGGCGCGCCCGGCGTTGGTGATCCACATCTTGGATCCGTTCATGACGTAGTGGGAGCCGTCGGCGGAGAGGTCGGCGCGCGTCTTGGCGGCGAGAGCGTCTGAGCCGGCGTGGGGCTCGGTGAGGGCGTAGGCGCCGACGAGCTCGGCAGAGCAGAGGCGCGGCAGGTAGCGCTGCTTCTGCTCCTCGGTGCCGAAGAGGAGAATGGGCAGGGTGCCGATGCCGGCGTGCGCCCCGTGCCAGCCGCAATAGGAGCCGTCGCGGGAGAGGCCTTCGGCGACGATCATGGCGGAGACCATATCCATCTCCATGCCGCCGTACTGCTCGGGGACGATGACGGCGGTGAGGCCGAGCTCGGCGGACTTACGCAGCACGCGGACGGCTGCGTCGTGGTCCTGGTTTTGGATAGCCTCCAGGTGGGGCGCGACCTCGTTGTCCCAAAACTCCTCGGTGGAGCGGGCGATGGCGCGGTGCTCGGCAGTGAAATCCTCCGGGGTGAAGACCTCGGAAGCGGGTGTGGATTCGATGAGAAAGTGTGCGCCCTTCATTGCAGGTTCTCCAGAATTCCGGCGGCGCCCTGGCCGCCTCCGATGCACATGGTGACCATCCCATAGCGCGCGTTCCGGCGTTTCATTTCGCGCAGGATGGTGGCGGTGAGCTTGGCGCCGGTGCAGCCGAGAGGGTGGCCCAGGGCGCAGGCGCCGCCGTTGACGTTGACGATATCGAGGTTGAGTCCAGCTTCACGGATGACGGCGAGGGCCTGGACGGCAAAGGCCTCGTTGAGCTCGATGACGCCGATGTCTTCGAGCTTGAGGCCGGCGAGTTTCAGAGCCTTGGGGATGGCGAAGACGGGGCCGATGCCCATCACTTCGGGGGCGCAGCCGGCGACGGCGAAGGAGACGAAGCGGGCCATGGGCTTCAGGCCGAGCTCCCGGGCCTTGGACTCCGACATGACCAGAGCGGCAGCGGCGCCGTCCGAGGTCTGGGAGGCGTTGCCGGCGGTGACGGTGCCACGTGCGTGGAAGGCTGGCTTGAGCTTGGCGAGAGCCTCGAGGGTGGTATCGGCGCGAGGACCTTCATCGCGCATCAAGCCGTTGACGGGAACAATCTCCTCATCGAACTTGCCGGCTGCCTGGGCGGCGAGAGCATTCATATGGGAGCGGTAGGCGAAGGCGTCCTGATCCTCGCGGGAGATGTTGTACTGGCGCTGGAGGTTCTCGGCGGTAAGGCCCATGGAGATGTAGACTTCAGGCCACTCCTGGGCCAGACGCGGATTGGGGGCGAACTTGTTTCCGCCCATGGGAACGAGTGACATTGACTCCGTCCCGCCGGCGATGACGATTTCGGCGCTTCCGGCGGCGATCTTCTCGGCGGCCATGGCGATAGCCTGCAGGCCGGAGGAGCAAAAGCGGTTGATGGTGACGGCCGGGGTGGTGACAGGCAGTCCGGCAGCGAGGGCGGCGATGCGAGCGACGTTCATTCCCTGCTCGCCCTCGGGCATGGCGCATCCGAGGATGACGTCGTCAACCTCGGGGACGGGGTATTTCTCAGAGAGGGCACGGATGACGGCGGCGGCGAGATCGTCAGGGCGTGTGAAGCGGAGCGCGCCTTTGCCGGAGCGGCCGACGGGGGTGCGGAGGCAGTCGATGATGACGGGTGTGGGCATGGCCATTTCCTCCTAGTTCCTCAGCGCCTTGCCGGTCTTGAGCATGTGGGCGATGCGTTCCTGGGTCTTCTGGGTTCCGCAAAGGCTGAGGAAGGCCTCGCGCTCGAGGTCGAGGAGATGCTGTTCGGAGACGAGGCGCTCACCGGGGGAGGTTCCGCCGGTGATGACTCGAGCGAGCTTGTCGGCGATGAGCATGTCGTGATCGCTGATGTAGCCGGCCTGGAGCATGAGCCAGGCGCCCATGTGGAGAGCGGCGAAGGCGGGGTCGCCGCCGACCTTGATATCGGAGCGCGGGGAGCCGGGGCGGTACGAGGGGACGAGCGAGAGGGCAGCCTGTTTGGCATCACCGATGAGATGACGCTTGTTCATGGTGACGCCGGCCGACTTGTCGAGCAGGCCAAGCTCCTTGGCGTTGTCTGCGGAGGAGGAGACCTTGGCCATCGCCGTCAGTTCGAAGACTTTGCGGGGGTCCTTGAGGCGGGCGATCAGCTCCTTGCAGCCGCCGGCTGCGGGAATGACGCCGACGCCGACCTCTACCTGACCCATGTAGAGCTCTGCGTGGGCCTGGACTCGATAGGAGTGGAGCACGATCTCGCAGCCGCCGCCGAGGGCTCGCTGGTGGGGCGCGGCGACGACGGGCTTGGAGGCGTACTTGAGGGAAAGGAAGGTTTGCTGGAAGTAGTTAATGGAGTAGTCGAGTTCGTCCCACTCCTGCTCCTGGGCGGCGAGGAGGACGAGCATGAGATTGGCGCCGACGGAGAAGTTCTCGCCGTAGTTGCCGATAACCATGGCGTCGAAGTTGGAGTCGAGCTCGGCGAGACCCTTGTGGACCATGGTGAGGGCGTCGGCCCCCAGGGAGTTCATCTTGGAGTGGAACTCCAGGCAGAGGCAGCCGTCGCCGAGATCGCGCAGGGAGGCTCCGGCGTTGGCCTGGACCACCGGTTGCTGCTTGAGGACCACCACACCGGGACAGGTCTTTTCCACGGCCTCGGGGGGAGGGGGCTTCAGGCCCAGGATGCGCGCGATGCCGAAGGGGCCGACAGCGTGGGCGTAGCCCCATTGCATGGCGTGATCGATGTCGTCGGCCGAGTGGGCGATCTGAGGCAGCATGGCCGAGGCGTAGGTGTACACGTCATCGAAGAGGCCGCGGTAGAACTCTCCGGCCTTCGAGTTGTCGGCATAGAGCGTGCGGAGGCGCGTGGGCAGATCCTCGATCAGCTTCGCGTTCTCCAGGGCAGGCAGTTTGACCTTGGCGGCGGGGTGATATTCGAAGGTCTTCCAGTCGATCGCCCAGATCTCTTTCTTCGGGCCGCGCCGCTGGAAGAAGCCCTGACCGGTCTTGTCGCCCAGCCAGCCGCGCTTCACGATCTCGTGCACCCAGCCCGGCAGGGTGAAATCCTCGCCGGTGGCCTGCGACAGCCCGGCGCTGACATGGGCGAGCACGTCGAGTCCCGACAGGTCGCCGGTGCGGAACGTCGCCGTCTTCGCC
>JACRKW010000300.1 GCA_016215215.1 Acidobacteriota bacterium
GATGGCGCTAGTCTTCCCCAAGCTTCATACTCGCCTGATACGCCGGATACCTGGCGCGGAGTGCGTTTGTGCCCACGAGTTGGTCGCCTTCGCCTATTTCAGTTTGATGGCGGTGCTGGGCGTGGCGCGGGCGCTGCCGGCAGGCCAGCAGGCTCTGCTACTGGCAGCACCGGTAGTTCTCGGAGCGTTCTGGGTGACCGAAGAGGCGAACACGAGGGCGTGGTCCCGCATCACTCGCGAGTGGGTTTCCCTGGGACTGCTGCTGTGCGCGTACTGGACACTGCAGGTTTTCGCTTCGGCCTATTCATGGGACTGGCAGCGCACGTGGATCGGCTGGGACCGGTGGCTGCTGGAAGGCTTGGGGCTGAAGCGCGTACTAGAAGCCACCGGTCAGCCAGTACCGTTCGCCTTGGAATTCTTGTACCTGTTGCTCTACGCAATACCGCCGGCTTCGATGGGAGTCCTGTACCTGTGCGGCGAACGGCGGAAGACGCGAAAGTACCTACTTGTGCTGTACCTGGGGACCCTGACCGCCTACGCCCTGTTGCCATTCATCCCAGTCGCCTCCCCGCGCGCGGCCTTTCCCGGCCTGGATGTCCCGACATTCCATAGCTGGCCGAGGTCGGTGAACCTGTGGCTTCTGGATCACCTGGACATCTCCACCAGCGTCTTTCCCAGCGGTCACGTGGCCGTGGCGTTTTCGAGCGCTTTCGGACTCCTGAGCGCGGTGCCCGGGCGACCGCGCGTATGGGTACTTGCGTTTGTGGCCGCAGTTCTTGTCTACATCGCCACCATCTATGGCCGCTACCACTACGCTGTAGACGGGTTGGCGAGCATCGCGATCACCACTGTGGCGTGGCGGGTAGCCGAGAAAGTGGGGACCGAATGATCGCCCGGCTGGCGGCCGTCGTGCTGGTCTGCGCCGCACTGCGAGCCACCGACGCACGACCGGGCTATTACCATGCGCGGCTGATCACCCCGGTAGCCAGCTATTCGAAGGCCGGGACCCAGTTGGAAGCGAGAATCCTCGGTCCGGTTCGCTCCAACCGCACGGACTCCATTCCGCGCGGGGCCATCATCCACGGGAAGGTGCGCAGCGCTCAGTCGATTGGGTTGGGATTCAAGCGCGAGCGGGCCAGTCTGGAGTTGGAGTTCGAGCGCTGCGAACTGCCCGGCGGCGTGGACTTGCCGTGCGAAGCAAGTCTGGTGCAAGTGGACAATGCGCGGGAAAACACGAACAAGACTGGCATGATTCGGGGCATTCTGGCGGCAAGCCATCCCTATAGCTGGCTCAACGGCATCTGGTACCGTCCGCTGCCGGCGCTCTTCGAGAAGTCGCCGATGGGACTCATAGGGGCCGGCGGCATGCTCCACGCGAAGATGGCGTCGAACCCCATAGCGGCGGTGGGGATTGTGGGTTCGCGCCTGCTGCTGTACAGACTGCCGGAACCGGAGATCGAACTGCCGTCAGGGACCGATCTGGTGTTGAGAATCGAGGCCGATACCGCTGGCGTAACGCCGGACCAGCAAGGAGAGAATCCGGATTCGTTCGATCAGGCGCTCCTGGACGAGCTTCGCGCACAACCTGCGGAGACCGCGATGGCGGATCGGACGGCGGCCGACGACATTGTCAACATGGCCTTCCTCGGCACAAAAGAGTGCCTCATCCGCGCTTTCAAGGCCGCGGGTTGGACGGCAGCCGAGCCGCTGAACGCCAGGACGTTTTCGCGCACGTATAAAGCGGTCATCTCGATGCACACCTATGTGAGCGCGCCTGTTTCGGCGCTTTACTATGAAGATCGGTTGCCGGAACTGGTCTTCCAGAAGTCTTTCAACACACTGGCCAAGAGACACCACATTCGCTTGTGGCCGGTGGAGATTGCGGGGAGGACCGTGTGGCTTGGAGCGGCCACTCATGATGTCGCGATCACATTCGACTGGGGCCGCATGAATGTGACACATCGCATCGACCGGCATATCGACCGCGAGCGAAGCAAGGTGCTCAATGACCTTATGGAACCGCACGGCGTTTCGGCCTGGGCCCTGGTTGCCAGACAGGATCGCGCACTGCACACTTCAGACAAGGGGCCCGTGGTGACCGACGGTTCGCTGGCGGTGGTAGCAATCCAGCCCTGCGACACTGTCGAGGTTGCGCAGCAGCCGTTGAAGAAGCCACGCCGCGCCAGACCATTGTTGATGGCGAGAAGAGTCGTATTGGAAACGAGATATTACATCACCCGCGGAAACGTCTACTATTGGGCTTACCGGGGCATCCGGTGGGGATTCACTCCGAAATACAGGGCGAGGATGGACGATGAGTAGGCGCTGGTTGCCCGGGCTGCTCTGCCTGTGTCTGCACGGGACGGCATCGGCGGACGGTCTCCCGGCGGCCGACGAGATCGTGGCGAAGGTGGAGGCTGCCGACCGCGGGAGAAGAGCATCGATGCCGGGATACAGCGCAGTCCGGCACTATGCGGTAGAGAACACGCGCTTCAAGGTCAAGGCGAGCATGACGGTGAAGGTGGAAGTGGACCACCTCGGCATGAAGCGCTTCCAAGTCCAGGAGGTATCGGGGCCCGCGGCGGTGCGGAAGCTGGTGTTCCAGCGCATGCTAGACACCGAGGCCAAGGCTTCCTCCAGGGACGCGCAGGCATCCAGCCGTATCTCCAGAGAGAATTACTCATTCCGCCTGTTGGAGCAGACCACTGCGCAAGGGCGGCCGCAGTATGTACTGGAGGCGGAGCCGAAGTCAGTCAACCCGCTCCTGTTCCGTGGACGGATGTGGGTTGATGCCGAAAGCTCAGCAGTGGTGAGGATCGAAGGGGCGCCGGCGCAGAATCCATCGTTCTGGGTGAAGAAGACTCACTTCATCCACGAGTATGTGGAGACGAACGACCAATGGATGGCGTCGAGCAACCGGTCTGAATCCGACATCAGGATTTTTGGAAAGAGTGTTGTAACAATCCGTTACGGCGACTATGTGTTCCGGCCCGCGGCGCAGGGCAGCAATACGGCCGGTGATCCGGATCCTGCGCGGATTGAGAAGAGCCGCTGACGGCGAGCCCTAATCAGAACATCTGGTTCGGCCGATGATGAAGGCGTGAAGGCGCTGTGGCTGCTGCTACCGCTGAGTGTGGTTGCCGCCTGGTGGTGGAAGGGTGTGGAGTATCCACCGGGAATCGTGGTGACGGAAGAGCCCCGGCAGACAGCGGCCGGCGGAGTTGCCCCGTGGGAGAAAAACGGTCACACCATCCGCCCACTGGCTGAGTACAGCATCCGGGCCAGGTTGCTGGGCCGGGCGCAGTATTGGTTCGACGGCGGCGCGAAGTTCTCACCGCTGGACCTGGCCGTCGCCTGGGGCGTGATGTCAGACCAGAACGTGCTCGACCGGCTCTCCTGGAGCCAGTCCTGGCGCTACCTGAACTGGCAGCCGACGCGCGGCGGCTGGCCTCTGCCGTTCGACCAGTTGAATTCCCATAGCGCCAACATCCACATTGTTCCGGCGGATTCGTCCGTGCTCGGCGCCATCGGCATGGCACGGCGCGGCCAGGTCATCCGCATGTCGGGCTACCTCATTGAGATTACCGGGCCTCAGGGCGCGCACTGGAGCAGTTCGCTCAGCCGTACGGACTCCGGCGGCGGCGCCTGTGAGTTGATGTGGGTGAAGGAGTTCTCCAGAGAATAGCCGCCGTGGCCTCATAATGCTAGGAGAGGCCCCACCCATACGATGCGACTCCTGATCCCCTGCCTGCTGGCGGCGATGCTCAGCGCGGCCGCCGCGCCCCCGGCAATTGATGAGATCAAGGGCAAGTCCATCCTGCTCTTCACGCCGCATCCGGACGACGACGCTTTCTGCTGCGGCGGGACGCTGGCGCTGCTGGCGAAGAACGGCAACACGATTCGCGTCGTCATCTACACCAACGACGACAAGGGCTCTTACGATCCGGAGATGACCGGCGAGAGGCTGGCGCGCATCCGGAAGTCCGAGGAGGAGGAGGGCAATCGTATCGTCGGCATCCCGAAGGAGAACCTCCTCTGGCTGGGCCACCATGACGGGTTACTTGAGTACGTCGATAGCCGCCGCCTGGTGGAGCAGGCCACGGAGATCATCCGGCGTTACCGCCCGGACATCGTCATGACAGTGGATCCAGGCTCGGACTACGTCCGCTGGCACAAGACAGACCACCGCATGGCGGCCATGAACACGCTGGACGCCATTCGCTCCGCGGAGTTCCACCTCTACTTCCCCGACCAGCGGCTGCAGTTGGGCCTTGAACCTTGGAAGAC
>JACRKW010000310.1 GCA_016215215.1 Acidobacteriota bacterium
ACAGCGTCTACGGCCTGGCCATCAACGCCTGATCTACATGCGAACGCTCGAGGTGACCGAACTCGGCCAGTTGCCCTACGGCCACGCCTGGGATCTGCAGAAATCCCTCGCCGAGCGCCGCAAGCAGAACCTCGTCGCCGATCAACTCCTCCTGCTGGAGCACCCCCACGTGCTCACCCTCGGCCGCAATGGCCGCCAGGAGAACATCCTGGTCTCCCGCGAGCGGCTCGCGCAGCTCGGCATCGACTACTTCGAGATCAACCGCGGCGGTGACATCACCTACCACGGCCCCGGCCAGATCGTCGGCTACCCCATTCTCGATCTGCGAGAGTGGAAAAGAGACGTCGTGGCTTACGTCCGAAGCATCGAAGAGGTGGTGATTCGCGCCCTGGCGCACTTCGGCATCGAGGGTACCCGGGACGCCTGCGCCACCGGCGTCTGGACTCCGCAAGGCAAGATCTGCGCCATCGGCGTGCATATCTCCCGGTGGGTCACCACCCACGGCTTCGCCTTGAACTGGACTACCGATTTGAACTACTACCAGCACATCGTTCCCTGCGGCCTCACCCGCCCGGTCACTTCGATGCAGAAGCTGGGCGTCGATGTGCCCCGCGAACAGGTCCATCAGGCGCTTGTGTGGGAGTTCGCGCATGTGTTTGACTATGAGCCGGCGCTTCAAAGCGCCTCTGCCTGAGCAGACTGGAGAACTTCAACATGGCCGATGTCGTCATGCCCCAGATGGGCGAAAGCATTGTGGAAGGCACCCTCACCAAGTGGCTGAAGGGCGTTGGCGATCGCGTCGAGCGCGACGAGCCTCTCTTTGAAATCTCCACCGACAAAGTAGACACGGAGATCCCTTCGCCGGCCGCCGGCATCCTGACTGAAATCCTCGTCCAGGAGGGCGCGGTGGTGGCCATTAACACCGTCGTCGCCCGCGTCGGCGAGGGTGCCGCCGCCCCTGCACCTGCTCCCGCTCCCGTTGCCGAGGTCCCATCGCCCACGCCCGCACCCGCGCCGCCGCCAGCCCCCGTGGAGGCCGCTCCCGCGGCTGAAGTCGTGGAAGAGGCTGGCCCGGTGAGCCCGCTGGTCCGCCGCATGGCCCGCGAGAACAACGTCGAACTCCGACTGGTGAAGGGGACCGGCGCCGGCGGACGCGTCACCAAGCAGGACATCGAATCCTACCTCGCCGCGCGTACCGCAGCGCCCATTCCGCAGGCCGCCCCGGCGGCGGCTCCTGCGGCCTCTCCCGCGCCAGCCAGCGCCGCGCCCCTGCCTCGTGTGGAGCCCGCCAAGGTCCGCGTCGAGCCCATGTCGATCATGCGCCAGAAGATCGCCGAGCACATGATCCACTCCAAACACACCTCGGCACACGTCACCACCGTCCACCGCGTCGACATGACGCGCATCGCCAGGATCCGCGCCAAGGTCAAGGACGACTTCCAGCAGCGCTACGGCTTCTCCCTCACCTTCCTGCCCTTCATCGCGCGCGCCGCCGCGGAGGCCCTGCGCACCTTCCCGCTCTTCAACTCCTCCATCGAGGGGACCAACATCCTCTTCCACAACGAGATCAACATCGGAATCGCCGTCGCCCTCGACAACGGGCTCATCGTCCCGGTCATCCACCAGGCCGATGAAAAGAACATCGTGGGCATGCAGCGCGCCATCGTCGACCTCGCCGCACGCGCCCGCGCCAAGCAGCTCAAGCCACAGGAAGTTCAGGGCGGCACCTTCTCCATCACCAACTTCGGCAGCTTCGGCTCCCTGTTCGCCACCCCGGTCATCAACCAGCCGCAGGTGGCCATCCTCGGCGTCGGCGCAGTGGAAAAGATGCCGGTGATCATCGACGACGCCATCGCCATCCGCTCCATGGCTCACCTCGCCCTGACCTTCGACCACCGCCTCATCGACGGCGCTCTCGGCGATCAGTTCTGTCTGAAGGTCAAAGCCGTTCTCGAAAACTGGAACGACCAGGTACTGTAGCCGCCACTCATCCCCCGATTCCCGCCGCCCGCCGGATTCCCACCGGTGGGCGGTCCCATTCCAAGCCATAATCTCCCCCAGGAGAAACTAAACTACGAAGCGCCTTCCCACCTTGCTTCTGGCTGTGGTCCTCTTCGCCAGCCCGGCCCCGGCGCAGGATCCCCCCGCCTGGCAGCCTCTGCTCGAAGAGATCAATCGCATCGCGCCCGGGGAGCCACCCGTCCTCGGCATCGACACCCAGATCCGCGCCGCTGCCCTGCTGGCCCCCGGCCACCCTAAGGAAGCCCGGCTTCTCCTCCAGGACGCCGTCTCCCGAATCCTCACACTGCCTGACTTGAGCACGCGCGGCGCGTTCGTCCTTCAAGTCGCCCAGTCCGTCAGGGATCTTGACCCAGCCGAGATCGAGTCTGTCTGCCTCCTGCTGCCCCGCCGCCCTCCCGGCGCTGGGGAAGACCCGCTGTCCTCCTGCATGAGCACCCTGTTCTCCGGCTCCAAGATCACCTGGGACGCCCGCAAGGACTTCGTCCGCCGCGCACTCGCCGGCGGAGCCTTTGGAGCGCTCACCGCCGCTCATCTCGACGACGCCCGCAGGAATCATCCCGCCGAGGCCGCGGCCGAATACGCGGCCCTCATCGACGGCTTCCCCACCTCCGACGCTACCGCTGCAGAGGTCGAGCAACTCCTCCGCGTTGTGGAGATGATGCGCGGCAGCCAGGTCGAACTATCCCGGCGCGCGCTCGACAATGCCTTGCGCGCCCTCCGCCGTCCCCGCTTTCCTTCGCCGCCCAATCTCCGTGACGCATTGCTCGCGCGCGCATCCACCCTCGCCGGCGTCGTCACGCCCAAACCCGACCAACCCCTCACATGGGACAAACTGCCCAAGTTCGAACCGCCGCGCGAGAAGAAGCGCAACAAGGATGACGACGAGAAAGATATCCCGACAGACGGCCTCACTTCCGATGAAATCGTCGCCCTCGCCCGCCGGCAGTCGTCGATGAATCACGCCGCCATGCTCATCGAACTTGTGGACAAGGCTAAAGACGCGGACAAGGAGCTTCCCCTCAGCCGCCGTGTCGCCCTCGCCTCGGAGGCCCTGGATGCCAGCGTCGAGATGAAGCTGCGAGTCGAGCGCCTTCTCGTCCAGTCCATGCTCACCCGCCGGCTCTACGAGTACGGCGAGATCCCCAAGGCCGTCCTCGGCGCGCAACTGCTCGCAGAGACCTTCCAGAAGATGTACGATTGCGAATCAGCGGGGTGTCTCTCCTTCCAGGGAGACGACAGCCCCGGTGATCTGATCTACAGCTTCGCCGAGTACCTCCGCGAGCATGGCATCCGGCCCGAAGACCTTGGCCTCAGTAACCGGTCTCTCACGGCGCGCATGATCCTGCTCGACCTGGAGTATGCGGTGAAGGGAAAGAAGCGTAAGTTTGGCCTCTTCGGAACAGCTCTTCCTTGAGTTCTCGGTCAAGAAACTCCGCCAGTTGCTCTCCCGCATCCACGCCTGCCTGGACAAGCTCGACGATTCCCGGATCTGGCTGCGCGAATCCGATAACTCCAACGCCATCGGCAACCTCTGCCTCCACCTCGCCGGCAACGTCCGCCAGTGGATCCTCCACGGCGTCGACGGGCAGCCCGACACTCGGGCTCGCGACGCCGAGTTTGCTGCCGCCGGCGGCCACTCCCGCGCCGCTCTGCTCTCGCACCTCGACTCCGCGGTCGAGCAGGCCTGCCGCGTTCTGGAGCACCTCCCGCCAGAACAACTTACCCTGATCATCCGCCCGCAGAACTACGACGCCACCGTGCTCGAAGGTATCTTTCACGTCGTGGAACACTTCGCCCAGCACACCGGCCAGATCATCTACGCCACCAAGGCCCTTACCGGCGAGGACCTCGGTTTCTATCGCCACCTCGCGGGCACTGTCCAGCCCCCGCCTCCTCCTGCAGGCCAGGAAACGCCTTGATCTCCCTGCGCCCCGCCCTCCAAGCCGATCACCAAGCCATCCGAGACGTTCTCCTGCAGGCCTTCAACGGCCCCGCTGAAGCCGCCCTCGTCGAGGCTCTGCGAGCCGCCGGCGACGTGTTGTTCGAACTCGTCGCCGAATGCGGCGATCGCGTCGTCGGCCACATCCTCCACTCGCCCCTCCCCATCGTCTCCGCCTCCCGCACGGTTCGCGCTGCCGCGCTCGCCCCGCTCGCGGTCCATCCGGACTTCCAGCGCCGCGGCGCCGGCGGCGCGCTGATCCACATGAGCCTCCCCATGCTTGCGCACTCCGGCATCGAAGCCGTTGTCGTGGTGGGCGAACCGTCCTACTACTGCCGATTCGGCTTCTCTCCCGAAGCCGCCGCCCTTCTCCTTCATCCCTTCCCGCCCGGTCCCCACTTCATGGCGCTCGAGCTTTCTCCCGGCTGTCTGAATGAATTCCACGGCGAGGTCCGCTACGCCGCCGCCTTCGAACTCTCCTCCTAACCGCCGCTCATCCCCCTCCCGCCGCCGTTCATCCCCTTCCGCTCGACCATCCTGTTCGGCGGCCTCAATCTGGAGTCAAGGGAGCAGACGAGCATGACCACCCGCGAACTCGAACGCCAGTCGGTAGTCAGGGAACGCGCCCTCTCCATCCCCGAAGGCGCTCCGGTAGAGCTTCGGACCTCCGGCCGCCGCAGGGTTTCCGGCGAGTTGCTCGCCACTGAGGATGAAGCTGTTCGCCTCTACCACAACGCAGGCGGCACATATGTCGAATCCGTCTGGCTCTTTGACGAAATCAACTCCATCCGCCGGCTCGACCGTCCCCGCTTTCCGCGCCTCGGCTTTGCCGGACGTCTGCTTGCCCTTGTTCTTTCGCTCACGCTCTGCCTGCCAGCCGCCGAGTTGGACCTCCGCGCCAAAGCCCTCCAGATCCCCATCGGCGCTCCCATCCTGCTCAAGACCACGGCTAGCCAGACCCTGCGCGGGCATCTCAAGGCAGTCTCCGACGGCGGCATCACCATGCAGTTGGTCCAGAACAACTCGATCTCAGAACGCACTATTCCATTCGCCGAAACCAAGTCCCTCAAGCAGACCAATAAACGCATGCACCCCGGCTACGTCGTCCTCCTCACCTTCGGCGTCCTGTGGCTGTTCGGCGCCATCACCGCTGCCTTCATCAACAGCTGAAGCGACGCGTGGGACCAGCCGCGTGGACGGTCGCGATCAGAGAGTTAACATCAGGGAGACGTGTATTCTACGGTTTCACTGCTGGTCTACACCTTCGGCCTCACCGCCTTCCTCGGCCTATTCGCACTCTGGGTGCGCCAGCGGCGCCTGGGCCGCCCGGAACTGCGCGGTTGGCTCTATCCGGCTATCTTCCTCTCTTCCGCCGCCTGGTTCGCGCTCAATATCTACACCATCAACTACTTCGTTCTGCTGGCCGGCGCCTGCGTCTTCCCTCCCTTGCTCGGCCGCCTCGTCGGCGCTCGTGGCACCCCGCTGCTCGCCGCCGGCAGCATCGCCGTCGCCGTTTATTGCCTCTTCCATAGCGACGCCGCCTACCCCGGCTCGCCGGAGTTCGTCTACGCCAGCGTTCCCTTCACTCTCCTCATCGCCTGGGCCACGGCCTCTGCCCTTCGGCGCCGTCCCGGTAAGGGCAACGTCTTCATACTCCTCGCCGCCACCGTCATCATCCCCCTGGCGATCTTCACCTGGCACAACTGGCTGAGCCTCGTCATGCGCTCACTGCCCCTGACCATCCTCCTGGTCGACAGTTACTCCCGCCGCCGCTTCCTCTTCCTCGACCTGTTCGCCAAGTGGGGCTCCTACTTTGCCCTCACCCTCACCGCGCTCACCTTCTGGTTCT
>JACRKW010000305.1 GCA_016215215.1 Acidobacteriota bacterium
TTCCGCCAGTGGTTGATGGGCACGGAGGTCCCGAGGTACAAGCTGCAATGGGAAGTGACGCCCGCCGATGGCGCCTTTCTACTGAAAGCGACCATCGAGCAAAGTGAGGTCAGCGAGAATTTCGCGATGCCCGTGCCGATCTATCTTGAGAACCAGGGAAAGATGATCCGGCTGGGGTGGATCGCTCTCGTAGGAACGCAAAGTAAACCAGTGTCCGTGAAGCTTCCGTTCAAGCCCACTAAGGTGGCACTGAACGCGAACTACGACATTTTGGAGCAGAAGTGACGATCGGGGAAGGCCGCGTGCAGCGGCCTTCCCCGAATCTCGTCCTACGCCGACATCGCGGCCAGGAACTCGGCGTTCGACCGAGTTTTGCCCAGCTTGTCGAGCAGCAACTCCACCGACTCCACTGGCGACAGCGGAGCGAGCACCTTGCGCAGTACCCAGATGCGGTTCAGCTCATCCCTGGGAATCAGCAGCTCGTCCTTGCGTGTGCCGGACTTGTTGATGTCGATGGCCGGGAAGATGCGCTTGTCCACCAGCTTGCGGTCGAGGTGGATCTCCATGTTGCCGGTGCCCTTGAACTCTTCGAAGATGACGTCGTCCATGCGCGAGCCGGTGTCGATGAGCGCAGTGGCCATGATAGTGAGCGAGCCGCCTTCTTCGATGTTGCGAGCCGCGCCGAAGAAGCGCTTCGGGCGCTGCAGCGCGTTGGAGTCCACGCCGCCGGATAGCACCTTGCCGGAGGGCGGCACCACAGTGTTGTAGGCGCGCGCCAGGCGCGTGATGGAGTCCAGAAGGATAACCACGTCGCGCTTGTGCTCTACCAGCCGCTTGGCCTTCTCAATCACCATCTCGGCCACCTGCACGTGGCGCTGTGCCGGCTCGTCGAAGGTGGAGGAGATCACCTCGCCCTTCACGGAACGCTGCATGTCGGTGACTTCCTCTGGGCGCTCGTCAATGAGGAGCACGATGAGGACGATCTCCGGGTGGTTGGCCGTAATGGAGTGGGCGATGGACTGCAACAGCATCGTCTTGCCCGTACGCGGGGCCGAGACAATCAGCCCGCGCTGGCCCTTGCCTACAGGCGTGAGCATGTCCATCACGCGTCCGGTGAAGTTCTCTCGCGTCGTCTCCTGCTTCACGCGCTCCTGCGGATAGAGCGGCGTCAGGTTGTCGAAGAAGATCTTGTTGCGCGACTGCTCCGGCGGCTCGAAGTTGATGGCGTCCACCTTGATGAGGGCGAAGTAGCGTTCGCCTTCCTTGGGAGGACGGATCTGGCCGCTGACGGTGTCGCCGGTGCGCAGGTCGAAGCGGCGGATCTGCGACGGGGAGACGTACACGTCGTCGGGCCCGGGCAGGTAGTTGTATTCGGGTGCGCGCAGGAAGCCGAAGCCATCGGGCAGGCACTCGATCACGCCCTCTGAGAAGATCAGGCCGGCCTTCTCGGCCTGCGCCTGCAGGATCTTGAAGATCAGTTCCTGCTTGCGCATGCCCGCGACGCCGCTGATGTCCAGATCGCGCGCAATCTGGTTGAGCCGGGAGATGGACATCTCCTTCAACTCGCCCAGGTCGAGGTTGCCACGCTTGTTGAGGGCGCCCTGGCGCTTCTCCTCTACGGGCGCCTCGGCTGCGGCCTGAGCCTCGCCGTTGTCGGGCTTGGCTTCGGGAACGTTCGCTGGCTTGGTCTCGCCGCCATTGCCGCCGTTGTCGGCCTTGGCCTTGGCTTCCGACCGTTTGCGAGGGGCGGGGGATTCCTTGGGCGAGCCTTCGGCCGGCTTGGACTCAGCGGAGTTTTCGGCGGGCACGGATTCGGGGCTCACCGAGCCGTTTTTTTCCAGATCGTTTGCCAAATCTCTTTCACTCCTTGGCCATTGAGGCCCGAGAACCAGATCAGGTCTCCGGAGGGGTATTGCTCTCGGATGGCCTTCTGGCTCGCGTTCTTTTCCTTCTGATTCAGCTTGTCCACCTTCGTGGCCACAACAACGAAAGGCCGTCGATGGACCTCGAGCCACTGTTTGAGCTGGAGGTCGGTCTCCATCCAGCCCCGCCGTGAATCCAACAGGAGGACGCACAGCGACAGACCTTCACGCTGCAGGAGGTAGACTTCGATCACCTCCTGCCAGGCCCGGGCAACTGCCTTCGGCGCCTTGGCGTAACCGTATCCGGGGAGATCGACAAACATCAGCCGATCTTCCACCCGGAAGAAATTCACCGCCTGGGTGCGGCCCGGCGTATTGGATGTGTACGCCAACTTCCGTCCCAGCAGCGTGTTCAGCATCGTGGACTTCCCGGCGTTGCTTCTTCCCAGAAACGCCACCTCAGGCAGCTCCGCCGGAGGGAACTGCTCGGGGTTGGTCGCACTGAGCAGGAACTGTGCCGGGGTCACCACGGCTGAACACTGGTCCTTCGGGTCGCCGCCGCCCTTTGGCGGCGGCACTTCCATTCGCAATCCCCTTTCCTTATGGTCGGGGCCTTAGTGGGCGCGATTCTCCTCGGCAGGCAACTCGGCCCCTACCTCAAGCGGGTGGGCCGGGGGTCGCGAGGCGAGGGAATCGAGATCGCCGGCAAGCGCGATCTTCAGCACCTCGTCCATCCATTCGACGAAGTGGATCTTCATTTCCTTCCGGATGTTCTCGGGTACGTCCGCCAGGTCCTTTTCATTATCGCGCGGCATGATGGCCTCGAAAATGCCGTGGCGGTGGGCGGCCAGCAGTTTCTCCTTGACGCCCCCGATGGGGAGCACGCGGCCGCGCAGTGTAATCTCACCAGTCATGGCCACGTCGCCGCGTACCGGTAACTTGGTCAGCGCCGAAGACAGCGTGGTGGCGATGGTGATTCCAGCCGACGGGCCATCCTTGGGAATGGCGCCCTCCGGCACGTGGATGTGGATGTCCAGATGGCGGTAGAAGTCGCGCGGCAGGCCCAGCATGGAGGCGCGCGAGCGAACGAAGCTCATCGCCGCCTGCGCCGACTCCTGCATGACGTCTCCCAGCTTGCCGGTTGTCAAA
>JACRKW010000306.1 GCA_016215215.1 Acidobacteriota bacterium
GGCTCATACCAGCATTTCTGGTACTTGCGGTCCTTGCGCGGCAGATCCTGCGGCCAGGGGCGGTAGGCCATGCCCTTCAGAGCGAGGCGCGCCGCGCCTTTTTGCTTGGCCTTCTCCAGAATCTGTTGGCCGAAGCTGCCTGTCTGCCAGCAGGCGAAGTTGACGGGGAACAGGACGGAGTCGGCCGGGAACGCATCGAGCAGTGCCAGCGCGGCCTCGGGGTTGTGCGCCGAGAAGCCGACGTAGCGCGTCTTGCCCTCCTTCTTGGCCTTGAGAAAGACCTCGGCGGCGCCGCCGGGGGCGAGGATCTTCTTCACGTCGTCCATCGATGCGACAGCGTGGAACTGGTAGAGGTCGAAATGGTCGGTCCTCAAACGCTTGAGGGAGCGCTCCAACTCTTCCTGCGCGCCGGCGGCGTCCCGTTTGCCGGTTTTGCAGGCGAGGAAGGCGTTCTTGCGGTAGGGCTCCAACGCTGGGCCGAGCTTGATCTCAGCCTCGCCGTTGCCATAAGAGGGCGCCACGTCGTAGTAGTTGATCCCTCTGTCCCAGGCTCTCGCCAGATAACTGTTTGCCTCGGGCTGATCCATCCCCATCAGCACGATGCCGCCGAAACCGATGGTGGAAAGCTCGATGCCGTCCTTGTACGGCCGTTTTGGGAATGTTCCGGCGGCCGCAGCGGGCAGCGTCAGCGCGGATGCGACAAACGTTCGACGTTCCATGCACGGATTGTACCGCGGTCCGCCAGGTGCGGCGATATACTACCGCTGTGAACCGCAGCGGCGCATTCGACATGCGCCGTCCCGATGATGCACGAGGTGCTTGCCAATTGACACGCAGTATTGTGTTGGCCCTGGTTCGCACCACACGGCCGCTGTCTTCGCTGGTGGCGGGCACATTGAGCGCCTCGGTGGTGGCGGTCTCCCAGGGGGTGTTCTCTTGGGTGTGGCTTGCCGCGGGCACGGCGATGACCCTCCTGGCGATGTTCGGCTTCGTAGTCAACGATGTGGTGGACCGCGACAAGGACGCAAAGGCTGGCGTGCGAAGACCCGTCGCCACGGGCGAGATAACCAGAAGAATTGCGCTGCTCTTTGCCGGCGGGCTGCTGCTGGCGGCATTTCTCGTCTCACCGGCACGTGGCGCGGCGGACGGCGTGCTGGCGGCGACAAGCTTGGGTCTGCTGGCGTACTCGCCGCTGGCGCTGCGGTTCCCGGCCGGCAAAGGCGCGTACGTGGCCATGCTCTGCTGCCTGCCCTTGCTGTACGGCTCCGTCATCGCCGGCGTGCAGCGGTCCTGGTTGGTGTACGCGGCTCTGAGCGTGTTCATTGCGGGTCGCGAGATCTGGATGGACGCCGATGAGATGGAAGGCGATCTTCGCGCAGGTGTGAAGACCATTGCTGCCTGGATCGGGCAAGAGCGCACACGGCGAACCGGCATCGCGTTGATGCTGGTGTCGGCGGCATGCCTGGCGGGAATCGAGCGGGGTAGCATTGGGAGGATCTCGGCATTGGCGATGCTGCTTTCATTTGCCGCCGTGGTCTTCTGGCCGGGGCTTAGCGACTCCAGGAGGATTCAGTTGTCGCGTTTACCGATGCTGATCGGAGCCGTGGCGCTCGCCTGCGGCGAGGGGTAGCGTACATCCATGGGCGCTTCATTTGAGCTGTCGAAGTGGTATGCCGACTGCGTCACCCGCGGCGGCAGCGCCGTGATCCTGTATCATGCAGAGCTTCACTGGCGCACGCCCACCATTCACTACGCGAATCTGCTGACCCATGAGTCCGGCGCTCCGGTGCGCAACCGGTACTCGCTTCGGAGCCAGCCGGCACCCGTACATTACGGAAACGTCGAGTGGACCTCGCCCGTGTGGAAGGTGGCGGGCCGGTGGACGGAGACCGGGACGGCGATACGGGAGGTGCTGTTTGAGTCCGATGCCGGGCTGCTGGAGTGGAACTGTGTCGCCCCGCGCAGCCTGGCGGAGGTGCGCACGGACGACGGGGCTGTCTACCGCGGTTTCGGCTACGCCGAGCACCTGCGGCTGACCATTCCGCCGTGGCGGCTTCCCATTCGCCTGCTGAGGTGGGGCCGGTTTGTGAACGAGCGCGACGCGCTGGTCTGGATCGATTGGCGCGGTCCGCACAACAAGCAGGTGGTCTACGACAACGGCCTGAGGGTGGCAGCGGCGTCGATCGGCGACAGCGCAGTACAGATCGAGCAGAACGGGGCCGTGTTGAGCCTCGACCGGGGCGTGATTCTGCGGGAAGGAAAGCTGGGCAATACAGCGCTGTCGGTCTTGGCACACATCGACAGGATTCTTCCTGCGAGCACCTTGGCGATGCGGGAGTGCAAGTGGCTCAGCCGTGCCGTCCTGCGGCGGCCGGGCCGGGCGGATTCGGTGGGTATGGCGATTCACGAGGTAGTCGAATGGCCCTGAACTGGTTGGGAAAGATCCTCTACGGCGCGCTGTTCGCCGTTGTCGTGCCGGCAGCCCTGGTGGCATGGGCGCGGGCGACCGCGGATACGGTGCGACTGCCGGTGGTGGCTTCCATGCCTCTCGGTCTGACTGTTGCGGCGGCTGGGGCGCTGCTGCTGTTGCTTGGGATGGCTCACCTCTGGACTTCCGGTGGCGGGCTGCCCATGAACGCCTATCCGCCGCCGCGATACGTCACGCGAGGCGTCTTCCGGCTGCTTCCACATCCCATCTACACGGGATTCACCTTGCTCTGCGCGGGCGCCTCGATCGCCGTTGGATCCGCCAGCGGGCTCTGGCTGGTCTCGCCGATGGTGGCTCTTGGCTGTGCCGCGTTGGTGTTGGGCTATGAGCGGCACGACCTGCGTGAACGCTTCGGCGCCGTCCCAAGCAAAGTGCTGCCAGAGGCGGGCCAGGAGCGGCCGGCGGGGGGCGATCTTCTGGCCTGCTATCTCTTCGTGCTGCTGCCGTGGCTCGTGCTTTACCAGGCAGTGTTGGTCCTGGGGACACCGGCCGGCGCCGTATCCGGTGCGCTGCCGTTCGAAAGCCGGCTGCCGGTTCTGGAATGGACGGAGCTGATCTACTCCAGCACGTACCTGCTCACCGCGCTTGCGCCGTGGATCGCCAGAACGAAGAGCGACCTGCGCACGTTCTGCGTTCGCGCGCTGTGGGCGATGGTTGTCGCATTCCCGCTCTACCTGCTGGTCCCGCTGGTAGCGCCGCCAAGGCCCTTCACGGCCACGACGCTGCCCGGCCGCCTGCTTGCCTGGGAACGAACCTTGGAC
>JACRKW010000109.1 GCA_016215215.1 Acidobacteriota bacterium
GGCTCGTTCATGAGGAAATAGCCGATGAAGGCGGGGTCGGCGGCGGTGGATGCGAGAGCCGCGGAATACTCTGTGGCGTCCTGCTCGAAACCGGAGTGGAAGACGTCGGGAAAGTCGCGGTAGACCATCGGGCTGCGCGAACCGCGGAAGCTGAGGGGGCGGACGTACGGAAATCCCGCGCGCGCCGCGAACTCCCAATCGCTCCAGTTGGCGACGGTATTGAAACGCATTCGCTTCATTTCGGCCAGAGCGATATGCGCCCACTTGTCGCGCCACCCCTCCGGCCCGAGGGCACGTACCATGTTGGCGGCAAGGTAGTTGATGAAGCGGGTCTGCGACCGGCCTCCGCCGCTGGTGCGGTCGGCGCCGGGGAACTCGTCCCGCCCGGGGATCCACTTCAGGGCGCCTTCAATCCCGTCGACGCGCGCGTCGGTATCGACGCGCACGCAGTCCAGACCGGCGGACCAGAAGGCGCAGCCGGCGGGATCCACCAGCCACCAGCGGCCATTGTGCTTCTGTGTGCGAAACCAGCCGGTGCCTTCCCCGAGCTTGAGCGCCTGCAAACCTCCCCACTTCGAAAACGTGCCGGGCCAGGACACGCCAGGGGCGTCCTCAAACTGGCGGCGGACGCGGGAAGTGAGTTCCGCCAGACTGCGCGTCTTGCCGGGCCAGTCACGCAGGGCGCTCTGCCCGAATTCGTCGACCAGGGGCCCTTTGGGCAGCACTGGAGTGGTCAGCTTCGGGGGCAGGGCGGGCAGCATCTGTAGCGGCGTCATAACCCAGCGGGCGCCGCCGGGACCGGTGCGGGAGACGGTAAAGCTGATGCGGTCCACCAGCGCGAGATCGACCCGGTCTCCGGAACAGAGCGGCTTCAGGAATGCGCCCTCACGGTCGGACATCCAGCGGCCCTGGTCCACTAGGCTCAGGTCCAGGCGCATGCGGAAGGAGCATTGGTTGAGAGCGCCGAAGCTGAAGCGAAACCCACGTCCCTTCTCGCCTTCGCGCAGGATGATGAGAAAGACGGCGAGCTCCTTGCCGTCGAGCAGCATGTCGGCCGTCAGAGCGCGGCTCTTGGCCAGCGTGCCTGCGGGGAATTCGAATAGCATGCCGTCGCCTGGAGACTGCGCGGAGAACCAGCGTCCGCCCTCGATCGGAGTGGCGCCGTCCTCCTCCTGCAAACGTCCCAACGCCTTCCACACCCCCAGGCCGGAGGATTGCTGAACGGCCGTCCCCGCGGCCATCAGACAAGTGCCGGCAAAGTCCCTGCGGTTCATGGTTGTGCTCCCATCGGACATTATCAGACTCCGCTATCCGGTTACAAACACCGCCGGCGCTATAATGATGGCGTAGATGCGATCGAAACTGCCTGCCCTTTTCGAGCGGCTGCGCCTGATCCGCAACTCTACCCGCCGGATGTTCGACGAGTCGGCGACATGGGGTCAGGCTCTGCACGGCTACGTCTACGGCCGCTTCACGCAGCGTTATGTCAACGTGTTGCTCAGCCCGCGGAATCAGGGAAACAAGAAGGGCGTGGAGTGGCTGGCGGAGCACTATCACGGCAAGGTGCTGACGCATGAACACGCCCACGCAATTGTCGCCAACGACCGAAACATTCCGCTACAGGACCTGGAGCAGATCGTGCCCTTCCCGGTGGCGCGAAACATCGTGCTGAACGGACCGCCGGATGTGGCTGCGTACGAATGCGTCTGCCGGCACGCCCGCGCAACGCACTGCGAACCGACCATGGTGTGCATGGTGGTAGGGCAGCCGATGGTGGACTTCGTCCTTGATCACCATCCGGAGACGAGCCGGCGCCTGACGCAGAAGGAAGCGATCGACCTGCTGGAAGCCGAACATCAACGCGGGCACATGCACTCGGCGTGGTTCAAGGACGCCATGCTCAATCGTTTCTATGCCATCTGCAACTGCTGCAAGTGTTGTTGCGGGGGAATCCAGGCGATGCGCGATAGCGGAGTGGCGATCATGGCCTCCTCCGGCTATGCGGCGGAGATCGACCCGGAGTTGTGCGCGCTGTGCGGCAACTGTGCTGAGGCCTGTCCGTTCAACGCGCTGGTCCAGCGGGAATCCCATATGGAATTGAAATGGGAAGAGTGCCTGGGCTGCGGGGTTTGCGAGGTGAAGTGTTCCACCGGGGCGATCAGGCTCAGGCGGGACGAGCGCAAGGGTATTCCCCTGGATGTCCGAGCTCTGCCAGCTTGACCTATTCCAAACTGCCTCGAAGGGGCGTATCCTGTAACCGCACGGAAGCAGAGGAGGGACCATGATGAAGTTCGGTCGACCTTGGGTGATTCCGGCACTAATCTCCCTGACGCTGGGGGGGACCATACTGCAGGCGCCAAACCTGACTGGGACCTGGCATCTGAATGTCGACAAATCGAAGTGGGGTTCTGTGCGGAAGCCGGTCAGCGTCGTACTGGTCATCGAGCACAAGGAGCCGCAGATCCAGTACCACGGCTCGGTCACCTACGCCAACGAGGAGACGCGGGACTTCGGCTTCTTCGGCGCGTTCGACGGCAAGCCGTATGCGATGACGCGCTCCTACGGTTCCGGCACCATCGTATTGCACCGGTTGGACCCGTACTCATTCGAGTCGGCGTTCAAGACGGAGGACGGAAGCTCAGAAGAAACAGCGAAGACCACGTTGTCGCGCGATGGCAAGGTGCTGACGCGGTCGTTGCGGCTCAGGTCGCCGGAGGGCACGAAGAACTGGACCGAGATCTACGAGAAGCGCTAACGGCCGGCCTCGTAGCGGCAATCGAATTTCAGTGACTGGCCTGGCGCGACGGTACGCACTGGCGACCATGTGCCAAAGGTGACGCCGGGGCGTGACTTGGCTGTCCAATTGAAGTAACTGCGGCCGGCCTCGGCTGGTTCGAAGCGCGTGGAGAGCGCCAGGCCCGGCGCTGAATTCCGAAGCAACCATTCTCCCGCCGGCTGTTTGGGGCCGTCCCACGTATCCCGGCCCGTTGGCGGTTCGCCGGCGGCAACGAGTTTCTTTTCGATCTGTTCGCCGGAAACACTGCGGAAGGCAATCGTGGCGGTGTCGATATCACCGGGGGCGAAATCAGCGCGGACCTGGAGCGCGGCGCTGATGGGCGCGCTGCCGGTGTTCTCGAGCACCGTGGAAGAATGGACCACGGGGCCTCGCAATTCGAGCGTGCGGCGGAGGCGGGCGCCGTTGTCGCAGGCTCCATTCAGTACCAACTTGACGGGGGTCTGGGAGTCGAGTGACCAACGGGCGTCCCACGCTCTGGCATGGTAATCGGCGTGAGCGGTAACCAGTTGGCCGCCGATGGCGGGGTAACTGCCCTCGCCGGAGGGGAACTGGCGCAGGGCGTCGCGGCCGGTGGCCTTGTCGATCATGCGAACGATGCGGGCATCCAGCGCAGGCACCACATCCACCCGCCATGCGGCATTCTCCAGAGTGAGCACTTTCAGCGGCTTCATCTCTGAGTACCGAGCCTGATCCTTTTCCATCTGCTGGCCTTCGTGCAGGCTCTCAATGCCGAATGTGCGCATGCGGGCGAAGAGGTCGAGAGCGCGCGGGATCAGAGCGCTCAGACCGGCGGGGGCGTACTCGCCATCGCGCACCTCGTAGGTCGAGTCGCGAAGCAATTCATAGTATTCCGGCGCCAGCCTTGCTTTGAGTACCCGGCGGCGTGTTGCTTCATCCTCCGCCAGGGCTTCGGCTCGGGCGAAGATCTCTTTCGCCTGGCTGCGGAATGTGTCGGAGTAGTCCGGCACATTGAAGATCCACAGGTGCCTGCCGGCAGGTGGGCGCACTTCGCTGTGAAGTAGATCGAAGTACTGGCGCATGGGCTTGGCCGCCTTGCCATAGACGCCTTCGAGGAACTCATCGACGGCGCGGCCTGTGTCGATCGATGGATCCCAAAGCCGCCGCGCCAGAACGTAGGCGCGAAGCTCGGAATTCTCTCCTCCCCCGCCGCGAGCATAAGCCCCCTGCATGAAGAGGCCCACCACGCCGTACTGATTGTAGAGCAGGATGTCGGCGGCAAGTTCGTCGAAGTCGGGGAAGGGGAGCAGGTACTGCCGGAAGTTGGTGTTGTAGTGCCAGATGTAGAGCTGCTTGGTGATCTTGGACCATGCCTGCAGGTTCTTGTAGAAATAGGCGCTGCGGGGGCACTGGGCGAAGCTGTGAGATACGCAGATGCCGATGGGGCAAAGACGAATCCGGACATTGCGTACCGGGCGAACCTTCAGCGGCGGGTTCTCGGTGTACCAGTAGGCGAGCGTATCGATGAGCTTGTTGGGATGACGCTTGCCGATGTCGGTGGCCACGGCATTGACGAAGCGCAGAAGTGGGCCGGAATGCTGCCCGCCCTCTTCTTCCTCGACGTGCCGGCACTTGTCGCATTCGCACCAGCCCTCCCAGTCGTTTTGTGAGACGGAGAAGATGGTGGCGTCCGGATGTTCCTTGATCCAGCTCTCCACCCGCGCGATGGCGATGCGGAGCACGTCTGGATTGGTCAGACAAAGTTGGCCGCGTTCGGTGCGGCGCTGGCCATCGATGAGAGAGAAGTACTCGGGGTGGTCCTTGAAGTACTTCTCGGGCGGAAGGAGTTCATAAAAGCTATGAACAAATGGGTAGTACTGCAGCTTGCCGCCTGTGGACGCGTCCAGTTGAGTGTGGTCGCCGTTGGTGCGGTTGCGTGCGGCCCAGTCCTTATCCCAAGCCTCGGTGAAGAACGGCTCGCGGTACTCAAACGCCGGCCGGGTGGTCTCGTTCAGAGTGCCTGTATCGATGGTGGGGCGCTTGGGGATGCGGCTCACCTCACGAGTGAACCATCGGCAGCCGAGCTTGTCGAGAAACGTGTAGACACCGTACATGGTGCCGCGCTGCCGGCCGCCGGCGATGATCAGATGCTTGCCGGACGTGCGCAGCACAAAGCCCTCGGGGCCAAGTTTGTCAAAGGGAACACCTGCGTTCAGCTTGCGCAGAGCGGCGCTGTCGCCCAGCAGGATCAGGTTGCCCCGCGCAGGCTTGCTGTCATCCACGATGGGAAGTCGAGCTCCTGACATCTCCTCAATGAAGCGCTGCAACTCCTGCGCGGCGCGCTGCTCGGAGGGTGAAGCCTGAGCGGAGACGCAGATGGAGTAGGCCGAGCGCCCTTTGTCCACCAAAGTGATGCCGGACGCAGCGAGCGCCAGGATGGCGATGAGAGCAATGCGTTTCATGGCTTGATACTCCCTAACATGCGGTAGATCCAGGTAAGCGCGGAGTTCATCAACTGCTCTCCCGCACCGACTGCCACGGGGGAGACTTCCGGGCCTGCGCCGTAGCCGCCTTCGGCCACGGCCTCAATCGTCGGGAAGTACTGGTGGTAGCCGTTGCAGTAGCCGAAGAAGAACAATTGCTTCACCCGGGCGCGCTCCTTCAGGCGGATGGCGTGATTGGAAAAGAACTCACCGCTGGCGCCGGCCAGGGCGACATCGCCGTTGAGGAGTGCAACGGTGAGCCGTGGCTTGACGCCACCCACGTATTCATCCTCGAAGTTGCGAACCAGCTCCGGGAAGAACGCCTTGGAGTACATGGCATTGATGATGGGGTTGGAAAGATCCACACGCGACTTGAATGTGAAGACTTCCTCGATCACGGTGAGCGACGGCTTGTCCAGGCCGGCGGGCGCAAGACCCTGCGCAATCTTCCACGCTTCGGCGCCGAGCGCCTGGCCGTACTGCCGGAAGTCCCCCTTCTCACGGTTGATGGACTGGTCGCCGGCTGCGCCCTGCATGAAGATGACGGGAGCACCCGCCTGTGCCGCGAGCGAGTTCTTCATCTGTCCAACCCAATCGGCGGAGAACTTCATCGTCGTGTCGGGCAGGGTTGTGGGATGGGCGGCGAAGTTCACCAGCAAAGCGATGGGCTTGCCGCCGTCTCCGTCCACGCGCAGCACAGCCAAATCCCTGTCGCTCGGCTTCGGCTCGATCCTGGTGTGGCGATTCACGTTGAAACCCTGGATCTGTTTCGAGCCCGCGGCTATCCGCGCCGGAGCGAGTTTCGCGTGCGCCTCAACAATGGCCTGGACGATTGCCTCTTCCAGCCGCGCATAGTAGCGCAACGTGGCGTCGAAACGGCCCTTGCCCTTTCCGTCCTCTGCTGACAGCTCAAACACCGGCCCGTGGTGCGTGTGAGAACCGGCGATGAAGGAGTGTTCGATGCCGGTCTCCTGCTTCACCCGCTCGCGGATGCGCGTCAGCGACGCGGTGGAAGGTGAGCGGCCGAGGTCGAGACCGACAATGGCGAGCTTTCGATCTCCAGCGCGGATCACGAGCGCATCTGCGTGTAAGGGGTCGAGGACGCCGTCGGAGAGCGCGTCGTGCCGCGAGCCGTAGCCCCACATGGGGACGGGCTCGGTAGGCGTGATGTCGCGACGGGCGAAGCCGGCCTGGAATACCTGGCCCGACAGGGCCAGCGGCAGGAAGAGGGCAATGAGGATTCGTGGCATTGTGGACTCGAAGGTCTGCCTTTCAGTGTATTCGCTGCAGCGCCGGTCAGATGTGGAACTCCAGGATGTCTCCGTCTTCCAGGAGATGCCGGCGGTCCACCATCAGGCCGTCGCGCTCTCCGTGCAGCCGGAAGAGCCGGGCGAACCGGAGATGCTCGGCAAAGTCCTTGTGGACGTGGCGTGCAGCGTCGATGACTGTGGCGCCGCGTTTGAGGATGTAGGGGGCGTCAAGCTCGGCCTTCTTGCCGGGTGCCTTGGTGTACACACGGACCAGTGCGAGCATATCGAAGACGGCCCGGGCGAACTGTGGCAGCCCCACCAATCCCGTGGCCGAGACCGGCAGGCACCTATACCGGCCTCCGTACAGATCGGCGATGGCGGCGAAGTTGTCCTCGCCGCCGGGCACGTCAATCTTGTTGCCAATCAGGAGAGGCGGCGAGGGGGCCCGCCACTCGGCCAGGCGTTGCTCGATGAACTCGATCTCCTCCAGATCGGCCGGGTCGTTGACGTCGACTACCAGAACGCCGGGATCGGCGTTGCGCAGCACCTGCGGCATCCATGGTTCAGTGAACTCCAAGGCGATGGGCGGCAAATCGAGCAGCTGGATGCCGGCGTCCTCGAACTTCATCATTCCGGGCAGCGGAAGGCGCGTGGTGAACGGATACTCGGCCACCTCAGGGTGGGCGTGCGTCAGCGCGCGAAGCAGGCTGGACTTGCCGGAGTTCGCTGGACCAAGCAGCGGGACTTGCCCCGCGCCCTCCCGCGGCACAACGTAAAAGGGAGCGGAGTGGGCGGGTCCTTTCTTCTGAGACTCCTTCCGCGTTTGCGAGAGGCGCCGCTTGATGTCTGCCTGTAGTTTCTCCGTGCCCTTGTGCTTAGGCAGGGCGGCATACATCTTTTCCAGGGCGGCGACCCTCTCCGCCGGAGTCTGGGCGTGGCGGAGATCCTCCTCCGCCGACAGGTAGTCCGGTCCGAGGTTGGCGGGCATGGCTGCTCCGGGAAAAGCATAACACCGTATAATCCCGTGAGAGGCCCTTACATGCGAACAAGACTGATTGCCCTACCGCTCTTCGCTGCACTGGCGCTGGCGCAGCCCCCCTACGACCTGCTGATCAAGGGCGGCCACGTCATCGACCCGAAGAACAACATCGACGGCGTGGCCGATGTGGCCGTGGCGGGAGGCAAGATCGCCAAGGTCGCGCCGGGCATTCCGGAATCGGACGCCAAGAAGGTGGCCCGGGTTCCGGGGCTCTACGTCACGCCGGGGCTCGTGGATATTCACGTTCATGTCTACGCCGGCACGGGACTGAAGGGCGTACTGACGGGCGACTCCAGCGTCTATCCCGATGGCTTCTCATTCCGCAGCGGAGTGACCACGATGGTCGACGCCGGCACGTCGGGCTGGCGCAACTTCCCGGATTTCCGGCAGCGCGTCATCGACCGTGCGCGGACACGCGTGCTGGCGTTGCTCAACATCGTAGGTGGCGGCATGGGTGTCACCAGCGAGCACGATCCTAACGACATGGACCCGGAGGCGCTGGTGCGTGTGGCGCGGCAGCACCCCGGCGTCGTGGTCGGCGTGAAGACGGCGCATTTCAACGGCCCTGGCTGGCCCGCCGTGGATGGCGCCGTGAAGGCGGGCAACATGCTCAAGATGCCCGTGATGGTCGACTTTGGCTACATCAACGAAGAGCGCAATTTGAAGATCCTGATGGAGCAGAAGTTGCGCCCGGGCGACATCTACACGCACTGCTACTCCAACTACCGCGAGGAGATGATCGGCGGCAAGCTGAACCCGGCAATGGTGAACGGGCGTAAGCGCGGCATCATCTTCGACGTCGGCCATGGCGGCGGTAGCTTCTTCTGGAACATCGCCGTGCCGGCCTTCGAGCAGGGACTGGTAGCCGATTCGATCTCCACCGACCTGCACACCGGCAGCATGAACGCGGGCATGAAAGACATGACCAACGTGATGTCCAAGATGCTGAACCTCGGCATGAGCCTGCAACAGGTGATCCGCGCCTCCACGTGGAATCCGGCCCGTGAGGTTCAGCGCACCGACTTCGGCGCATTGGATGTGGGCGCCGAGGCCGACATCGCCGTACTCGCCGTGCAGAAGGGAGCCTTCGGCCTGGTGGATTCGGCCGGCGCGCGCAAAGCTGGCGACCAGCTCATCGTGGCCGAAATGACGGTTCGCAAGGGCGCGGTCGTGTGGGACCGCAACGGCTGGGCGTCGACAGACTGGAAGTCGTTTGTCTACCGGGGACGCGACGCTGCCCCGGCGAAGCGCTGAGGGAATTCCCATGACAAAACGTATCTCACTGGCCGCCGCGGGTATCTGCGGCGCGCTCTTGCTGTCACTGTTGACCGGCGCGCCGGCCGGTCCGGCGAACGACTTCCACTTCGCCATCGTCGGCGATCGTGCCGGCTCGCCGGAGCCAACCATCTACGGCCGGGTGTGGCGCGAGGTAGACCTCCTCCGGCCCGATTTCGTGATGAACGTCGGTGATTCCATCCAGGGCGGAGATGACGCGGCGGCGGAGAAGCAATGGGAGGAGTTTCGGGCCATCCGCGAGAAGTACGGGCGGTATCCATTCTTCATGACACCCGGCAACCACGACGTCTGGTCGGATCTGTCGAAACGCCTGTACGAGAGGGAATCTGGCCACCCTCTGCACTACTCCTTCGACCATGGCGGCATGCACGTCACTGTGCTCGACAACTCCCGCGGCGAAGTGGCCTTGAGCGTCGGGGAGTTGCAGTTTCTGGAGCAGGACCTGGCCGCAAACGCGGCCAAGCATCCAAAGCTGGTCGTGTTCCACAAGCCGTACTGGATCGAAGCGCTTCAAGCCGGCGGTGATTTCCCCTTGCACAATCTGGCTAAGAAGTATGGCGTCGACTATGTGGTGAGCGGTCATGGCCATCGGTTTGCCCACATGAGCCGCGACGGAGTGCGCTACATGGAAGTAGGTAGTTCTGGCGGATCGATGCGCGGCAAGTTGGTGCGCGGCGAAGGGTTCTCGCAAGGGAGCTTCTACCACTTCGTGTGGGCGCACGTCGCGGGCTCCACGGTCCGCTTCGTGGTGAAGGAACTGCCGCCTCCGGCAGGGATGGGACGTATGTTTCCCGCCGAAGACTGGGACGAAAAGGGGCCTCGGTTTGACCTCGACGATCCGGCTCTCAAAGACAAACCCAGGACTTGATCCCCGTCAGCCGCCGAAGATCGCCTGTGCGGCCAGAACCAAGGCGATGCCCACGAAGGATGTAATCACCTTCATCGCCGTCCATGACTTCAGCGTCTGCGGCACGGTCATGCCAAGCGACTGGTTCACCAGCCAGAA
>JACRKW010000335.1 GCA_016215215.1 Acidobacteriota bacterium
AACTCGGCAAGACGGAATCCCTCTGAAGGCTTGTACGGACCCAGGAGGAACAGATCCTTCCCACTCCTTGCCGTAAGATGTGCCAGGATTACGATGCTTCGCAGCGTTTGACCGGCGGGCTGCTTCTGCTTGGATAACGTGATCTCCGAACCGGAAAGCTGCACCCGGGGGCCGCGCTTGAGGGCGTTTCCGATGTCGAACCGGGTGTAGGAGGCATTGGAAGGGTTGACGAACAAAATGGTGTTGCCGGCGGCATAGGACAGGAAGGACCGGAGCAACTCGCCGCGCGACACATCGGGGATGCTTGTGGTTGCCACCTGTTTGAACGCGGCATCCACCACGCTCAACATCATCGTTCCCATGGGGTCGGGGCCCGCCATGGCCAACCGGCCGCCGTCGGATGCAAGCAGCAGGGGTGTGCATGGCAGCGGAACTGGAGCCGATGCACCCGTGGACAAGTCCAATGCCCACGCGCCCGTGACCTGCGAACTCGCGGCTGGGTTTGGCTGCTTCAGGTAGACCAGTTTCGTCTGGACCAGCGCGAAGGTGAGCGGCAGCACTTCGTTGATTGTATGCTCGCCAACGGCCTTGTCACCGGCGGTCACGAGCACACGAACCCTGTTTCCGGCGCCGCCAGACTGCGCCAGGATGACGGAGACTTCCTCTCCGCTGGATCCGAGGAAGAAATACAGGGGCCTTTCCCCGGTCTGGGTGTTTAACATGATCCTTCTGTCGCCCGTGCTGGGCGGGATCCTGGTTTGCGCAACAGACGCACAGTGGAAAGACAAAGTCAGAAGCGCGTACCCTATCGCAAGCGTGCGCAGTGGCGTCACTTGCCTCCTTTCTCAGAAGCGCTCTTCTTCGCAGCCGTCGCGATCCTACCACGCATCTGCGGGATGATTCTGGGCCGGGAATACGCCGGTGTCAATATTAATTGTGTATGACAAATAGGACGCAATAACACTCCACACCGTGCAAGACAAACTGATGCTGGTGAAGTACCAATCGGCAGATTCCCGTCTTCAACGGCCAGTACGAACCACGAGTCCTTCTTGAAATCGGCCGTTCCGGTGGACCGGCGCCGGGAAGATCTAGGAGCGCGCGGCCCCGTTTCAAACTCGTGATTGCCGGGGGACGATCAGCGGGGGCCACAACTCTCTCGCTGCTCTCAGAGGCTTGGCCAGCGCGGCGAGCATAGGTCTCGGAACTGCGCGGAACCTGCAAGGTGGGGCTCAGTACGGGGCAGGCCAGGCGGGGGTAGAATCCGCATCATACTGTATATTTAAGACTTCGTTGACTTTTATTCCCCCTGACCGTATAGTCAAGCACGTAGGCAAACCTAGGGTGAAACACCTACTGGGAGGAGGAGGATTGATGATTCGCAAACTCTCGTTGGTTCTGACAGCAGTCATACTGTTCGCTCTTACAGCGCAAGCAGCGCTGATCATTGGCCTGCCCGAAAACGGCAGCAACTACTTTCCGTTCGGTTCGTCCAACGGGACACGATATCAGCAGGTGTATGCGGCTTCCGAATTCCCGGGACCGATGACGATCACCGGGCTCACGTTCTATGCCGATTCCGGCACAGTGGCCTCTGGGACATACACGGTCCACCTTTCGACGACCGCAGCAGCCGTCGATGCGCTGAGCAGCACCTTCGCCTTGAACGTCGGCGCCGACGACGCGCTCTTCGCCGTCTTCAATGGCGGCGGTTCGGCGTCCCCCTCTTTCACCATCATTGGAACGCCGTTCTTCTACGACCCCGGAAACGGCAACCTCCTGATGGATATCTTCGTCGCTAACTCTGGGAGCGGAGCGCCAATCCACGCCAGAAATAACAACGCAACGGGCCAATTCAGCCGCATGCACAACTTCGGAAGTGGGTTCGAGCACTATGGGCTGGTGACGGGTTTCGAGTCCGAGATCATCATTCCCGAACCTTCCACCTGGGCCATGCTGGCGGGCGGTCTGCTCGCGCTGCTGGGTGCGCGGCGTAAGCGATAGAAGTCGAGAACTCAGGCCCCGGACGCGCTGAGCTGCCCGCCGGGTGGCGCCGCGTGCCGCGATTGTCACGGCGTGGGACATTCTGAGCGGCGAGCCGGTACGTTCCAGCGGGCCACCGGACGACCGAGTCGGGTGCTGGATTCGCTGTGCGCCGGCAATCCACGATACAGTTCTTGAGATGCGCCGTCGCGATTTCTTTGCCTCACCGGTCTTGGCTGCCGTGCCGGTGCCGAAGCCGGTCACCGCCGAGGTCCGGACGTGGAACGGGAAGCCCACACTGCACATCAACGGGAAGCCGGTGTACGCCTCGTTCTATGCGTTGACGGACTGCCCGGGCGGGCGGTGGAGCTGGGAGGAGAAACCGCAGTCGCACATCGCCGAGTTTGCCGCCTGTGGCTTCCGTTTGTTCCAGTTGGACCTGTTCCTGGAGTCGCTCTGGACTAAGGAAGGACCGCTCGACATCACCTTTGCACGTAAGCAATTACAGGGAATACTTCAAGTATGTCCTGATGCCGCCATCGTGCTCCGCTGGCACCTGAACGCCCCGGCGTGGTGGACCAGGCAGCGTAGCGAAGAACTCGTGCGCTACGACAACGGGGAGTTGGAGAGAGTGGAGCGGGACACGGCGCAGCGGACGCTGATGGACGACCTGCGGCGCACGCCGCGAGTGAGCCTGGCATCGAGGGCGTGGAAGGAGATGGCCACGCAGAAAACCGTCGAGCTGTTGCGCGGATTGGCGGCGGTCCCAGAGGGTCACGCGCTGGCGGGCATCCACGTCGCCTGCGGGGTCTATGGCGAATGGCACTACTGGGGCTTCATGCGGAACACGCCTGACATGAGCGCTCCCATGCAGGCTCACTTTGATGATTGGAGGAAGGAGCGGGGCAGGGCGCCGGTTCGGGTTCCTTCCGAAGCGGACCGCAAGGCGTTGGACGACGGGATCTTTCGCGATCCGCGGCGGAGCGAGCCTGTGATCGACTACTTCAAGTGCCAGCAGGAGCTGGTGGCGGACCAGGTCCTGCATTTCTGCGGGCTGGTCAGGAAGCACTTCCCGCGGCGGATCCTCACCGGGACGTTTTACGGGTACTTCTTCTCCATGTTCGACCGGCAGGCGACGGGCGGCCATCTGTGCCCTCAGAAGGTGCTGGCGTATCCCGACGTAGACTACCTGAGCGCCCCGCAGGCCTATGGGACCGAGTATCGCGGCGCCGGTTCGTGCGGTATCACGCGGGCGCTCGTGGAGAGCGTACGGCTGCACGGCAAGCTCTTCCTGGATGAGATGGACCAGACGCCATCGTGGCAGTATCAGAACGACGTGGACACGGCGTTCAAGCTCAGCGATCTGGACCTGGATTATGCCCTGCTTCGGCGCAACGTGGTGGAGAGCTTCGCGCGCGGCAGCGGGCTCTGGTATTACGACTTCGGGCCGGCCAATTTGAGCGGCTGGTGGAGCGACAGGCGGCTATTGGCCGAGGTGCGCCGGATCAAGGATTTGCTCGAAAAATACCACCTGAGGCCTTACCAGCCGGCTGGAGACGTGCTGTTTGTGTTTGATACCGAGGTCTACTACTACACAGGCCCGGACAAGGCCACCGATCCGGTGACTGATTCGCTGGCGGTGAACCGCACAATCACCTCGGCCTGGCGCAGCGGCGTGGCGCTGGAAACCGTGCACCTGGGCGACATCGAACGGGTGAACCTGGGACGGTTCAAGGTGGTGGTGTTTGCAAACACCTGGCTGATGAGCGCCGCGCAGCGGAAGTTCATCCGGGAGCGAGTGGTTCCCGGGCGGACCGTGGTCTTTCAGGGGCAGGCGGGTTACTGCGACGGAACCCGGTTGAGCGCGGAGTTCGTCCGCGAGCTAACGGCGCCGGCGGCCGAAGGGCGAGTCAGGCACTACGCCGGGCCGATTGGCGAGCCGGCTGTGTGGAGGGAGATCTTCCGCGAGGCGGGGGCCCACATCTACATCGAAGGGGACGCGGTGGTTCATGCCGGCGGTGGGCTGGTGCTGGTTCACACCAAGGAGGGCGGGGTCCGGAAGATCTCGTTTCGCGGGGGACGGACAGCCACGCTGGAGCTGCCGCCGAAGAGTTCGTGGATCTTCGATGCGGCGACTGGGGAGAGGGTGCTTTAGGCGGAGTTACTGTGGGTCCACCCCAAAGGCATAGACGGCGTTCCCGGCGGGGTTGGTGATGGCGTACTCGCCGGGAGGAAGGTCGAGCGGCGGGATGAGGCGGTAGCTGAGCTTGCCGTGCCGCTCCATCTTGAGAGGGATGGCGCCGGGCGCCGGTTTGTTCTCCGTGACTGAGCTCCAGACGCCCAGGGCGGTGAACCGTTGGCCGGAAGCGGGCTCCAAGCGGTACATGCGAGCCCACCATGCTTGCGCAGGCCCCTCAGTGTAGGCAATCACGAGAGGGGGAAGAGCGCCCTGGCCGAATCGCACCTTCGCCTGTTCGCCTTTCAGCCGCGCCTGGCGCTTCTTGGCGTCTACCAGCACCCTTACTGGCGGAATAGCAGTGAGCTTGCCGGTGGTTGCGTCCTGGTAGTGGAGCAACTCATAGACACGCGGTTCGGGCACGGGCGGCTGCGCCAGGGTGGAACCGGCGAAGGCAAGCAGGCACACAAGCTGGATGCGCATCTGCGTCGATTCTACAGGTTGAGGGCCGGTCTTGGAACCGGCCCTAGTCCTGGTACTGCGGCGGGGGCCTACTTCACGAAGGTGATGGTCACCTGTTTGATGGAGCTGAGCCCGCGCTGGTTGGTGACCTTCACCTGGATGATGTAGTCACCGGCGTTGGGGAACTGCACGGTCGGGTTGGGGGCGAAGCGATTGTAAATGTTCGCCAGGCCGGTGGAGTAACCACCCTCCTGGGTCCATTCGAACTTGAGCTGATCGCCCTGCGGATCGGTGGAGGCGGAGGCGTCGAGTTGGAGTGCCGCGCCGTAAGTGGTGTAGTTGTCCGGGATGTTGAGCTTGATCACCGGAGGCTTGCCGGCCGGAGTGGGCCCAGGCAGCGGGGTCACCTTCACGTTCACCGAGGCCGAGACGCTGTTGCGCGAGCCGGCGGCGGTCAGTGTGTAGGTGGTGTCGGCCATCGGCATGACGTCGATGGAGCCGCTGGCGGCCACGGCGCCAACGCCGACGATGTTGACCTGCGTGGCTCCGCTGGTCTGCCAGGTGAGGCGCACGGGGTCGCCCGGCTTGGCAGTGGTGAGCGGGGAGGCCGTGAAGCTGAGGATGCGGGCCATCGGCTCGACGGTGACGGTGACCTTGGCGGTCACTTCGCCGCCCTGGTTCTTGGCCGTGAGCAGGTAGGTGGTGGTCACCGGCGGGGTGACCGAGGAGCTGCCCTGGAGCCCGACCGAGCCGAGGCCGCTGATGGTGACCTCGTTTGCGCCGTCGACGTTCCAGCTCAGCGTGGAGGATTGGCCCTCGCCGATGGTGAGCGGCGAAGCGGCGAAGCTCTGAATCTTGGGCGGAGCGATGGGCTTCTGGGCCATGGTGACGGTGGCGGTGGCTGTGACCGAGCCGTACTTGTTGCTGGCCGTCAGGGTGTAGGTGGTGGTGTCCTTCGGGCTCACCGAGGTGGTGCCGGAGGCCTGCACGTTGCCGATGCCGGCGATGGTCACCGTGTCAGCGTTCTCGGTCTCCCAAATGAGGTTGGTGGCGTCGCCGGGCTGGATGGAGCTGGGTG
>JACRKW010000336.1 GCA_016215215.1 Acidobacteriota bacterium
AACTGGTCGCGCACCAGCGTGCGATGGGCGTTTCCCTCACCGTGCTGCTGCCCACAGACCCGGTGACGGGGCTGGCCGTAAAGGCGGGGGGGAACGACACAGTAGCCGCCCTTTCCGCAAGGCTCCCGCGGGAGTACGTCTGGTTCTGCAATGAGCATCCGGATACCCCCGGCGCCATCAAAATCCTGGAGAAGTGGCTGGATAAGGGCGCCATCGGGCTCGGCGAGCAGAAGCTGGAAATCGCCTGCGATTCGCCGTGGATCCACTCCCTCGCCGCATTGGCCGCCGAGCGCCGCATTCCCTTGCTGATGCACTTCCAGCACGGGACCTACAACACCGGCTACGAACGGTTCTCCCGGATGCTGGCCAAGTACCCCAAGACCCAATTCATCGGTCACGCGCAGACCTTTTGGGGCCACGTGGACGCCGCGCTCAAGCCCGATGATCTCTACCCGAAGGGTCCCGTGCAGCCCGGAGGGCTGACGGACCGCCTGCTGGCGGACTATGAGAACTTCCATGGCGACCTCTCGGCTGGCTCCGGCCTGAACGCCTTCACGCGGGACGAAGAGCACGGCCGGGCGTTTCTCCTGCGCCACCACCGCAAGCTCCTCTTTGGCACCGATTGCGACGACCGCGTCGCCTTCACCGAACGCTGCACCGGCTCGCGGCAACTGGCGCTGATCCGGAAGCTGGTCACCGACCCGGTGGCGCGGCGCAACATCCTTTCGGCCAATGCGCGCCGTCTGATGAAGCTTCCTTCGTGACTCCCCAGGCCAACTTGCGCATCCAACACCAATGAGCAACTGGCTGAGGGCCATCCTGCAGAGCGCCTCTGGAACTGGGCGGCGTCCGGCTACCGGCGCTGGCCTGGAAAGCTCGATCTCCGGTCTCTACATCGCCGGAGACCTGGCCGGCGCTCCCGTAATGAAACTGGCGATGGAGCAGGGCCGGGAGGTGGCACGGCATATCCTGGCGTTGCCGGACGCGCGCGGGGCCGATGCGGCGGTGTGGGACGTTGTGGTGGCCGGCGCGGGTGCAGCGGGGCTCAGTTGCGCCCTGGAGTTGCTAGCGGGCGGACTGCGGGTGCTGGTCCTGGAAAAGGGCTGCATCGCGCAGACCATCGAGGACTTTCCAGAACAGAAGTGGATCTACGATGAACCCGCCGGGGTTCCCGCGACGGGCCGGCTGTGGCTGGAGGGCGCATCGAAAGAAGACCTTCTGGCACGCTGGCGCCAGGATGTTGCGGCCGCCGGGCTGATCGTGAGGACCGGGGAGGGCGTCAGCGGGCTGATTGTCCACCGCCAAGGCGGTTTCGGCGTACGGACGCCCTCGGCCACCTACTCCTGCCGCCGGTTTGTCCTGGCCACCGGCCAGCGCGCCAACCCGCGCCGGTTGGATGTGCCGGGAGAGGACCTTCCCCATGTCCACCACCGCCTTTACAGCCCCGGTCACTATCAAGACGAGCAGATCGCCGTCATAGGCGGGGGCAACAGCGCGGTGGAGGCGGCGCTGGCACTGAGCGCCGGCAACCGCGTGACCCTGATCCACCGCGGCGAGGGATTTGACCGCGTCTTTCGGGAGAACAGGCGGCAGCTCGGAGAGGCCATCGCCGCCGGCCGAATCGAGACGCGGCTCCAGACCATCGTTCGGGAATTCACCGTAGGTGGGGTGAGGACCTCCACGGGGGAGATCTCCTGTGACCGGACCTTCGTGCTGATCGGCGCGGAGCCGCCCGAGGCGTTTCTGAAGTCCCTCGGGATCCGTCTGGAGAATGAGTGGTCCGGCAACTGGGGGATCTCACTCGCCCTGCTGGCCGGGGCGTTCGCCGGGATGGGGATCTTCCATGGTTCGCAGACGGCGGGCCTGCTGTTGACCCTGAGCGCTTTGGCGGGCCTCGCCTGGCACGGGCGGCGCGGGTGCCGCTGGTCGTGGCTGGCGCTATCTTTCTTCCTGTTTTATTCGATCTACGCCAACAAGCGAGCCCCCGGGCACGAGTTCTGGCCCTATCAGGGATGGGGCGCTCAAGCGCTGGCCTTCTTCGGACGGCCCTTCGGCTTCTGGTACACGGTGCTTTACACGCTGGTTTTGACCGGTTTTGGCGTCGAATCGCTGATCAAATGGGGCATCCGGCGGCGCGACCGCTTCCAGACGCGGCGCTTTGCCACGTTGATCGGATTCCAATGGCTGTTCTACTTCCTGATCCCCGAGTTCCTGTTCCGTGCCTGGGTGACCAATCCAGCGCTCCAGTCCGAGGCTTGGCGCAGCTACGGCATCATCTACGCCTGGCCCCTGTTCCTGCACACGTTCTTCGGCAATCCGCACCCGGTTTGGATTGTTTGGGGTCTGCTGCTGACCTTCGTCCTGATCCCGGTTCTGGTCCTGTTCCACGGGAAACGGTACTGTTCGTGGGTCTGCGGCTGCGGCGGGCTGGCGGAGACCTTCGGCGACCGCTGGCGCCATCTGGCGCCCAAAGGCCGGCAGAGCATCCGCCTGGAGCAAATGGGCGGCTGGATTCTGGCGGCGGTTGCGGTCCTCACTCTGGCCGTCGCCCTTGGCGGCACCTTCACAGCCCTGCGTAGCCCGGCTCAGACGGCGCTGGACTGGTACGGGCTGCTCGTCGACGTGTGGCTGGTGGGACTCCTGCCGATGACCCTTTACCCGTTTCTGGGCGGCAAGATCTGGTGCCGCTACTGGTGCCCACTGGCGAAGATGATGGAGCTTCTCAGCGCGTGGTTCACGCGCCTCCGCATCAGCCGTTTCGCCATCTATTCGAACGACAAGTGCATCGCCTGCGGCGAGTGCAGCCGGTACTGCCAGGTGGGAATCGACGTCATGCGCTTCGCCATGCGGCAGGAGCAGGTGGACAACCTGAACTCCTCCTGCATCGGCTGCGGAATCTGTGTGACCGTATGCCCAATGGAGGTGCTTTCATACGACCGCCCGGGTACGCCGGTTCTGGTGCAGATCGAGCCGGGCCGCTAGTGCGGCATGGGAGCGGCTCGGACGATGGTCAAAAGCTGCAGGGAGCGCTGGACGTTAGTCCGGATTCATACGTTTCCACCATGCCGGACGCGCATCGACTACTCCAACGACATTCAATGCATCCGCCCGAAGCCGGATGACCTGGCCACGCTCCTGGGCGAATGGATGGCGATGGTGAAGAAGATTTACAGTGCGGATGCCACCGACCCTGTGGCGCTGGCAGCGGGAGATCGTCGACACGCCTCACGCGAAGATCCGGCTGCTGGTGCGGCTGTTGCTGCAAATCGTTGGGCCGCTTGCGGCCGGAAAGCGCGCGCTGTTCGACTTTCTCACCGGCGAGGAGCTGAAACGGATTGAGGATGCCGTGCAGCCGCTGGTGAACTCCGGATTCACGGGTGAGGCGACATAGCCTTCCGGTTGTGCCGGCGTGGGCGCGGGGTTTATTCTCGACAGAGGGGCGAGGATTCGCCCTCACAAGGCGGCGGCTCTCCGCCTGCAGGGTGAGCGAGGAGAAACCGGAACCAATGTCAGGCAGAGAAGACGGCGAGTTCGAGCTGATACTCGGCAACAAACAACTTCTGAGTGTCTTGTTCATCGTGGTGGTGCTGCTGGGAGTCTTCTTTGCGATGGGCTTCCTGG
>JACRKW010000337.1 GCA_016215215.1 Acidobacteriota bacterium
CCGTTCTCGCTCTTGCACGCCACGCTGCAGGACTGGCATCCGAAGCACTTGCGCAGGTCCACGAGCATGGCCATCTTGACAGGTTGCCCGGGTGCGGAATCTGTCTTTGCCAGGTCGAGGCTTACCAGCGAGCCGACAGTCACCGTGGAAATAGCGGCTCCGCCGATCTGCACCAACTCCCGCCGCGTCATCGCGCTTCGCGGGCCGCTGGCCGTGATGTGTTCCGTTCCGCGGGCAACTGCTTCCTCAGGGCATCTTTCGCCGCCGGCGCTTGCAGGCAGCGGAGGCTTCCTCCTGAACCAATTCATCGCGTAGACCTCATCTATCTGCCTCTGGGCGGCCGTACGGATCGAACGACCGGTTCCTCACCCGGCACGCGCTCTCATCGCCGGTCAACAACCTGGTCGATAAATGTATACCACAACTATTGTGTTAGACAAGTAACATCTACTTGGACCGCTCTCCGCAAGCCTGCAGCCGGTCCGTCCGCGGCGAATCCGCTACGAGGTGGTCCTGGCGGCAAACCGTGATAGCCTGAGTGCGACCTGCTCCGGGGGCTGGGGCGGCCGCCGGAACCGGAGTTGCCGCGGGCCGCTTGAGCCGGCGGAGCCAGTAATCTGAGGAGGTCGGAACCGTGACTGCCAATCGCCGCAGGTTTATCTCAACCGCCCTGAGCGGGGCCGTTGCCTCCCCGGCGCTGGATGCGGCGCCGGGTTCGCCAGTGGGCGAGCGTTACCGCAAACTCGACGAGATACTGAAACAGCCGGTGCTCAGGAAGCAGTTCTTTCGAGCGCCGGTGATCATCGAGACGCTGGAACTGCTGCGCTTCGAAGGCAGCTACCTGTGCCGGGTCCGCTCCCGGGACGGCGCTGAAGGCATCTCAGTCGCCCATAGCGGCATGAGCACACTCTTCCCTATCTTCCTCAGGAACCTGCAGCCCTTCTTTCTCGGGAAGGACGCCCGCGAGCTGGACCTGATCCTGGAGAAGGTCTATGTCTTCGGCTTCAACTTCCGGTACAACGGCATCGCTCTGGGCTTGCCTCTGGCGACCATCGAGTTTGCCATTCTCGACATGCTCGGACGCATGGCCAACAAGCCAGTGGGACAGCTCATTGGAGAGATTCATAGCCCGAATGTAGGCGTGTACATGGCTACCGAATGGCGGGAGAAGCCGGTGGAGGAGTCGCTCAGACTGATCCAGGGCGCGGTCGCCGAGTATGACGTGCACGCCTTGAAGATCAAGATCGGCGGGCTGATGTTCATGACGACGGACATGTATGCCGCAGGTCCTCCAGAAAGAACCGAAAAGATCGTACCGCTCGTGCGCAAGACCTTTGGCGACGAGTTGGCGATCTACGCCGATTCGAACGGCTTCTATTCTGTTCCGGAAGCCATCCGCGTCGGCAAGCTTCTGGAGGAGAACAAATTCGCCTACTTCGAGGAGCCCGTGATGTTTGACCACATCGAGGAGATCAAGCAGGTGGCCGACGCGCTCAAGATCCCCATTGCCAACGGCGAGCAGGACAATAGCTTCTACGGCTTCCGCTGGCTCATCGCCAACGATGGAATCGAAGTGGTGCAGCCGGACAACTACTACTTCGGCGGGTTGATCCGGTCGATGAAAGTCGCGCGCATGGCTGCGGCGTTCGGCAAGACCATCGTGCCGCACATGTCCGGAGGCGGGCTGGGGTTCCTGTATAACATCCAGTTCGTCTCGGCGGTTCCAAACGCCGGCGCCCATCATGAATTCAAGTCGTTCAAGACCAACGTACGGTTTGAGTGCAAGACGTCCCCGCTGAAGGTTGCGGTCGGGAAGATCCAGGTGCCCACCGGTCCTGGATTCGGGGCGGACTTCGATCCGGATTGGGTCAGGAAGCACTAACTGGTGAAGCTCTGAAGCGCCTCTCCGTGGCGTCAGGCTTGAGGAGAATCGGCTGGAGTGAGGGAATAACGATGCGCGTCACAATCTTGTGGATGCGCCGTTGTGCCGGAACGGCTTGGGCCATCGGGCCGCTGCCGCTGACAACCCTGGACGATCGGCGGATCTCGATGTCGAACTACGGAGAGAGACAGGCGACGGCCGTCGTGTTTCTGTCGGCGCGAGGAGCCGCCGACGAGCAGGCGATTGGCGCCCTGGAGCGAATCAACGAGGCGGACCGCCGCAGCGGGATTCTTGTCGTGGCAGTCTTCCCGAATCCTGCCGAGACCGCCTCGGAGGTTCGCTCCTTTATCCAGAACCTTGGAGCGCACTTCCCGGTGTATCGCGATCCGCGTGGCGAAGCGGCGGCGCTACTGGCGGCACGCGTGACGCCGGAGGCGTTCCTATTGGACCGCCTCGGCGTGGTGGTCTACCGTGGAAGCGTCGAAGGGTTGAAAGACGCTGCAGGCGATGTGCTCGCTCGCCGGCCAGTTCGTGATCCGGGCCGGCTTCCGGCCAATGCCGTCCGCATCGGCAGCCCGGCGCCCGCTCGCCCAGCCGGGGATCGCCTCGGGTCTGCATGGTTTTCCTCCGAGTTGATCTTCGACAAGATCCCCGGAGCGCCTACGCATCACGCCTCCACCGTCACCGAAGCCGCGAACGGCGATCTGTTGGTGGCCTGGTACGGTGGCAGCTACGAATCATCGGATGACCAGGCGTTGTTTCTGGCGCGCAGGAAGAACGGCGAGCGGAACTGGAACCCGCCGCACGCCCTGATCCGCGACTCTCTCCAACCGCCCGGAAATGCCGTAGTTTTCCGCGACGGGCTGAACCGCATCTGGATCGTGTGGGGCCGTATGGAAGCTAGCCGCCCGTTGCGGCAAGGCGGCGGATGGTCTCTCTGCCGGCTGATGTATCGCGTCTCTGAAGATCACGGAGAGACATGGAGCGCGGACCGGGTTTTCCAGGAAGGGCTCGGCGCCCTGCCCCGCAACGTACCCATCCTGCTGCCGGACCGCTCCCTACTGCTGCCGATGAGCGCCTCGGGCGGATCCTACTTCCTGAAGACGGCCGACAACGGCAAGACATGGACGCGCTCCAACATCATCGATGGCGGCGGGCAGCCCACAGTGGCGCTCCGCCAGGACGGCTCGCTGCTCACGCTGATGAGGAAGTCGCCGCGCATCCCACAGAGCGAATCTCGCGACGGCGGCCTCACCTGGACCGCCCCCACGCTCACCTCGCTGCCAAATCCGAACGCGGGTATCGCCATGACGCACCTCCGCAATGGGCACTTCGTGCTGGTATTCAATGACAGCGAAGCTGCGCGTACGCCGTTGAGCGTCGCCCGGTCGGTGGACGGCGGCAAGACCTGGGAGCGTCCGTTGGCGCTGGAAACCAATCCCGGTGAGTACTCCTATCCGTCCGTGATTCAAAGTGCCGACGGGAAGATTCACATCACCTACACCTTCCGCCGCCTCGGCATCAAACATGTCGAAATGGACGAAGGCTGGCTGGCGCGCTTCCAATAGCGTCTTATCCCATGGTTCCAGCGCAGGCTAGGGCGTCACCCGGAGCGTGACAACCTGCCAGGGCCGGATCTCGAACTTGATCCGGCCGCCTTCCACCGCGGCGGCGCCCACCGGACGCTCCACCATGTCGCAAACCTGGGCGCGGCCCGCCTTACCTGGCCCCTTCCAACTGACGCTGGCTGCCTTGCCTTCCGTCTCATAGAATCGTGCGATGTAACCGTTCCCATCCTCGGCGATCTTCAGGGCCTGAAGCAGGACGTGATCGGGCAGGCCTTCGCTGAATGACGCCTCCTTGGCCGGGAGGGTGCCGCCCTGCGTGCCGACGAAGTAAGCCATTTTGCCTGGGATGTTGCTTTCCACCTTGTTGGCCACCACGCGAGCGGCCAGGGGCGTGTTGTGTTCCCATCCGAAGCGGGTGGTCTTCCCTTCACGCCAGTCTCCACGGTGCGAGGTCACCGCGAAGTTCACTTCGAAGAAGCCCAGACGCCAGTCCTCGCTGCCCTGCCAGAAGGCGCCGTTGGTATTCTCCTTGTTGTTCAGGATGTAGAAGTAGAAGGCCGGGCGCTTAGGCTTGTACTCCATGGACCAGTCGTTGGTGCGGATCTCCCCGAACTCGATGGCCGGTACCTCGCGGGTGGCCACAGCCACGCCGAACTCCCCGTTGGATGCCTCCGCCCAATGCTGGATCCCGCTGAAGCCGGTGAACGATCCCGAGAGTTGATCGTGATACGGCCGGAACACCGCGCCGGGAAGCTCCGAATGGATCTCGAAGTTGGGCACGTCGAACGGAAATGCGTAGTAGACCTCTTCCTTCGCTAGCGTCGCTTGCTTGTGGATGCGGTTGACGAAGTCGACGCGTTTGATGCCCGCGTAGAGGAGCACCTCCTGTGTAATGTGGCTCGGCGCCGGGCCGTAGTCCATGCGGATGTCGCTCACCAGGCTCTTGAGAGCGGGACCGTCCTGTCCCACTTCGACCCTGGCTGCCAGCGGAGTGTAGACACCGATGTTGTACCAACTCGCCGGCACGCGTCCCAGGTGAGTACGCGGGTGAGTGTCCTGATACAGTGCCTCGTGGTTGCCGGTCAGGCTGTAATAGATGTACTGGTTGGCCTTTTCCGCGCCTTGCCGGTCCACCAGTTCGCGCTTGAGTTCTTTGTCGAAGATGCTCGCCACGGCGCCGCTCGAAGGGTCCACCTCCACACGGTAGAACTCGTTTTCCAGCACGTTGCCCGACACGGTTAGTCCGGCCGCCGGGAAGACCGGGCGCTGCGCCACCGTGCGCAACCGGAACGTCTTGTACCCCAACGGGGGGACGTTCTTCGCGACGAACGCGATGGTGTCCTGCAGTCGGTCGCCGAGGATCGCCTGATACGGCACGCGCTCTCCGGTGACGTTGTCGGCTATCTCGTAGTACACGTCGGCGCGGCCGATCTTCAGCGCGCGGTGCAGCACGCGCACCACGTCGGTGCGCGCCCAAGAAGTCGGGTTGAACACGATGATGGTGCGATCTTCGGTGGGGATTTTCGATGCGATGCCGTCCAGCGCGTCCCCCAGGAGTTGATCGGATCGGCGCGCGGCCTCGTAGGCGAACTCCTTCTTGTCCTCCCACGACTCCTTGTAGTAATCCCAGTTAGGGTGGTGCAGCACACCTTTGGTCCGTTCCAGCGGGATGTGCTCCCAATACCAGTTGTCCATGCCATATGTGTGGTCGGTGTAGACCAGCATGTCGCTGTAGGTCTGGTTGATCTCCGCCTGGCGGTACGGGCGGTCGGTGCCCAGCAGTTCGTCGATGGCCGCGAACTTCTCCGCCGACAGAATCTCCGCCGCCGCTTTGCGTTTCAACCCAGTCGCCTGTGCGAAAATCCCAGGATCGTCGGTCCAGGCCGAAGTGATGTCGCCGGAGACCTCAGGAATCCTGGCGGCGTACTTCTTCTCGACGTACTCAAAAAACTCCTTCGGTGTGGCCATCACCACCTTCGGGTTGGTGTGCCACTGGTTCCAAGCCTGGATGTTCTGCACCAGTTCCACCTGCGGGTTGACGTTGTCGAACGCCATCTGGAGTAGGATCGCGTCGTAGGGATAGTCCGCGCCCATGGACTCGTAGTAGCTCAGCAGATCCGTCACGCCCTTCTCCATCTCTGAAGCGCGCAGGAAAATCTTGGCCTGCGTATAGTCGCGATACTTGCCGCTGCGCATCTGCGTCAGCACGCGGCTGCCGTCCGGGGACTTGTACCAGAACAGGTGAGGCAGTTTCGATTCGCCGAGCAGTTCCTTGTAGGCGCCGGGGCCGAAAAGCAGATAGCGCGTCCCCGTGCCCGCCAACGCGCGCGGCAGGCCCCACGTCAGGCCCGTGATGTCGCTGAGCATGGCCGTGCGGGATTCGATGCCGTACTTGCGCCGCAGGGTCTCATTGGCAAAGTAGCTGGCGCGGATCAACTCCTCCGGCCCGGCATTCTCCTGCTCGATGTTGGTATACAGGCTGGCCATTTCGATCATTCCGCTCTTGATCAGACCGGCCAGTTGGTTGACGCGCTCCGGCTTCCGGTGCCGCGCATAGGCGTCGAACAGCAGGGAACCTTCCAGCGTCCACTTCAGGCCTTTCGCGCTGGCGTCGATGGCCATATCCATGCCGTCACACCACACCCGCTCCACTTGGGGAATCAGGTCGGTGTACCCGATGTCGGCGTGGGTATGAGTGATGACGTAGATCTTCCATTCACGGGTGAGCTTGGGCTGGGCGGCTGGAAGGGCCCATGCGCAAAGCGAAAGCAAAGCGGCGGCTAGGTAGGAGGTCTTCATTGGGCTTGAACCTGGCGGGATTCTATCAAGCGCAGCCGCCGGAGGACAGCCGTTGCGCTTAGTTGCCCTCGAACCTTACAACGCCCCACTTTTCAGGCACGTGCATGTCTACGACGCCCTGCGGCGACCAGACCCAGTTGTCCTCCTTGAAGCCGGGCAACTTCAAGTACCGGCCTTCGCGCACTTCGACGCGCCACTCGACGCGGGAGAAGTTCACGCGCCAGGTTTCGCCTGGAGAGGGCCGGCGGACCGGTGCGCGGGAGGCGAAGGCGTTCCAGGGGAAGGCGATTTCGACGGTCCAGCTCCGATCGCGGTCGCGCGGGTCATTCAGCGTGCCGTCCACATGTACGGCGGTCTGGAGTCCGGGGATCTCCCAGGTGTTGTCGGCGCGCCCCTTCAGCTTGTACGGCTTGGGCAGAAAGAGGTCCCACCCGGTGTTGAGCGCGTTGATTTCAAACTCGAAGTAGTTCAGACCGTCGCCCGACGGGTTTAAGAAGACCTCGAAGTCGTTGTCACGAAAGATGACGGAGTCGTGAGCGGTGAGGGTGCCCCAGACATGGGGCTCATTGAGTTCGGCGGCCACGTAGAAGAAGTTGTCGTCCCAGAGCAACTTGGCCCGCGTGCGGAAGCGGGGCCGCGGTTTGACGGCGCCTTCGATGTCGACGAAGGCGGAGGTCCAGGCAGCGCTGCGCCACGCGGCATCGTCGAGGCGGCCGTCGATGCGAACGGGCGCCGGCGCCCTGCGGCAGGCATATTGACGCGGCTGCGCTGCCTCCGCCGGCCGCCCCGGCAAGGCGGACGCGGCGGTCAGCAGCAGTAGGGCGGCGAGACGGCGGCAATTCGGCATGGCGTTCAACCAACGAATGCGCATCAATGGAGACGCGGAGGTCAGGGTCGGCGCGCGACTTGCCCTGTCTGCCGCGGTGCCGCCGGTCATTTCCACACGCCGCCGATCTTCCAGTACTCCAGCGCCGGCCCGCGCAGGCCGCCCGGACCGGCCGTCAGGG
>JACRKW010000099.1 GCA_016215215.1 Acidobacteriota bacterium
GAAGGCCTGAGCCCATTCCGGATGGCGTGAGCTCTCGCTAATCCATGTGCCCATCAGGCTGCCCGCCCGCATGGCGGCCTCGCGGCGGACCTCCCCGGACAACAACGCCGCCTTCCAGGGCTCGCAGCCTCCCGGTGCAGCCTCCATCGCGAAGACGTGTTCCCCCCGCTCCTCCAGCACAACCTTGGGCACGCTTCCCGCCGGCAACACTGCCTCCATGGCCCGCAATGCCGCGCACTCCGTCCAGATCCGATCTCTCCGGCTCCGCCAGTCCTGCGCCACCCGCAACTTCTCCAGCGACTGTTTGAACACCCACCGCTTGCCGCCGCCCTCGGCCAGGATCACATGGTTCGACACCCCGCCCCCCAGCGCCGTCGTCCGTAATTCGGCCGGCCGGACGTCCATCCGCGCGGCGATCCACTGATGTGCTTCTGAGGTGTCCAGTTCCAACGCGATGGGACGATTGTACCCGCCCGCGCCCTATCGCCGCAGCAGCCCAAACAGGCTCGTCAGGGAGGAGGTCTTCGGTGAAGACGACTTCGAATCCTTCCCCGACAGCTTTTCTGCAAGTGCAACCATGCTCCGCCCCACGTTCGTGCTCGACGGGATGGGCTTGCCCTCCACCAGAGCCCTCTGCACTTCCTCGTAATCGCTCGGGATCAGATGGAACACGTCGCAGTGCAGCGCCGCTTCAATCACGTCCCGGCTCAAGCCCACATCCTTGTGATAACGGTTCACTACGATCCGCACCTTGGACCGGTCCACCCGGTTCCGGTCCAGGTAGGCCAGCGTTCGTTGCGTGGACTGCAGCGCCGGCAGCTCATTGGTTGTCACCAGGAGCAGTTCGTCGCACAGCCGGGCGATCGTCAGGCTCCACTGGCCGTATGCGCCGTTGCAGTCCAGCACCACCACGTCGTAGATCGACCTCGAGAACTCGATAATCGAAGCGGCATTGTGCGCCTCGTCGATGCCATGCACCGGTTGGTCCGGAGCCAGCACCACGTCCACCCCGTTCACCGTCTGAACGACGCCCTTCCAGATGTCTTCGTCCAACTGGCCGCCCCGGGTCAGCGCTTCCATGAAGCTGTAGTTCTGCTTCAGCTTCAACTGGAATGAAATGGTTCCAGTCAGCGGGTCCAGGTCCGCCAGCAGGATCCGCTTCGCACCCAGTTTCTTCCAGTGGTGCGCCAGGTTGCACGCCACCGTCGAGGCGCCGCAGGCTCCCTTGGCCGGCATCACGCAATACACCCGCGCACTGCTCAGGCCTTTCACACGGTGCAGCGAACTCACGCGCTCCATCACCGAGACAAACTGCTCCCCGCTCACCGGCGAGAACAGGAACTCCGTCGCCCCTTGCCGCAGCGTCCTCAGGATGTACTCCGAATCGTTTCCCCTGTGCAGCGCCACAATCGGCAGCTTCGGGTCCAACATCGACAGGTCGCTCAGCAGAGCCAGAGCCCAGTCCCGGTTGCTCTCCACGTCCACAAAGCAGAGATTCGTTCCCTGTCCCTGCAGCGCTTCGCCCAACGTCGCCCGTGTCGGGTAGTCTTTGATCTCCACCGTTGGCGAAAACGGCAGGTACTCCGCCAGCATTGGCATCAACTCGGCCGACAGGGCCTGGTTCGGGCTGATGATCAGTACTTTCCACTGGCCGAAATTCCGGCTGGACGCGGACGACGACATCGTACTCCTCTTAGGAAAGCTTCCTTGCCGTAGGTTACCGTTCACCCCCACTATCGGCCGGTTTCCAACGAAACTTGAGAGTCTTGCCCCACTGCCGCAACTAATTGGAAGGAGGCTGGTTCGCCCGCTTCCAGTGGGGCCTTCGGCCTCTTCGCACAGCGTTGCGTGGCCGCGGGTGGAATTCGCTGCTGTAACTAAGTACATCGCCATGGCAAAAATCCCAATCGGGTTGTGTGAAATCCAACCTGCCACCGCTGAGGGCGTGCGTGCCCTGATCTCGTCCAGCGACGACCTCGAGTGTCTCTGGTCTGTCCCCAATCTGGTGCTCGCCTCTCAGTTGGCGCGCCAGCAGCCTGTCCAGGCCGCACTTGTGGACAAAGCCTTCGGACAGTCACAACTCATTGATTTCATTGGCGAACTGCGTGCTTTCATGCCCCAGCTCGGCATTGTCGTCTGGGGCAATTCTATGAACGAGTCTGAGGTCCTCCGTTTTCTCCAGTCCGGCGCCCGTGGCATCCTGAGGAAGTCCGCCGATCTCGATACCATCCTGGCCTGCATTCGATCGGTAGGCCTCGGCTCAACGTGGATGGAAGACTGCGTCTTCCGCGAGAACTCCCGCCTCGAGCGCCACCCAGGCAACGGCCTGACCGGCCGTGAGCAGCAAGTGCTCCAGCTTGTCGAACAGGGCCGCAAGAACAAGGAGATCGCCTCCGAGTTGGGTATCCGTCCGGGCACTGTCAAAATCCACCTCAAACACATCTTCGAGAAGACCGGCGTCCATGGGCGATATGGGCTCGCCCTCAATGGCATGCGCCAGCGCGGATTGCTCTCGACCCAGCCCATAGAGGCCACCCACTCCGCTTAGCCTCGCATCGGCGCGCCGGGCCCCGGAAAAAGGCCGCGTGATATCCTGAGCTTCGTGCACTTGCCGGGCTTTCTCACTCACGCGGCTTTGCTTGCCTGCGCCACCGCCAGCCTGGCCGCCCCGCCGGCCCCCAAGCCTGTTCCCGACCCGCCGCTCCTGGACACTCTCTCGCGTGAGCTGGATCGCAACCTGCTCGCGCTCAAGGAAAAGGCGGACCCCAAGCCGTATTTTCTCTCATACGCCGTCTTCGAAGAGGAGTCCGAAGGCCTTTCCGCCACCCTCGGCGCCGTCCAGGCCAAACAGAAAGCGCACCGCCGCCTCTTTGATTGCTCCGTTCGCGTCGGCTCTCCTGAACTGGACAACTACCATTTGCTTGATGGCGACCGTCCCCGCTTCGCCGCCGCCGCCAACCTTCCCATAGAAGACCGCCCCGACGCCATCGCCCGGATCGCCTGGCATGAAACCGATCGTGCCTGGCGCGCCGCCGCCCAGCGCTATCTGCGCGTCGCCTCCTCCCCACAGGTCAAAACCCGCGACAAGTCTCTTCCTGATTTCTCAACCGAAAAGCCCGTTGCCGAAACGCAGACCATCCCCCGGTACCGCTTTGCCGCGGATGATTGGGCCCCTCGCCTTCGCAAGCTCTCCGCCGGTTTTTCGAACTTCTCCGGCATCCTCTCTTCTGAGGTCTCCGTCTCATGGCGCCGCGAGATCCGCACATTTCTCAACAGTGAGGGAACGCGCATCCAGCATGGCAGAAGCTTCTGCCGCATCTCCATCTCCGCCTCCGCCAAGACCTACGACGGCCAGGATCTCTCCACCTCCGAGTCCTTCGAGACCGAGGATCCGGCCCGCCTGCCCAAGGATGACGTCATCGCTGCTGCGGTCAACAAAGTCGGGGCCGATCTCGTCAAACTGCTCCGCGCCCAACCCGCTGACCCCTATGTCGGCCCAGCCATCCTCTCCGGCCGCGCCGCCGGTGTCTTCTTTCACGAGATCTTCGGCCACCGCATCGAGGGCCATCGCCAGCGCGATGAAACCGAGGGCCAGACCTTCTCCAACTCCATCGGGAAGGCCGTTCTGCCCGACTTCCTCTCCGTCGTCTTCGATCCCACACGCCGCACTCTCGGCGCCACGGACCTGAACGGCTGGTACTCCTTTGACGACGAGGGTGTCGCCGCCCGGCGGCTCCCGCTCGTCGAAAACGGCATCCTTAAGGCCTTCCTCATGTCGCGTACGCCCGCCGCCGGTTTCCCCAACTCCAACGGCCACGGCCGCCGCCAGCCAGGGCTCGAGGTCGTCTCCCGCCAGTCCAATCTATTCGTCGAATCGTCGAAAGCCGTCTCCGACGCCGAGCTGCGCAAGCTCCTCATCGCCGAGGTCACCCGCCAGAACAAGCCCTATGGGCTGTTCTTTGAACAGGTCACCGGCGGCTACACCACCACCCGCCGCGCCGGCCTCCAGGCCTTCACTGTCATTCCCCTCGTCGTCTATCGCGTCTACCCCGACGGCCGTCCCGACGAACTCGTCCGCGGCGCCGACATCGTGGGTACCCCCTTGGCCAGCTTCTCCCGCATCCTCGCCACATCGGACCGTCCGGACATCTTCAACGGTTACTGCGGCGCCGAATCCGGCAGCGTCCCCGTCGCCGCCATCTCCCCCGCGCTGCTCGTCTCCGAGATCGAAATCCAGCGCAAGCCCGAAACACGCGACATGCCCCCCTTCCTCCCGCGTCCCCAGGCCGTCCGGCAATGAGAGGTTTCACCTTCATGATTCCCCGCCTCATCCTCTTCGCCCTGATGGCCTCCATCGCCTTTGCTCAGCCAAAACCCGCCCCGGCTCCGCTCGGCATCGACGCCACCACTCCCGCCGGTCAGGCCCGGATTACCGCCGCCCTCAACTCCGATCCCCTCCTTCGCGCCATCCTCGAGGAAGTTTCCCGGGCGCGCCGCATCACCACTCTCGGCGAAACGATTTACTACATTGAGGTCTCTGTCGACGACGCCGAGTCGTTCTCCGTCGGCGCTACCCTCGGCGCAGCCTTCGCTCCCACGCGCGCCCGCTTCCGTCCGCTGCGAGCCCAGATCCGCGTCGGCTCCCCCAAGCTCGACAACACCAACTCCATCTTCTCTGACTACTTCTCCGGCTCCCGCTTCGGCGCCGACTCTCTTCCCCTCGACAACGATCGCATCGCCCTCCGCCACGCCCTCTGGCTCGCCCTCGATCGCGCCTACAAGACCGCCGCGGAAGCCATCGGCCGCAAGGCCGCCGCCCTCCGCGGGGTCACCGTCTCCGATCCTCTTCCCGACTACTGGACCGCCCCGCCCCGGGTCTTCATCGAAGAGCCGCGCCGTTCCAAGATCGACGAGGATGCCTGGACCGCCCGCGTCCGCAGTCTCTCCTCCGTCTTTCTGAGCTTCCCCGAAATCACCAACTCCTCCGTTGAGTTCGAAGCCTCCCAGGGTGCCTTCTACCACGCCAATACCACCGGCGCCGTGGTCCGCGCCCCTGACCGCGTCGCCTACCTCCGCGTCCGCGCCTCCCGCCAGGCCCCGGACGGCATGTATCTCTACGATGGCGCGGTTGTCCAGACGCTCGATCCTGCCGCCATGCCCGCCGAGCCGGAGCTTCGCAAGTCCGTCGAGGACGTCGCCCGCAATGTCATGGCTCTCGCCGCCGCCCCCATCGGCCAGGCCTATTCCGGCCCCGTGCTCTTCTCCGGCGCGGCCGCGCCCCAGATCGTCTCCGAAATCATCGGCTCCCACCTCGGCGTCATGCGCCGCCCTGTCAGTGAGCCGGGCCGGGCCATCCCTACACCCATCAGCGAATTTGACGGCCGCATCGGCTCCCGCGTCCTGCCCGAGTGGATGGACCTCGTCGACGACCCCACCCTCGCCACCTATGCCAAGCGCCCCCTCCTCGGCCAGTACGACGTCGATCTCGAGGGCATCTTCCCTCAGCCTCTTACGCTTGTTGAAAACGGCGTTCTGAAGACTCTTCTCACCTCCCGCCAGCCCATACGCGGCGTCGATGGCCCCAACGGCCGCGCTCGCCTGCCCGGCGTCTTCGGCACGAAGTTCGCCCGCGCCTCCAACCTCTTTCTCCGCTCGCGCAAGTCCGAACCCGAGGCTCAGCTTAAGGCCCGTCTCATCGACCTCATCAAGCAGCAGAACCGCCCCTTTGGCATCATCGTCCGCAAGATGGACTTTCCCTCTTCCGGCTCCGCCGACGATCTCCGCCGCCTCAGCGCCCGCTCCGGCCGCTCCGGCGGTGGCGGACGCCCCGTCTCCACTCCCATCCTCCTCTACCGCGTCTATCCCGACGGCCGGGAAGATCTCGTTCGCGGCCTCCGCTTCCGCGGCTTCACCACGCGCGCCTTCCGCGATATCCTCGCCGCCGGCGATCAGGAGCACCAATTCGACTTCCTCGACAACGCCGCTCCTCTCGCCCTCATGGGCGCCGGCAGCTACATCGTTGGGTGTTCCACCATCTCCCCGTCCCTCCTATTCGAGGAGCTCGAACTCGAGGCCGACACCGACGACCTCCCCAAACCGCCCGTCGTCCCTCCGCCGGCTCTTTCCGCCGCGCCTGCCCCGCCCCAGGCCGCGGCTAGGTAAGCTGGAGATCAGGCGCCCCACACACGCATGGGCATCCTCTCTCGCACTGCCTTCTTCGAGATCTCTTCCAGCGCTCTGCTCGGCGCCCTGCTCTTCACCTTCGTCCTCTTCCTTCAGAAGGCGGGCCAGCTCTTCTCCATCCTCGTCTCTTCCACCACCACGCCGGAAACCGTCGGCTACCTCTTCCTACTCCTCCTGCCGGCCACCATGCCGCTCACGCTGCCGCTCGGCGCGCTGGTCGGCACCCTCATCGCACTCAGCCGCATGTCAGGCGACGGCGAGATCACCGCCATCCGCGCCTCCGGCACGCCCGCCCGCCGGGTGGCCTTGCCCGTCACCGCCTTCGCTCTCCTCGCCATGGGCTTCACTGCCTACTGCTCGCTCTCCCTCACCCCCTGGTGCAATTCGGAGATGATCCGCGTCATCAACCAGATGGGCGCCGCCCAGCTCACCGCCGAGATTCAACCCCGTGTCTTCGAGGAGTCGTTCCCCAACAAAGTCCTCTACGTCGGCGACGTCATCCAGGGCTCGCCAGTCCGCTGGCGCAACGTCTTCATGGCCGACGTGACACCCCCCGCCGAACGCAAGGAGACGGCCGGCAAGAAGGGGGAGGGCCCCGTTGTGACCATCGCCGCCGATGCCATCGCCGTCGCTGATTCCGTCCGCAACCGCCTTCAGCTCTCCCTCCTCCGCGGCTCCACCTACGAGGCTGCCCAGGACCCCGCCGAATACCACAAGATCTCCTTCCCCCAGGGCATCCAGGTCCTCGAAGCCCGCCCGCGCGGCGAGATCAAGAAGGCCAAGAACTACGTCGCCTC
>JACRKW010000100.1 GCA_016215215.1 Acidobacteriota bacterium
CAAGCTCGATAAGCTCGATACGCTCGAGGCGCGCGAGTTCTCCCTCCCCACCGCCGGGCTGACCCCCGGCGACTACGCCGTCCAGTACGAACTGCTCGACAAGGATTCTCACGTTCTCGTCTCTGCCGCGCGCGATCTGATCCTCGACCCCAAGCTCCCCGATCGCATCCGCTCTCTCCGCGCCCAGTCGGAGAAGCTTGCGCTTGCCGGCGTCGCAGCAAAAGGGCCGCTCCACGCCCTCGCCGTCGAAACCGTCGAGTTCGTCGCAGCGCAGTACGACGCCGCTCTCCGCGCGCCCCTCGCCGGTTATGTCCAGAACATGAGCCCGTTAGCCGCCACCCTAGCGGGCTTCTCCAAGCCCTACTACTCCACGGACTCCATCGTTCCGGCCCGCGATCTTCCGCTGGCCGAAGAACTCGCCGAAGGCTTGCTCGCCGGAGCCAGCCCTCTCGCCGCCCGCAAGGGCGATCTCCGCTTGGCCTATCGCTCCGCTCCGGACCAGATCCTCGTGCCGTTCCGGATCTTCCTGCCGCCCGCCTATGACCCGGCGAAGAAGTGGCCGCTGGCCGTCGTGCTCCACGGCGCCTCTGGCGACGAAGGCTCCTACTTTGAGCGCTATCGTGATGCCGCCGGAGAGAACGTCACCGCCAAACTCGCCGCCGGACGCGGCTATATCGTGCTGGCGCCCAATGGGCGCGGTCCGGCGAGTTTCTACAACGCGGCCGGTGCGCAGGACGTCTTCGACGCCGTTGACCGCGTCAAGGCAGCCTGGTCCGTCGACGAAAAGCAAGTCTTCCTCACCGGCCACTCCATGGGGGCCATGGGGACCATCTCGCTCTCTCTCGACGCGCGTTCCCGCTTCGCGGGCTTTGCCGCCGTCGCCGGCGTTCCCATCACCCCCATGGACTACTCCAAGGCCCCCGCCGTGCCGTTTCTCTTCGTCCACGCCGGCAACGACTTCTTCTTTCCCACCGACGAGGTCCGCCGCTTCGGCTTCGTTCTGGAGAAGCGCTACAAGCTATTCGAGTATGTGGAATTCCCAGGCGTCGACCATGTGGCCGTGGGGACCGCCTCCATGCCGAAGGTCTTTGACTTCTTCGACTCCGTCCGCGCCGGCGCCTTCAAGCCCAGTGGCAAGTCCGTGCCGCTGCCCTCCAATTTGAAGTAGCTCCGCTATTCCGCCGCCTTGATCGCGAAGACGTGCTTCATGCCGCGCACCACCATCATGCGTTTGGCGATCGCCGGAGTGCCCATCATCACCTCGCCCATCGCGTTGGTGGCCAGCAGTTCGTACTTCTCCCCAGCCTTCACCACGTGCACTTCGCCGTCTTCGTTGGCCAGGTAGATCCGCCCGTCCGCGGCCACTGGAGAGGCCGAATACGAGCCGCCCTTGCCCGCAATCCGCTCCTGGTAGACGCGTTGTCCCGTCTTGGCGTTGTACGCCGTCAGGATCCCCTGGTTTGAGCAGATGTACAGCAGGTCGCCATACAGCAGCGGCGACGGCTGGTAAGACCCGCCCCGCATCTTGCTCCACGTGATCCCCGCGTTGCTTTCTTCGCCTTCCTTTAGTGTGATGTCCCCCGTCGCTCCCCACTTGATCGCCAGTATCGGCTGCACCGGCGGATAACCGTTCACCACGTAGATGTGCCCGTGGCCCAGCACCGGCGTCGGGCAGGTGATCTCGGAGTTCTTCCCCAGGTACTGCCAGATCGGCTTGCCTGTCATGGGATCGTAGCTGCGGATCCCCTTGGTCCCATTGGTCACCAGTTGCGCCTTGCCGTCCTGCTCCAGCACCACCGGCGTGCCCCACGTTGGGAGTTCGTCGCGCTGCGCCCGCCACATCTCTTTCCCTGTCGATGCGTCGAATGACGCCACAAACGAGCCCTTCTGCTGGTCGGCCTGCACGAACACGCGATCCTTCCAGATCACCGGCGATCCGGCCACGGCCCACTGGTAATCCGGGTCGAAGAACCAGCCGGAGTCGATCGTGCCCAGGTCTTTCTTCCAGAGCGGCTTGCCCTGCATGTCGTAGGCGTGGAGCCCCTCGCTGCCGAACCACGCCACCACCCGCTTGCCGTCCACCACCGGCGACGGCGACGACTGGCTCGCTTTCGGGTGACGTTTCGTCTTCGGAACGCCCTTGTAGGCTGTCTGCTCCCACACCACCTTGCCGCTATTCAGGTCCAGGCACAGCACCTTCCAGGTGTGCTCGCTCATGTCCTTGGCCGGTTCGGTGTCGCCGTAAAGCCCGCTGCGGAACTCACTCTTCGGGTCCGATGAGATCGACGTCACCACAAAAACCCGGTCGCCCCACACCACGGGGCTCGACACCGAAATGCCGGCTACCGGCGTCTTCCACGCGATGTTCGCGCCCTTCTCGCCGTCCCACTTCAACGGCGGCTCCATGCCGTCGGCCACGCCCGCTCCCATCGGCCCGCGGAAGGCCGGCCAGTTCTGTCCCAGCGCGGCGGCGGCCGCCAGTAGAGTCAAAATTGCGAATCGCATTCTACTTGCCCTCCACGCGCTTCAGCACGAACGTTGCGCCGCCCTGGAGAATGGTCAGCTCCGTCGCCGTGCCGCCAGCCACCGTGAACTTCACCCTCACCTGCGGCGCCATCACCAGCCCGAAGGTGACCTCGTCGAACGCTCCAAGTTCCAGGCTCTGCCCCGGCGGGTTCAGGAAGAGCTTGCCCTCCTTCAGCACAACCGCCACTTCGCCCACCGGATCGCCCTTGTACGAGCCCGCGTACAGCTTGAGCTTCCCCTCGCTGACCTCAAACGCCGGCTTCGGCCGCGGCTTGGCGCCGGCCTTTTCCAGCACCGCTGCGATTTCCGGCCTCTTGCCGCGCGTGGCCGATTCCAGCGCGTCGGTGAGCTCATCGGCGTTGAACTTGCCCGCCGTCAGCAGCGCCTCCACTAGCGCCGGGCTGCCCTTGTCCAGGCTCGCCGCCAGCAGGGAGCTTTTGTAGAAGGTGTCGTTGACCTTCGGATTCGCGCCCTTGGAGAGCAGGTGCTTCACTACCTCTTCGTGCCCGTTGCGGGCCGCGAAGTAGAGCGGCGTCTGCCCGTATCGGCTCTTCGCTTCCAGGTTGGCGCCCTTCTCCAGCAGCGCTTTCACCGCCGGCAGGTCGCCCTTCCGCGCCGCCGTCAACAAGTCCTCATCCTGTGCGGGCGCCTGCGCCAGCGCCGCCGCGCAGACGAGCAATGCCAGCCACTTCATCTCAGGAACCTCCCTGCTGGGGTTCCTCCATTCTATCCGCCAAGTTTACCGTTCAACGGTAAACTTTCAGTCGCCGCGGCCCGCGCGCGGGACCCGTCACCCTGGCGGGCAGATAAACTGGATGCGACCGGCAATCGCGGGACAGCACGGCCGTCCTAAGCAATGCCCCGTTCGGACTCTGACAAGTCGACATCATGGTAACGGCGAAACGATGAGCACCAGATACCTATTACTTCCCCTGGCGGCCTGCGCCGCGCTGACGGCCGGCGACCCTGGCACTGCGGACTGGCCCATGTGGGGCGGTACCGCCGATCGCAACATGGTCTCGCCCATGAAAGGCGCGCCAGCCACCTGGGACGTCGCCAAGAAGACCAACATCAAGTGGGTGGCCACGCTGGGCTCGCAGGCCTATGGCAACCCCACTGTAGCCGGCGGAGTCGTGCTGGTCGGCACCAACAATGAGGCGAACAAGGATCCCAAGGTCAAAGGCGACAAGGGCGTCCTCATGGCTTTCCGTGAGTCCGACGGCCAGTTCCTCTATCAGATCGTCTCCGACAAACTCGCCAGCGGCCGCGTCAATGATTGGCCTTACCAGGGAGTCGCCTCCAGCCCCGCCATCGAGGGCGATCTCGGCTACTACGTCAACAACCGCGCTGAGGTGGTCTGCTTCCGCATCAAGGACGGCAGCGTCGTCTGGAAGTTCGACATGATGGCCGAGGTCGGCACGTACCCACACAACCTGGCCAACTCCTCGCCGGCCATCTGGGGCGGCATGCTTTACGTCTCCACTTCAAATGGCCAGGATGATTCCCACGCTCACATCCCCTCGCCCAAAGCGCCAGCCGTCATCGCTCTCGACAAGAAGACAGGTAAGCTGTCCTGGGCGGGTAAACCCGTTGGCGAGAAGATCCTGCACGGCCAGTGGTCCTCGCCGGCCGTGGGCATCATCGGAGGCGTCCCGCAGGTGGTCAGTGCGGAAGGCGACGGTTGGGTCCGCGGCTATGAAGCCGCCACCGGCAAGCTGCTCTGGGAGTTCGACACCAACCCCAAGGACTCCGTCTGGCCCAAGACGCGCAACGAGCTGATTTCCACGCCCGTCATCCACGACAACCGCGTCTACATCGCCAACGGCCAGGACCCCGAGCACGGCGAAGGCGTCGGCCACCTCTATGCCATCGATGCGACAAAACGCGGCGACATCACCGTGAGCGGCCGCCTCTGGCACTACGACAAGATCCGACGGTCCATCTCCACCGCGGCTGTCCACGACGGCGTACTCTACTACGCCGACTTCTCCGGCTTCCTCCACGCCCTTGACCCCGCCACGGGCAAGGAGCTCTGGATCCACGACATGCTCGCGGCCGTCTGGGGCTCCCCCAGCGTCGTCGACGGGAAGGTCTACCTCGGTGATGAAGACGGCGACGTCGCAATTCTCCAAGCCGGCAAGACCAAGAACGTACTTGGTGAGATCAACATGGGCAGCAGCGTCTACTGCACGCCCGTGGCAGCCGGCGGCGCGCTCTACATCGTCAACCGCAACCAGTTGTTCGCCATCGCCGGCAATTAACCGCGCGCGACTGTATGCTATCGGCATGGCACTTACCCGCCGAGCCTTCACATCCCTTCTTCCCGCCGCCGCCTTCGCCGCACCGCGGAAGCGTCCTAACGTCATTGTGATCCTGGCCGACGACCTCGGTTACTCGGACATCGGCTCTTTCGGCGGTGAGATCGCCACTCCCAACCTCGACCGGTTGGCCTCCTCCGGCGTGCGCTTCACGCGCTTCTACAACTGCGCCCGCTGCTGCCCTACGCGATCCTCCCTCCTCACCGGCCTCTACAACCACCAGGCCGGCGTCGGCCACATGATCCAGGACCGCGGCAATCCCGCCTACCAGGGATTCCTGAACGACCGTTGCGTCACCATCGCTGAAGCGCTCAAGCCGGCCGGCTACACGACGCTCATGTCCGGCAAGTGGCACGTCGGCGAGAATCGCCCGCACTGGCCCACCGACCGCGGCTTCGACCACTATTTTGGCCTCATCAGCGGCGCGTCCAATTACTTCCGCCTCGAACCCGGCCGCAAGATGGCTCTTGACGGCGAGCCCTGGACGCCACCCGAAAAGGGCTTCTACATGACCGACGCCATCACCAGCAACGCCGTCAGGATGCTTGCCGGCGCGCCGAAGGAGCATCCTTACTTTCTCTACCTCGCCTACACCGCGCCCCACTGGCCCCTCCACGCCCTGCCCGAGGACATCGACAAATACCGCTGCAAGTACATGATGGGTTGGGACCGGCTGCGCCTCCAGCGCCACGAACGGCAGCTATCGACGAAAATCGTCGACCGCCGCTGGCCGCTCTCGCCCCGTGACCGCGGCGTGCCCGACTGGGACTCCCTCTCTCGCAAAGAGCAAGAGGAGTGGGACCTGCGCATGGCCGTCTACGCCGCACAGGTGGACCGCATGGACCAGGGCATCGGCAAGGTGCTGGAATCGGTGCGCCGGCGCGGCGAACTCGACAACACGCTCATCATGTTTATGGCCGACAACGGCGGTTGCGCCGAAGAGAACATCGGCGGCGAAGCCAAGGCCGCCAATCCCGTGCCGGGCGGGGCCGACTCCTTCACCTCCTACCGGCGCCCCTGGGCCAACTCCTCCAATACCCCCTTCCGCCTGTGGAAACAGCACGTCCACGAAGGTGGCATCTCGTCGCCCTTCATCGCCTCGTGTCCTTCGCTGGTTCGCGGCCGGAACACTCTCAACACGACGGCCGGCCACGTGATCGACATACTGCCAACCGTGCTCGATGCCGCCGGCGCAGCGCATCCCGCAACACACCAGGGCAGGGAACTCCTGCCGCCGGAAGGCCGTAGCCTCCTGCCCGCGTTCCGAGGAGGAAAGGCCGCAGAACGGCCGGTCACCGCATGGGAACACCAGGGCCACCGCGCCGTCAGCATGGGCGACTGGAAGCTCGTCTCTGACTACAACACTCCGTGGGAGCTCTACAACCTGGCCGAAGACCGCACGGAATTGATTGACCTGTCTGCAAAGGACCCCGCCCGTACCAAACAGATGCAGGAGCAGTACGCCAGATGGGCTGCGCGCTGCGGTGTGGTGCAGTGGGGCCAACTCGGCCGTCCCCGTGGTTGAGAGTCGATAATACACCCATTTGGGTGAAGAACAAGGTAAGACCTGTTACATTCCCAGATGGTTGATTAAATATCTTTATCATCTTCCGTTTCTTTGCCCCGCTTATGCTATAGAAGTACTACCAGTCGTCATCGATGTCATCTGAGCCTTCGGAATCCCACCTGCCCGCCCAGGAACCCACCTTGGAGTCCTGGAAGGAGATAGCGGCATTCTTCAATGTGACGGTCAGGACGGCTCAAATCTGGGAAACCGAGCGTGGTTTACCGGTGCGGCGCGGCCCGGGTGAAAAGGGGCGGGTCTATGCCTATCCCCAGGAACTGAGGGACTGGCGGGATGGAACTCGGGCGGAGACCCAGGCTGCCGCAGCGGACTCCGTCCGCCGTTGGCCTTGGGTTGTTCTGGGGGCTCTGCTGCTGCTCGCCGTACTGGCCGCCTGGTGGATCTGGTCCCGCCCTGCTGATCCAGTCACGTACAACATCGACGGGCCGCGGCTGATCACCTACGATGCGCGCGGGCGCGAGGTGTGGCGTCGCCAATTCGCCTCCGAGCCCGCACGGCCCTGGAGCAGAGGCGGCTATCCGGAGCCCGCTTTTCTTGATATCGACGGCGACGGCCGGAAGGAATTCCTCTTTCCGTTCAAGTACGCGGCAAAGCCGGAGCGCTCCGACATTCTGTACTGCTTCACGCCAAACGGCGACATCCGCTGGACCTTCAGCACCTCACGTACTATCTTGACCGGCGGAAATACCTTCGACTCCGCGTTCGGTCTGGAGTTCGTGACACTGGTACCGGTTGCGGAGAAGCAAGAGTCTCGCGTCCTCGTCGGCTCTCTGCAAGAGGAAGACGCTCCCTTCCGAGTCGCGCTGCTGGATTCTTCCGGGAGGCTGCTGCGCGAGTACTGGCATTCCGGGCGCATTCGAAACCCGCTGGTGACCGATTTCGACGGTGACGGCAAACCAGAGATCTACCTCTCGGGCTTCTCAGCCGGCTTCAAGATGGCCGCGCTGGTGGCGCTGGACCCCGAGAACTTTGAGGGAGCGTCGCGCGAGGACAATCCCGAGTATCAGATCCTGGCAATGCCGCCTCCACGAGAACTGGCGCGCGTGCTCTTTCCGCGCAGTAGTGAGAACCTCGCGCTCAGACCTCACAATCTCGGAGGTGAGATCACCCACGCCGGACATCTCTTGACGGTTGTCGTGCACGAAGCGGAGTTTTCGAAGTCGGGATCGGCGATCTTCTACGAATTCGAGCGCGGGCTGAAGTTGACACGAGTGGAGGTCGGCGACTCCAATGTTGCTAGCTACAAGCGGCTTCACACCCAGGGAGTTCTCAAGTCCGGGCTCACACAGGCCGAGATTGATTCGTACCGCAACATCCGTTTCCTCACGCCTTGGGCGAAGTAGCTTCTTCAGCACCGCGGTCCGCGAACCTGTCCGGCCCGTTCCCCCACGGAGTATGTTCCTTCCCAGGACTGTTTCTTCGTCCCAATTGTGATAGAACTGCCCTGAGCACGGATGCAGCCTGAACTGTTGGAATCCCATCTGCCCCCCAGAGAATCCACGCTTGAATCCTGGAAGCAGATCGCAGCCTATTTCAATGTGACCGTTCGAACCGTTCAGCTCTGGGAGGCTGAATATGGCTTGCCTGTGCGGCGCGGACCAGGGGCAAAGGGCCGGGTCTATGCCTACACTGCAGAGCTGAAGGCATGGCGAGAGGGTGCTCGCGCGGAAAGTCCCGCCGTCCCAGTGAGCCGTGCGCGCCCCTGGCCTCTGGTGGGCGCCGCCGCTTTGCTCCTGCTCGCTGCGACCGCGTCCTGGTGGATCTGGTTCCGCGCAGGCGATCCGGTCTCCTACCGGCTCGACGGGCCTCTGCTGATTACCCTCGACGTCCGGGGCCGCGAGGTGTGGCGCCACCCCTTCGCTTCCGAGCCGGTGCAGCAGTGGAACGCCGGTCCCTACCCGAGGCCGGCCTTCCTCGACGTCGACGGCGATGGCCGGAACGAGTTGCTCTTCCCATTCAAGTACTCACAGTTAGCCGAGCGTTCCGACATCCTGTATTGCTTTGCGCCGCGCGGCGGAATCCGGTGGCAGTTCTGCACGACTCGAGCTATCACAACTGGGAAGAAGACCTTTACCCCGGTCTTCGGAGTAAACTATTTTGCATTGGTTCCGGCTTCGGGCAAGAAACAACCTCGCGTCCTTGTAGGCTCAAATCAGCAGCCCGAATACCCAATGCAGGTCGCCCTGTTGGACTCATCCGGGAAACTCTTGCGGGAGCACTGGCACTCCGGACACATTTCGCATCCGCTCGTGACCGATTTCGACGGAGACGGCAGGCCGGAGATCTACCTGTCGGGCATCGCCAACGGTTACAAGACGGCCGTGCTGGTGGCGCTAGACCCGGAGAACTTCGGCGGAGCGTCGGTTGAGAACGACCCACAGTATCAAATTCAGGGGATGCAGCCTCCGCGCGAACTAGCCAGGGTGCTCTTCCCTCGCAGCAGCCTGAACCTGGCGCTGGAGACATACAATGAGGGGACCACTCTCGCCCTCTCCGGACGCCTGTTGACAGTCGTGGTCCGGGAATCGATGGGCTCGACGCCGGCCGCTGAGATCTACTACGAGTTTGAGCCCGTTCTGAAGCTGGCGCGCGTCGGGGTCGGTGACAGCAACTACTCGCAGTACAAGCGACTTTATCAGCAGGGCGCGCTCAAGTCAGAGCTCACCCAGGCCGAGATCGATTCCTACCGCAACATCCGTTTCCTCACACCCTGGCGGAAGTAGCCTCCAGCACCACCACGCTGCGCGGGCCGGCTTCATAGATCTCTGCTGTTGGCCGTGTGCCTCCCGATGTATCGGCCACCACCACCCAGTCGCCCGGAGGCAGTTCGAACCGCAGCGTCTCCCAATAGGCGTTGGCAATGACGAAGATCCGCTCGTCGCGCCATTCCAGCTCCATCGCCAGCGCGCGGGAGTCCCCTCCCCAGTCCGGTTGATCGAGCTTCACGCCATGCCAGCGCACCGACGTGTGTTCGGAATCCGGACCCCAGTCGATGTGCCGGAACGAATCCCGGCCGCGGCGGAACGCGATCAGTTGGCGGAAGAACTGAACTAGGTCGGCGTTCGATTCTTCCAGCCGCCAGTCGATCCAGCTCGTCTCATTGTCCTGGCAGTACGCATTGTTGTTGCCGCCCTGCGTCCGTCCCATCTCGTCGCCGGAGAGCAGCATCGGCACACCGCCGCTCACCAGCAACAGCGTGGCGAAGTTCTTCATCTGGCGCCGGCGCAACTCGACGATAGCCGCGTCCGTGGTTTCGCCCTCCATGCTGCAGTTCCAACTGTAATTGTCGTTCGCGCCGTCGCGGTTCTGCTCGCCGTTGGCCTCGTTGTGCTTCTCGTTGTAGGCCACCAGGTCGGCCAGAGGGAACCCGTCATGGCAAGTGACGAAGTTGATGCTGTGATGCGATTGACGGCCGCTGGCCGCATATAGGTTCGGACTTCCCGCCAGGCACGAGGCCAGTTCCCTCGCCATGCCGGCGTCGCCTTTCACGAACCGGCGGATGCTGTCGCGATACCGGCCGTTCCACTCGGCCCAGCGGCCCCATGCCGGGAAACTGCCCACCTGGTAGAGCCCGGCCGCATCCCAGGCCTCGGCGATCAGTTTGGTGTGCGCCAGCACGGGCTCGTAGGCAAGATTCTCCAGCAGCGGCGGATCTTCCATCGGTCTGCCGTCGCGGCCGCGCCCCAGGACGCTCGCCAGGTCGAACCGGAAGCCGTCCACGTGCATCTCCATCACCCAGTAGTTCAGACAGTCCGTGATCAACTGCCGCACCACCGGGTGGTTGCAGTTCATCGTGTTGCCGCAGCCGGAGAAGTTCTTGTAGCGTCCATCGTCTTCCAGCAGGTAGTACACCGCGTTGTCGATACCCCGGAACGAGAACGTCTCGCCGCGCTCGTCTCCCTCCGCGGTGTGATTGAAGACGACGTCGAGGATCACTTCGATCCCCGCCGCGTGGAATCGCTTGACCATCTCCTTGAACTCATTCACTGCGGCGCCGGGCTCCTGCGAGGAAGCGTAGGCGGCGTTTGGCGCAAAGAACGAGATCGGCTGATAGCCCCAAAGGTTGAGCAGCGTGTTTCCCATCAGCGGGTTGTTCCGGTCCGTGTTGGCCTCCTCGAATTCATAGACGGGCAACAACTCCACGGCCGTGATCCCCAGGTCCTTGAGGTACGGGATCTTCTCCGTCAAACCCAGGTACGTGCCGGGACGGGAGACTCCGGAGGACGGGTGACGCGTGAACGACCGGACGTGCATCTCATAGATCACTGACTCGCCCAGCGAGTAGTTCAGCGGCCGGTCGTCGCCCCAGTCAAAGCCGTCGCACGGCGGCTCGCACCGGCGTTTCTCGAGTCCTGCGCGTACGCCCCACCTCTCCCCGCCGGTAACCACCTGCGCGTAGGGATCCAGCAGGTACTTCTGCGGACTATACCGGTGGATCTCGGGATTCGGATTGGGACGCATGTCCATGCGCCACGCGTAGCCGAAATCCTCCCTCAGCCCGTCCACCTCGATGTGCCAGATATTGCCCGTGCGGTACCAGTCTGGATTGAGTGGAATCTCCTCAAACGGCGTGCTCTCCCCCCGCCGGAACAATGCCAGCCAGACGTGCGTTGCGTGTTGGGAGAAGACGGCGAAGTTAACGCCGCCCGGCGTCCGCGCTGAACCCAATGGCAGTGCCTTGCCGCGGCCCAGGCACAGAAAATTCCCCATACTGCGATGCTACCCCACCCGGGACAGCCGGACCCGTTCCGCACGGCGCGAACTCGGCTATTACCGCATTCGATGCTCGACTTCGCAAGCGCCAGTGCCCGTATAATCAATTCGGAGATGCCGCTATGACTTTGCCTTCCGGCCTCGCGCTCCCATTAGAGGAGATCGCCGGTCTTTGCCGTCGATACCACGTCCGGGAGCTTAGTGTCTTCGGCTCTGCCGCCCGAGGTGGCCTGCGTCCCGACTCCGACATCGATCTCCTGGTTGAGTTCGCCCCGGAGGCCTCTGTTGGCCTCCTTCTGCACAGCCGCCTCGAAAGAGACTTCTCCACACTACTCGGCCGGCGTGTCGATCTGGTGTCCAAGAGAGCGTTGAGGCCCGCCATACGTGCCATGATCTTCAAGGATGCTCATCTGCTCTATGCGGCGTGACGAGCAGTTTCTCGCTGACATCGTCGCCGCCTGTGATTGGATCGCATCTCGAGTGGCCGCTCTTGACTTTGACTCATTCTTCGGTGACGAGGAGTTGAGCCACTCTGTCCTCTACAAGTTGATCACCATCGGCGAAGCTTGTGCCCGGCTGAGTCCCGATCTACGCTCCCAGTACGCCGAAATCCCTTGGGCCGACATCGTCAGCTTTCGCAACATTGTCGTGCATAACTACTTTGGAGTGGACTGGGCCGAAGTCTGGACCACCGCATCGCAGGAAGTCTCACCCCTTCGAAATCAGATCGCAGCCGTGCTCGTCTCCGAGTTCCCGCAGGGCCCTCTGGAGTAAGCCGACGACTGTCCTCTCACTCCTTCACCCCAAAGCAGTACAGAGCGCTCCGCGTCCGCACATACAGCCGCCCGTCCACTGGCGCAGGAGTGGCGTACACCTCGTCGTCCATCACGTTCACAGCCAGAACCTCCCACTCCCGACCGGCGCGGATCACCGACACGTGCCCCTCCTGGCTCGCCGTGAATATCTTCCCGTCCGCACCCACCGGCGAGGAATAGTAAAAGTCCAATGCCCCCTTCAGCCGCCCCTGCTTCACCAGTGCCCCCGTGGCTGGATCCAGTGCCGTCAGGATGCCGCCCTCCTTCATCAGGTAGAGCACCCCCTGGTACAACAGCGGCGACGGCACGTTCGGCAATGACTTGTAGTAGCGCCACGACACGCTCTTCTCCGTCATGTCTCCGCTGCCGCCCAGCTTCACCGCCATCACCGAATTCACAGACGCCCGCCTGCCCCGGTACATCTCCCACTCCCGCTCGTCCCAGAACCCGTCCCGGTTCAAGTCGCCCTCCTTGAAATCCTTCTGCGCCTCCGCGGCCAGTTCACCCTTGGAGAACCTTCCGTCGCCATTGGCGTCCATCTCCCTCAGCGCCTGGGCGAACAGCGGCAAGCTCTCCTGGTTGCCCTGGTCCGAACCGCCTGCCCAACCCAGTACGTACGCCGTGTCGCCCTCCACCACCGGTGTTGGCTTCATCTGCCATGTCAGCCCACGCACCCACCAGACCTTCTTACCGCTCGCCACGTCGTAGGCCATCAATGTATTTCGACCGGCCACCAGCGCCTGCCAGCCTCCCTCGGCCGGCTTGTATAGCACCGGCGTCGAGAACCCTCGCGTCATCTCCTCCCGGTCCCCCCGCCACGCCGTCCGGCCCGTCTTCTGATCGACCGCGATGATGAAGGAGCCCGACTCCGAGTCGCACACCTGGATCACCTTGCCGTCTACCAGGATCGGCGACGCTCCCATCCCGAACGGGTTGTTGAACGGCCCCAGAGGTACCCGCCAGCGTTCCTGCCCGTCGGAGCCATAGGACACCAGCCCGAAATCCGTGAAGAAGGCGTACGCGTTCGTGCCATCGGTGGCTACGCTCGGCGACGCCGGACTGTTCGACTTGTGCAGCTCCTGCTTCCGCGCGCGCGGCAACGCCCGCCGCCACAGAATCCGTCCCGTCGCCCGGTCCATCGTAATCACGTACAGGTTGTCCGCGTCGAACGCCGTCACAAAGATCCGGTCGGCTGACAACACCGGCGACGAGTGCCCAGGCGGTAGCTCCGTCTTCCATACCACGTTCTTCTCCGGCCCGAACTCCACCGGCAGGCCTGTCGTCTCCGAGACGCCCCGCGCATTCGGCCCACGGAACTGCGGCCAGTCCCCCTCGGCCCGCAACGCCGGAATCAATGCAAACAGTGAGATTGCGACCGCCCGAATCATGCGCACAGTATATCCCGACATCGTCTGTCCAGTTTCCGCGGCCCGGACATCCGGACCTGATAAGTTAGAATGCAACCGGACCCGCCATGATCGCCCACCAGCCCTTCCACTACCATTCGCTTGAAGACTTAAAGCAAGACATCGCCCGCTTGGGCGTCGATGTGCCGGTCAGCGGCGACCTCGGCATCCTCGCCCAACCCCTCCGCTGCGGCCCGCTCCACCTGCCCAACCGCCTCGTCGTCCTTCCCATGGAAGGCTGCGACGGCCTTCCTGATGGCTCCCCGGACGAGTTGACCTACCGCCGCTACCGCCGCTTTGCTGCCGGCGGATCGGGCCTATTGTGGGTGGAGGCTTGCGCTGTCACGCATGAAGGTCGCGCCAATCCCCGCCAGCTTTGGCTCCATGGCGGAAACGTCGCCTCTTACCGCCGCATGCTGGACGACGCCCGCCGCGCTGCCCACGAAACGATGGGCTCCGCCCACGACCCCGTCTTTGTTCTCCAACTCACCCACTCCGGCCGCTACTCCAAGCCCGGCCGCGCCCCCAAACCCATCATCGCCCACCACTCCAAGTTCCTCGATCCCATCCACGGCCTGCCCGCCGGCTATCCACTCATTACCGACGACGAACTGGAGCGCCTCGAGGACATCTACGTCAACGCCGCCCGCTTCGCTCTCGATGCCGGTTTTCACGCCGTCGACGTCAAGGCCTGCCACCGCTACCTCGTCAGCGAACTGCACGCTTCCCACACGCGCGAAAACTCCCGCTACGGCGGCCCCGAGTGGGAAAACCGTACACGCTTCTTCCGCAATGTCATTTCCAAGATCCACGACCGCGTCCCCGGGATTCAGGTCACCTCCCGCATGAACGCCTACGACGCCATGCCGCACCCCTACGGCTGGGGCATGGACCATGACGGCAGCCTGCTGCCGGACCTCGCCGATCCCCTCAAGCTGGTCGGCTTCCTTCAAGATTCCGGCGCGCCCATGGTCAACATCACCATCGGCAATCCGTACTTCAACCCCTACGTGAACCGTCCTTTCGACCTCCCCATCTCCGGCGCTCCCATCCCTCCTGAGCACCCCCTGCAGGGCGTCGAACGATTCCTCCACATCGTCCGCACCATCCAGCAGGCCTATCCCGCCTTGCCCGTCGTCGGTGGCGGATACTCCTGGCTGCGCCAGTTCCTCCCTCACGTCGGCGCCGCGGCCATCAGCCAGGGGTGGGTCTCCCTTGTCGGCGGAGGACGCATGTCCTTCGCCTACCCGGAGTTCGCGCGCGAAGTCGTCCAAGGCCGGCCGCTCGATCCCGAAAAGGTCTGTGTCGCATGCTCCGCCTGCACCCAAATCATGCGTGACGGAGGCCGCACCGGCTGCGTCCCGCGCGACGCCGAAGTCTACGAGCCCATCTACAAGGAAGGGCGTGCCGAGGCTCTCGACATCATCGTCGAGATGGCCAAGACCTGCCGCCAGTGCAGCGACCCCACCTGCGTCCCCAAGTGCCCCGCGCACGTGAATGTGCCGAAGTTCATTCGCGAGATCATCGAGGGACGCTTCCGCGACGCTTACGAAACCATCCGCGAATCCAACGTCCTGGCCACCGTCTGCGGCTACATCTGCCCCTCCGAGACGCTCTGCGAATCCACCTGCATCAACGAGCACTACACCGAAACAGTTCCCATTCGGCACCTGCAGCGTTGGGTCTCGCGCAAAGCCGTCGACGAGGGGTGGGCGCGGGAGCCCCGGCCGGTTCTTAAC
>JACRKW010000101.1 GCA_016215215.1 Acidobacteriota bacterium
GCATGGACGCCCAGGCGCGGGCCATCTCGATCAGCATCCCGCAGCCGGTGGCGTTGTCGACCGCGCCGTTGTAGATGGAGTCGCCCTTGACCGGCTCGCCCACGCCGAGATGATCCCAGTGTGCCGAGTAGACCACTGCCTCACTGGACAGCGTGGTCCCGCTGCCGCGCACCACCCCCACCACGTTGTGGGTCTCGATATCGGTCAGCTTGAAACCAAACCGCGCCCGCACCCGCACCCTGCCGAGCGGGGCGGCCTGGAAGCCGCGGGAATCTGCGGCCTTCAGCATTTCATCCAGTTTGTTTCCAGCCAGGCCAAGGATCTGCCCGCCGGCCTCGGTGGTGACCCAACCGGCGAACGCGAGCGCCGGCTCGTTGGGCTGCCGCCGCACCTGCACGGACGGCCGCCCGTTGGAACTGCGCACCACCTGCCAACCATAGCTGGCCGTGGGCGTGGTGTGAATGATCAGAGCGGCGGCCGCGCCCTGTCGCGCCGCCTCCTCGAACTTGTATATCCAGCGGCCGTAGTAGGTGAGCGCCCGGCCCTTGAAGAAGGCTGGATCGTCCGAGGGCGGCTCGTTGGTGAACATCACCACCACCTTGCCGCGAACGTCCACGCCCTTGTAGTCGTCCCAATTGAACTCCGGCGCGCGTATACCGTGCCCGACAAACACGGCTTCGGCGTCCAGGGTAGCGGCCGGTTCCTGGCGGTGGGAGGTGCCGGCAAAGTCCTCCAACCAATGTAAGTTCACGGTCTTGCCGGCCGCGGAAGCAGTCAACTGCGCCCCCGGCGCCATCTCCACCATCCGAAGCGGCACCTTCTGGAGGTAGGTACCGTCATCCGCGCCTGGGGCAAGCCCCGCCGCGGCGAACTGCGCGGCGATGTAGCCGGCGGCCAACTGTCCTCCGCGTGCGCCCACGCCGCGACCTTCCAGCAGGTCGCTGGAAAGGAACTTCACGTGGGAGCCGATGCGAGGGCCCTCAATCAGGTGCATCTGGGCGGGCAGCAGCGCGGCGCCCGCGCAAACAAGAGCAGCCAGACGGAACCTCATTGGGCCTCCTTGACGCCGGCCCGTTTCAGGGCCAGGCGAGCGACAAACTTCGGAACATTGATCACAAAACGCTCGTGGGTACCCTCCCCCACGATCTCCTTTTCATCCCTGGCAACCACCTTGAAACTGACCCGCCGGCCCTCCACTTCGAGCACGGTTCCGGTGAAGGTCACGGGCATGCCGACGGGCGTGGCAGCAAGGTGCTTGACGTTCACAACGGCGCCGACACTGTCTTCGTTTTCATCGAGATACGGCTTAATCGCGTTGCGGCACGCCCATTCCATGTAGGCGATCATCCAGGGGGTGGCCAGCACCCGGGCGTCGTCGTTGCCGAGAAAGTCGATGGCGACCTCGGGCGTCACCAGTAGAGGGTGGTCATAGGTGGTCCCAAGCGGGATCTGGTTCATGTCATCATAGTAGCGTGGACGGCGGAGGGCGCGGCTGGACCGGGCTCCGTAACCGAACGTTCATCCGCTGCATCTCAAAGAAGGTAACCAGAAGGAAGAGGACCGGCGTTTGCCCTTGTTTTGCGCACTCTTGATATTCGGCCTGCTAGACGGGAGTATCGCCGCGGCGCCCCGCTCGGACGAAGCCGCCGCCGCCATGGCTGCCCCGGCAGACTCCCCCCAGGATAGGGAGGCCGACGCGATTTTGAAGCGCTGCCTCCAGAGCAGCCGCAAGGGCGTCATCCGGGGCGTGACGATGGTGGCGCACTTCGCAGGCCGGATCCCGAAACTCCAGAAGACGGCTACAGTGGACGCCAGCCGACACATCTCCAGGGAAGGTGCGGTGGAGTACACCGTGACCGAGAGGAACGGCGACAGCACGGTTCAGAAGGAGTTGATCTTCCGTTTCATGGGGAGAGAGAGCGAGTCGGCCGGCAAGGACAACTCGAAGGCGGCGGTCAACGAGGCCAACTACAAGTTCAAGTACAAGGGGAAACGCGAAAAGGACGACCGGATGGCCTACGTCTTCGAGATCAGCCCCAAGAAGAAGCGGGAAGGACTGTTCAAAGGCGAGATCTGGGTAGACGAGGAGAGCTGCCTCACCGTGCGCGAAGCCGGCCGGTTTGTGAAGAGCCCGTCGGTGTTCCTGAAGAAGGTGGAGTTCACCCGCGAATATACGATTCGGGATGGCGTGGCGGTGCCGAAGATGATGCAGGTGAACAGCGAAACCCGGTTTTGGGGCGTGGCTGAGCTCAACATCCAATACGGCGAACTCACCTTTGAAGATCCGCGCTCGATCAACGGCAACGGGCTCTGATTCCGCCAGCGGCCTACTCGCACGGGCAGTAACTGGTCTCGCTATGATGGGCTCCTGAGATGCCGCCGCCGGCCCCCACCTGGAACCACGTCCTCGATCTCGCCCCGGCCTTCGCTACGCGCCTCCGCGCCCTCAAACAATCGCTGGCCGGCGAGTGCCGCTGGTACCCCTACGAAACGCTCTCCAATCTCGATCATCTCGCCCCCGTCTTCGCCCACTCCGCGCACTCTCTCGACGCACTCGCCGCCGGACTCCCCATCCTCGACATCGGCGCCGGCGACGGCGACCTGGCATTCCTCCTCGAAGCCGCCGGATACACCGTCCACGCCCTGGATCACCCCTCCACGTCCTTCAACGGCATGGCCGCCATCCGGCTGCTCAAGCAGCACCTCAACTCCGATATCAGCATCGTCGAGGCCGACCTGAACGCTCCACTTCAGCTCGGCTCCTACGGGCTCGTCTTCTGCCTCGGCGTCCTCTATCACGTCAAGAGCCCCCTACTTCTCCTGGAAGCCGTTGCCCGCGCCGCGCCGCACTGCGTCCTCTCCACCCGTGTCGCACGCCAGTCCCCGGAGGGCGCCCGCTTCGAACCTCATCCCGTCGCCTATCTGCTGGACGATTCCCAGCTCAACCTGGACAACTCCAACTACTGGATCTTCACCCCCTCCGGACTCCGCCGCCTGGCCCGCCGCGCGGGGTGGACCACTCTCCATACCTCCTACTTCGGCGACACGCGCACGTCGAACCCTGTCGCCCTCGACGGCCATGACGAGCGTGCCTTCTGCCTCCTCAAGAACCGCTCCGCCCTCTCCAACGTCGAACTCCTCCACGGCTGGCACGACCCCGAGGACTCCGGCTGGCGCTGGACCGCCCGGGAATTCTCTCTTCTAGCCGCCCTCCCCGCGCCCTCGGCCCCATCACCCTCCACTGCCGCGTCCAGGGCTGCCCTCTCCCACCGCGCACCTTCTTCGAACCCGGCGACGCCACATACCTCGCGCCCATCCCACCAGCCGCCCTCACCGCCGACTCGCTCCTCATCGAGTTCTCTCTCGACAAGGCCCTGCCTCCTCGCGACGTCATTGAAGACCGCGAACTCGGCCTCATCGTCCACTCCATCGACCTCTCCTGGGTCTGAACAGGTGCGCTACATTCCGGCCCCTGAGCCGGCGCTCGGCCTACTTCGCAGCAGCACCCTATCCTCCGCTCAGGTAAAAGCAATCCCAACCGACCTCTGGAGCCGGCAGCGAATCTGCACTCAGGAATTGACACGCGCCCGCAACCTGCTTCCGCAGGGACGGCCACCAGCGCATCAACTTCATGCTGTGCGGTCCTATTCAGTTCAATCTCAGCGCGCGGAAGGCCGCGGAAGCATCCAGGTTCGAGCACTGGTTCAGCCCGCGCTACACGGATTTCAACCCAGTAGAGAGACTCATCGCCTGCGCTTTCCGGTGGTCTTCCTAAGGTTCACGAAACCCCGCAGGCGTGGCTCCGCCGCTGATGGAAATGGTGTATTCTTGGTAGTTATTTGGCAGGAGGGCTGGATGGTTCAGACGAGTTCGGGCGTGTCCCTCGGAACCGCCCCGAGACTCAGCATTCTCATCCCGGTTTACAATGAACGACGCACGATCCTGCCGCTGATCGAAAAAGTCAGACGCGTGGGTGTTCCTATCGATAAGGAGATCTTGATCGGAGACGACGGGTCAACCGATGGCACGCGTGAACTCCTGGAGCGGGTTCGCGACGAGCCGGGCGTGCACATCGAACTGATGCCCTGCAACGCAGGCCGCGGCGCAGTGATCAAACATCTGTGGCGGAGGATGACCGGCACAGTCGCGGTCCATCAGGACGCCGACCTCGAATATGACCCCAGCGAGTACGGCTCCATGCTCGAGCCGATTCTCAGCGGGCAGGCTGACGTCGTATATGGCAGCCGTTTTCGCGGCTCCATCGAACGCATGCGGTTCGCCAACAATGCCGGAAACCGGCTGATGACGATGATGTGCCGGTGGTTGTACGGCGTCCGCCTGAGCGACCTGATGACCTGCTACAAAATGTACCGTGTGGAACTCATTCGCGGAATCGAGATTCGCGCCGACCGCTTCGACTTCGAGGCGGAACTGACCGCTCGCCTGGCGCAATGCGGCGCCCGCTTCGCCGAGGTCCCGATTTCTTTCACCGGCCGGACCGTCGAGGAAGGCAAGAAGATCCGGGCGCGCGATGCCTTGTTTGTTACCCAGCGCCTGCTGAGCTGCAAGTGGAGCGGCTCCGGCCTCGCATCACGCCGCGCATGAGTTCCAACATGAATCAAAAGCTGGCGGGCGTCATACTGGCCGCCGGGAAGGGAACTCGGATCACGCCATTCTCCGGTAGCCTTCCCAAACCGGTCCTGCCCGTAGGCAATCGGCCCTTGGCCGAGTATCACGTCGAGATGATGAAGTGCTGGGGCGTCTCGGAAATCATCGTCGTGGTGGGTCACCTCGCGCATAGCATCGTTGACGTGTTGGGCGGCGGGGAGCGCTTCGGTATTCCCATCCGCTACATCGAGCAGGACGAGATTCTGGGACTGGCCCATGCGGTCGGGAAGGTGGAGCCGGCGATCGATTCGCCCTTCGTGGTGCTGCTCGGCGATCTCTACTTGCAGCTCGGCGACATGCGCCCGGCAATCCAGGAAGTAGTGGATGGAGCCGCGAGCGCCGTCCTGATTAGTTGCGTCGAACGCGACCCCGCCATGATCCGGCGCAATTTCTCGATCCAGGCCGATAGCGAGGGCCGTGTGAGCCAGGTGATCGAAAAGCCGCGCCATGCCGTTGGCAATGTTAAGGGCGCAGGCCTGTACGTCTTCGACAAGCACATCTTCGACGCCATCCGCCGCACGCCCCGCACCGCCCTGCGCAACGAATACGAGCTGACCGAGAGCATTCAGATCCTGATCGAGGACGGACGCACCGTTACGCACCGGCCCATCGCGACGGCCGACATAAACCTCACCGTACCAGGAGATCTGCTGGCCGCGAATCTGATGGAGCTCCACCGGCGCGGTTTGCCTCACCTGGTGGCTGCTGGGGCGCGCCTAGCGCCGGGCGTTCGAGTGGACCACAGCGTCATCGGCGAGGGAGCTGACATTCGCCATCCCGTGCACATCGCCTACAGTCTGGTTTTCCCCGGCACGTGCGTCACCGCCGACCACGACATCGAGGGGGCGATTCTGTATCGGGACCAGGTGATTCCAACCGGCATAAGGAGGCAGGCGTGGAGCGCCAGTTTCGTCGCGCGCTAGTCACCGGCGGTGCGGGATTCATTGGCTCGCATCTGGTTCGCGCCCTGCTCGACCACGGATTAGAAGTGACCGTTCTGGACGACCTCTCGTCGGGCCGCCGCGAGTCGGTCGACGCACGCGCACGGTTCCAGCACGGAGACGTGCGCGACCCGACCGACGCCTCGGCCGCGTTGGCCGGTGTCGATTGCGTATTCCACCTGGCCGCGAAGGTCACCATCCGGGGCAGCTTCGAGCACGCCTATGTGGACTCCGACGTGAACTTGATGGGTACTTTGAACCTGCTGCGGCGCCTGCCGAAGGAGGGCATAGGGCAGTTCACCTTCGCCTCTTCGATGGGGGTGTACGGAGATGCCCCTGCACCCCTACCCATTCCCGAATCGCACTCCCAGCAGCCCATCTCTCCCTACGGCGTGGGAAAGCTGGCGGCCGAGCGAATGTGCGGACTGCTGCTGGATCAAGCCAAGATTCCCTTCACGGCCCTGCGCTACTTCAACACTTTCGGCCCTGGGCAGGCCTTTACGCCCTACGTCGGCGTGATCACCATCTTCATCCACCGGCTCCTGCGCGGTGAACCGATCACTATCTTCGGCAATGGCGAGCAGTGCCGCGATTTTGTGCACGTCAGCGACATCGTGGAAGGTACTGTGGCCTCTCTGCACGGAGAGCCGGGGGTCTATAACCTTGGCACGGGGCGCGCGACTTCGCTCAACACCCTGGCAAGCCTACTCGTGCGCCGGATTCGCCCCGACGCCCGCATCGAGCATCAGCCCGAACACCCTGGCGAATTGCGCTATTCTGTCGCCGAGATCGCCGCGGCAGAGAAAGCGCTGGGCTACCGGCCAAGCAAATCTCTCGAAACCAGCATCGATGGTGTGATCGAAGCGATCCGCCGGGAGTCCGCCTGATGCGGCGGCTTCGCCTGGCCACGAGAGCCTGCCTCGCGCTGCTGGTGGCTGGAAACATCGCGGGCATTCTCGTACCTGCGGGACTCGGCTGGGATTTTGCGAACTTCTACGACACCGGCCGGCGCGCCTCCGCCGGCCTTTTCGACGACTTGTATCATCCCGAACGCCCCATTCTAGGCGCCGCTCCCCAGGGGACGCTGGCGTTCTATGGCACGCCCCTCTCCGCCTGGTTCTACGTCCCCATGAGCTGGCTGCCGCCCGGGCAGGCGCTGCTTTGGTTTAAGATCCAAAACGCGCTGGCGTTTGCTGTGGCGCTGGGCGTGCTGTTCCTCGAATTTCGCCGCCTATCGCCTCCGGATCAGTACTCGCAGGCCCGCTTCGCCGCGGGATTCGCCTGCGCCGCCCTGCTCTACCAACCCTTCTGGACCGTCTACCGCGTGGGTGGCCAGACCACCCCGACCGTGCTGCTGTCAATCGCGCTGGCGCTGTCCGCGCATCTTCGCGCCCGCTTCGGCTGGGCTGCGCTGGCCTGGGTTGTGGCAATCCTAATTAAACCTGCGTTCGGCCCGGGCCTGATCCTCTTGGCCGGTTTCTCGGGATGGCGGTTCTTCTTTTCGATCGCGGGTTTCAGCGCTGTGGCGGGGCTACTGTCCGTGGTCACGACAGGATGGGCAGTACATCGTGATTTCCTTGAAATGTTGCGGAACAACGCGGCGCTGGTCTACCCCTGGTTCTACAATAGCTCCATCTATTTACTCACCGGGGAAGGAGCGCTCTCCTGGACGTTGAAGCTTGCCGCACTGGCCAGCTTCCTGTGGATGCTGCACAGGCGGCGTCCAGGCCCTCGCGAGAAAGTGACCATGGCCCTCTTCTTCGCCCTCTTGTTTGCCTCCACGGTTTGGGAGCACTACCTGGCGCTCCTCTTTCCGTTCTTCTGTTTCGCGATCGCGAGAGGAGCCAATTGGAGCCCCTCAGTCCGCTGGACAGTTGCCGCAATGTTCGCCTTGGCAGCCAGCCAGAACTTGATTCTGGCCCTCTTGCTCCGAGATCACTTCCCCTCCGCCGAGTTTATATGGAAGGTATGGAAGGCAGCGCCGCTCTTGTTGGGCTGGGCGCTGCTCATGAAACAACCCGCGAATCGCAGGCCGTGAGAGCCGCATCCAGATCTTGTGGCGCCCGCTTTTCTGCCGGCCACGCCATATCCCAGATCGTCCACTCATAGCGAGCCGAGGTGCGGAACAGATCCTAGAACGCACGCCTGGACTGTGCATCCAGAAGCGCCGGCTCCGCATTCATCATTAGTTGCAGCGCTGTTGTGACCTCTGGTCCGCAGAAATCCCGCTCGACGGAGAATCAAGATCCGAGAGCCATACTCCCTACTAAGCTTCCCGAAAGGATGTGCCGTCTCTGCTCACCGAGGGCTTCGTGCGTGCCGGAATGCTGGAAGAAACTTGTGATTTTGTGAGGCGGCTTCTGAAGCGCATAGAGAACGGAGATCGGCAGGCTCTTCAACTCGCCCTTGGATCGCGATGCGGCAGGGCCACCGATACCAGGATTGGCGGCGGTTCTGAGCGATAGACCGTGTTGTCCGTCCTGCTCGACTTGCATCCCAGCATTGTTCCTATCGGGCTCGGTAGTGGAGCGGCTGGCATGGGAGCGCCTCAACGCCAGAGCGCGAATCGGCGCCACGCTGGACTTCATAGGCATTCCTCTGCCCTGCGGCGGCCTCAGCGGCGCTCCAAGCGCCAGGAGAGAATCTCCTCGGTGCTCAGGTCGCGCAACGCGAGCGGAGTGTCCCCCGGTCCCAGCCCGATCCAATCCCCAAAGGAGAACGACGGCCGCCGGATGCCTGACAGGCTGGCAACGGAATGGAGCTGCCGGGTTGCGATGTCCACTGCCATCACTTGCGGATGGTCCTTCTCGAAAGCCGCGAGGAAGTAGATCCTGTCGCCGTCGGCGGACCACTTCGGATAGCCCACGCGCCTCCCGGCCAATTTCGACCATTTCCCGGTCGAGAATTCGTAGAGGGCCAGTTCCAGCGTGTCCGAACGAACGGCGGCCAGGTACCGGCCATCCGGCGACCAACGTGGCGTGTGATAGCCTTCCGATCCTGTTACGGTGCGGACCCTCTGTGTGCGCAAGTCCACGATCCGAATCGACGCTTCTTCCCCTCTGTCCAGGTTTGGCACCGCGCCAAACACGATCTTGTCCCCGTTGGGGGACCAATTCGGGTCGGCTTCCTCGCCATCGCCCGGCAAGAGGGAGACCAAACGCGCCCCCTCCACCGCGATGACGCTGGCGCGCCAAGGCTTCCCCGGCGACTGGGTCATGCAGGCGATCTGTCTCCCATCTGGCGACCATCGGGGCATCGTCACCCGCAACGGTGCGGAGGTCATCTGCTCGGGATCCCGGCACCCTGGCATCCGGCAACGCCACAGCGTGTGATCCGGGGTCCGGGTGTAGGCCAGCCACATTCCGTCCTTCGAATAGGCGGCCGTGGCCGCCGAAACGCCCTCCAGGAGTGGAAGCCATCGCTGAGCGGCAGCGTCGTACCGCACGATCTCGCTCTTCTGCGACTGGCTCAGCACGATGAGCCTGTTCCCTTCCCGGCCAGGCAGGGGTGACCGGAAGTTCATCGGTCCCGATGTGATCTGAACGGCGGAGGGGGCGCCAACCCCTGAGAACAGCCGCCGTTCCGGCTGGACAAATACTTGAAAGTACCCGTCCACCGACGCCTGGAAGAAAAACAGGCTTCCATCGGGACTCCAACTGCCGCAACACTGCTGCGGCAGATGATCGATCCCGAATGAGGCCACGTGGGGCGCAGAGTCCAGCGAGGGCGTCTCCCAGATCCGGTAGCTGGACAACTTGGAATCGTAGACTGTGAACCGGAGTTTCTTCCCGCCGGGCGCCCACCGGAATCCATACGCTCTGCCGGGAACGTCGAAGAGTTTCCGGGTGACTACCCCTTCCAATGTGGCCTCATAAACCGATTTCAATTTGCTGAAGATGATGTGGCGGCGGTCTGGAGTCCATGCCGCGTCGTAGGCGCGGATGTCTCCCAATCGGCGCGGATTGCCTGCCGGAAGCGGCTGATCATACAGCGCCTCGTCGCCATCTTTGGAACCCTGTATGCTCCGCAGCAGCATCGCGGAGCCATCGGGGGCCACCACGCCGGGATCCGGGTTTTCCAGGGGAATCTCCAGCACGCTGGAGGGTCCGCCGGCCAGCGCCATTTGCATCAGGCGGAACCGGCCCTGGCCATACTCCCGTTCCTGAAAGTAGATCCGGGAGTTGTCCATCATCAACGGTGGCAGCTTCGCGGCGGCCGAGTGGCTCAGCCTCTCAGGGTTGCCTACCAGCCGCACGGGGGGACGGCTCCAGGAGTTCCAAAGCAGAACCCCGCCCGCCGCAGCCGCCATCGCCGCGGGCACGAGCCACCAGATCCACCTGGAGCGACCATTCGAAGGAGCCGGGAACCCATGCGCCGGCGCCGGATTCTGGAGGATCCCCTCCTCTGTACCGTGACTTCTCAACCACTGGTCCACTTCGTCGCGGTAAGCGAACACCGGGCTCTTCGTGCCCCCTGGCATACGGTGCACTGGAAGGCCATAAAGCAAATGCCGCCGCCTGGCGGTCTTCTCGCTGCAGTGCAGGTAGGCAGCGATATCTTTCCAGGAGTCCAGCCTCTCCCGTTCCGGCTCCGGCATAGACAGCCAGTGTATCAAGGCACTACTATCCAAGACCCCCGATGATCGATCGACTTTGACTGAAAACACTGGACATTAAGTGGAGCATGGGCGGGGTATTGCCTTTTGACGGCACGTGCTTCACCGGCAGAGGCAGACCCGAACCCAGCCGGCGGCCTGCAAGCGCATGTTGCGGGTGATTCAATCCCGCCAGATGACGGAGAGTCCCGGTATCGGTGAAGTACACCTTCGGTCTTTTGACCGGGCGGTTGCCGATGTTGGCGTGGTACGGCCTGAGGACGATGACCTGAGAGGTGGCCTCCAGCACGGCGAGCCTGGCTTTGGCTGTGTTGAGGGCGATGCCGAGATCGCGCGACAGATCGCTGAGGTTCAGAAGTCGGCCCGTGCGGGCGGCGAGCGCGCGGAGAAAGTTCTGGAAGGAGATGAGGTCGCCGACCTGGCGGAGCGCGGAATGGATCAGCAAGCCGTCCGGGCCTTGCGCCGGGACAAGCACGGACGCAGTCGCCGGCTAGCCGCCCGGTAAGGGTGCTCTTGACGGCCCCAAAAGGCATTGAACG
>JACRKW010000291.1 GCA_016215215.1 Acidobacteriota bacterium
CCGAATCACGGCCGATACGAGGCAGTCGGACTTAGTCCAAAGTGGCCACTTCGTTTCAAACGCTCGGCGACTCAGCCGTTGTCATCGTTCCCACAGGATCCTCACGGGCCGAATGGGCACTGGAACTGGTTCTCTCTTGGGGAGGGCATGCTGAGCAAACTCGCGCTCGGTGTGAAGTTGAGCTCGGGACCGAACCCGGCCCGGCCAGGGCCGCGCCGGCGGTGGGCGGCCGCGGCGAGACCGTGATGCTGCCCACGGCGTCGGGAGTTTCCATCGATTCCGCACATTTCGCGAATTCGCTTAGGCTGCGTAACTTCCACCTCTCGTCTCTCGAACTACCCATCAGAGGAATTGGAACAGGCAACGTTGGCGCTGAGGCGGAAGCAAGAAAATCGCTCCCAAGCTTCGCCCGTGCTGCCACCCAAGTCCCAGCCGCTTTGCGCGGTCAAATGACCGAGCAGACGGCAAACAGATTCAGGAAGGAAGTTCGAATAGATGATCAACCAAGTTAAAGGAATTTTCGCGGCGGCTTCGAAGTTCATTGCGCTTGCCGCGCTCCTCACCACCACCACAGCCGTTTGCGCCTGGGCCGACGGTTTTCCGGGCAACGTGTACGCGATGACCAACGCCGCTGCGAACTCGATTGCAGTCTACGAACGCGGGCCTGCGGGAATCCTCACCCCGGCGGGAACCTACCTCACCAACGGTCGGGGCACGGGGGCGGGCCTCGGCTCGCAGGGCGCCATTGCTCTCAGTGACGATGGCCGCTGGCTTGCGGCCGTCAATGCCGCGAGCAATGATGTAACCCTGTTTGCGGTCAATGAACGTGGCCTGCAGTTTCGCAGCATGGCCCCCTCAGGCGGTCAGACCCCGATCAGCATCACTATCCACGAAGACCTTGTCTACGTCGTCAATGCAGGCGGAACGCCGAATATCAACGGCTTCCGGATTCGCCAGAGAGGCATGCTGGAGGCGATTCCCGGCTCCGCGCTCCCTCTCACCGGTCAGGCGCCCGGGCAAATCGGCTTCAACGACGACGGCGACGTGTTGGCAGTCACCGAAAAGGGCAGCAACACCATCGCCATTTTCCGCCTGGAGCATGGCGTTCCCACTGGTCCCATCTCCTGGCCCTCCCACGGCCAGACCCCATTCGGGTTCGGCTTCGATAAGCGCGATCACCTCATCGTCTCGGAAGCATTCGGCGACGCCGCCGGGGCCACTGCGGTGTCTTCGTACGGGGTCTCGGAGTCTGCGGACCTCACGGGCATAACCGGATCCCTCAAGAGCGGTCAAACGGCCGCCTGCTGGATCGCGGTCAACCACAAGGGCACATTCACCTATTCGGCCAACACGCCCAGTGCGACAATCACCGGTTACGCCATCAGCCGCACAGGCGAGTTGTCACTTCTCAACGCCGACGGGATTTCCGCCGCGTTGCCGGCCGGCAGCGCTCCCACCGACATGGCTGTGAGCCGAAATGACCGTTTCCTCTACGCCCTCAATTCGGGAACCGGCTCTGTCGGCGCCTACCAGATCGCCTCCGACGGATCTCTGGGATTCCTCGGCGCCGTCGCGGGTCTTCCGGCCGGCTCGGTCGGTCTGGCTGCCCGCTGAGCGCAGCACCGGCGCACATATCGGGTGCGGGGCTGAAGGAGCCCCCGCACTCGGTTATGATGGGCAGAGGTGTCGGGATGGCCTCTGCAAATTGACTGCATCTGGTGAGCACCAACCCGAGAGTACATCGCCTCTGTCGTCCGGCGATGCATGTCCGGAAGGGCGCTCCATCGAGGAGTTGATGGAAGCCTACCAGCAAGCAGATACAGACGCTACGACGGAGTTGGTAAGAAGGGCCAGTCCGCCTCTGCTCCGCTACTTTCTCGGACACACGAAAAGCGTGGCTGAGGCGGAAGACCTTTTGCAGGATACTTGGCTGCGCGTCCACCGAGCCCGCCACACCTATCGGCCAGGCCTTCGCGTCCTCCCATGGTTGTTTGCCATCGCCGATCACACCAGGATCGACGGTTATCGAAAGTGGGCGAGGACAAGACAGCGGGAAGTAGCCGTGGATCAACTGCCAGATCTGCCTCCTCCCGGCCGTGCGCCAGCCTCGGCTCAATTCGACGTGCACGGCATGCTTGAGCAATTGCCGGAGGGGCAGAGAGAGGTCATCTTGCTGTTGAAGTTTTCAGGACTGAGTCTGGAGGAGGTTGCGCGCATCAAGGGCTCGACGACGGGCGCCATTAAACTCAAGGCCCACCGCGCGTATGAAACTCTCCGCTCCATGCTCTCCGGAAGGGACGAAACAAAGTGAACTGCTCGGCGCTGGACAATCTGCTTGACCACTCAGTGCCGCCTTCGGCCTGGCCGCCTGCCGCGCGCGAGCACTTGAACAGTTGCCCGCGCTGCCGCTCGCTGGAAGAGACGCTGTCCCGGTTCCTCTCAACCGCTACCCCGAATCCGCCCTACGCAGCCATCACCCAGCAACTTGTCGCCGGCTTGGTCCCCGTTCGGCCTTTGCTCCCGATGCCGGCCCGGGCGCTGGGGTTCTTCCTGTGCGCAGCAGGCACCGGCGCCCTGCTGGCCTCGATCACGGGCAACAGGGGGTGGATCGCACTCGACCCGCCGCGCAGAGCTGTCATCTTCCTTGCGGCGATGATAGCGGCGGCAGTTCAAGCCACACTGTTTGCCATGGAGATGGAGCCGGGACGCGGCTTCGCGCCCGCCGTCCGGCATGCGCGCTGGCTGACGCCTGCCGTGTTCGCGGCGGCTTCCGTCATCCTCTTCCCATGGGCGCCGGATGCAGACTTTCTCAGCCACTGGGCGCTCTGCTTGGGGCGGGCGGGTGGTACCGCGCTGGTTGCACTTGGGGCGATCTACCTGGCGGCGCGCCGTGGGTATTTCGTCGACTTCCGCAGGGCTGGCGCGGCCGTGGGACTGCTGGCCGGACTCGGAGCATTTGTCAGCCAGGAACTTTATTGCCCGATTCTGGAGGCGGCGCATGTGGCCGCTTCGCACGTTGGCTTGCTACTGGTCTTGTCGCTCGCCGGACCGCTGCTCGGCGCAGCCGCTAACCATCACTCGCAGGCAATTCCGACCGCCGGTTCCAATGCGTAAGTAGAACTCCATGTCAGCCTGGCCTGCCTGCGCCGGTGGCGGCTCGACAGATGCGGGCCCCAGTTTGCAAGGTTCGCAATGACTCCGCACTGCCTGCCCGTTGAGCTGGAATGGCTGCTTGCGGGCGTTCCGAATGGTCGTCTTGCCTGAACAGCGCAAGCCCGTTGCAGGTGAGGCCGGCAAACCAATGCGGTCAAGGCTTCGTGAACTTGCAGTGCGGTTCTGGCGGAAACCTGAAGAAGCGGTTCATGCGCTTCGGCCGGGTCGCGACGGCGTGGTCATCCTGTAATCCGCCCGGTCAATCCCGAGCGTCTTCAACCGTGAGGCCAATGTACTAGCGTTCACGCCGAGCAAATCGGCTGCTCCTCCCTTGCCCGAGATGCGGGAGTTGGCCTGCCGAAGGGCGGCGATGATATTGGCGCGTTCGAGATCGCGCCATTCCCGCTCCGGAATGACGGCTTCGGAAGAAGTAGGCGAGGGCTGCGCCGGGCGGGCCGGCCTGCCACCTGGCTTGCTCGTTTGCGGAAAGTCGAAGGCGAGCTTCCCTCCGCGTGAAACAATCACGGCGCGCTCGACCACGTTCTGAAGTTCGCGTACGTTGCCGGGCCAATCATAGTGTTGCGCTCTTTCAATTTCTCGGGCCGGAATGCTTGGGGCCGCAACATGAAATCGCAAACTCGCTCGGCGCACAAAATGCATGATCAAGGTGAGGATGTCTTCCTTTCGCTCGCGCAACGGAGGCACTTCCATGGGGAACACCCCTAGCCGGTAGTAAAGGTCCAGACGGAAGCGCCCCTCTTCGACTTCCTTGCGTAAGTCCCGGTTTGTCGCGGCCACCACACGCACGTTCACCCTTCGCGTGGCCTCGTCGCCCACGCGTTCAAACTCGCCCTCCTGCAATACCCGCAGCAACTTGGCTTGTAGATCCAAGGGGATCTCGCCTACTTCATCCAGAAACAGCGTGCCGTCATGGGCGAGTTGAAAGCGGCCGATGCGGCCGCGGATGGCTCCAGTAAAGGAGCCTCTCACGTGGCCGAAAAACTCACTCTCGAAGAGCTCATGCGGGATGGAGCCGCAGTTGACCTTCACCAGTGGCTTTCGCGAACGGGCGCTCCGCTGGTGAATCGCGCGAGCGATGAGTTCCTTGCCCGTGCCGCTTTCCCCCAGCACCAGAACGTTCGCATCGGTGGCGGCGACCAATCCCACTTGATGGAGTACGCGTTCCAAGGCAGGGCTGCGGCCGAGGATCTCTCCGAACGAACCGGACGATTCCACTTCTTCGCGGAGATAGTCGCGCTCCAGTTCCAGTTGGTGCCGAAAGCTTTCGTTCTCTTCAAAGGCTCGGGCATTCGCAATGGCAACGGCCGCGGCACTGGCCATCGTGCGCAGCCAATTGAAGCAGTCGTCGTCGGCCGGCGTTCGGCGGAACACGGCCAGGGCACCGAGGCTCTCGCCCCGAAACACCAGCGCGTGGCCGGTGAAACTCGCGAGCCCTTCGGTTTGAGCCCATGTGGGAAAACGTACCCACTGGTGATCGTCCGTTAGTTGAGGAATTCGAATGGACTCGCCCGTGGTGGCGATGTGGGCAATCTTCAGGTTGCTGGACGAAAGCGGGATGCGATGGAACGTGCCGTTGATGCGGGTCCAATCGGTCATTTCTGCAACCGGACAACCGGCACTGGCACGCAGATGCAGCGCTGGTTCAGCGTTGGCTTCGCCGGAACGGCATATCGGACAAACGTCGTCTGGCTCGCGCAGCCAAAGCCGTGCAAGTGCCACACCGGGCTGGCGGGCTACCGCATCGATGATTGTCGTCAAGACAGCAGGCAATGAGCGCTGCTCGGCGATGGCGAGAATGACAGCGGGCAACGGTTCGAGGTCCACAGCATGATCATACCGCGACAGTTCGTGACTTCACTCACGATATTTCATGACTCTTGATTTTTCGCGATCCTTGCAGGAGCGCCCATCAGTCGTGATTTCAATCACTTGAACTGGTTTCCCGTTTGGCGCTCCTCGTGCACTCTCCAAGGCATCGCAACATTGCGAAACGAAAGAGAGAACTAGACAATGCAACGAATCACTGCAGTGAACCCGGCCGAAGCAACTGGCAAGGCCAAGCAACTCCTGGAAGGGGTTCAGGCCAAGCTGGGAATGACGCCGAACCTGATGAAGACGCTTGCGGCCGGTCCGGCGGCACTTGAAGCTTATCTGAATTTTGGGGCCGCCCTCAGCACTGGCAAGCTCGACGCAAAGTTTCGTGAACTAATTGCCCTGGCCGTGGCGCAGGCAAACTCCTGCGAGTACTGTCTGTCGGCCCATTCGGCCATCGGGAAGATGGTGGGCCTGGGACCGGCGGAGATCACCGCCAGCCGCGAGGCGCATTCGTTCGATGCCAAGCGCGATGCCGGGCTGCGTTTTGTGCAGGCGCTCGTCGTACAACGCGGCATGGTCTCGGACCAGGAAGTGGCGAATGTGAAGGCCGCCGGGTTCAGCGACGGCGACATCGCCGAACTTGTCGCCAACGTGGCTGTGAACATCTTCACCAACTACTTCAACCATGTGGCGCGCACCGATGTCGACTTCCCGCCTGTGGCGGTGGACATCGAAACAAGCGCCGGGATCTGATCCCAGCGCTGGCCAACTACGGAAAACGTGCAAAATCAAACATCGCGGGCAGGGCGGGCAGCGGCCCTGCCCGTCAAAGGAACCCATATCATGACCCCACCAATTGTGATGGCTCCGCCCTTCACTGCGGAGAGCGCCGCTAGAAGAGTGCAAATGGCTGAAGACGCTTGGAACTCGCGTGACCCCGAACGGGTCGCGTTGGCCTATTCGCCCGATTCAGAGTGGCGTAACCGCGAGGAGTTCTTCCGCGGGCGAGAAGCCATCCTGGCCTTTCTGAAAAGGAAGTGGGAGAAGGAGCTCGATTACCGGTTGAAGAAGACCCTGTGGGGTTTCCGAGAGAACCGCATCGCCGTGAGCTTCGAGTACGAATGGCACGACGCAAACGGTCAGTGGTTCCGATCCTACGGCACCGAACTCTGGGAGTTCGACGAGGCCGGCCTGATGCGGCGCAGGCTGGCCAGCATCAATGACGCGAAGATCACGGAAGCCGAACGTCGAATTCTTTGAGCGAGACCTCCATGTACGTGAAAGAAATCTGGCGGTATCCCGTGAAATCAATGGCCGGAGAACTCCTTGCGCGAGCTAGCATCACCGCCCTCGGAATAGACGGTGATCGTGTGGTTTCGGTTCTCAGTCCTCAGGGGCGCGTGGTGACCGCGCGTTCGCACCCGGCTCTACTCGGCCACAAAGGAACCACGGGTGCAAACGGCGAACCGTTGGTGGACGGCAGACCGTGGACCGGCTCAGAGGTGTTGACAGACGTTCGCAGAATCGTCGGCCCACTTTCGGAACTCGTTTACGACGGATCGGCGGCTCGCTTTGATGTGCTGCCACTCCTGGCCGTCACCGACGGCGCAATCGCCGCGTTTGGAAGAGACCGCCGGCGTCTGCGCCCAAACCTGGTGATCGGCGGCGTCGAGGGCCTTGATGAACGCAAGTGGCCAGGCCGCAAACTGCGAATTGGCGACGCCGTCATCAATGTCGATAGCCTGCGTAGCCGATGTGTGATGACGACTTATGATCCCGATACTCTCCAGCAAGATCTTGGGGTATTGCGGGACATTGTGGATCGCTTCGATGGAGAGTTGGCTCTGAACTGCGCCGTGAAGGTGGGCGGCGTGATCGAACTGAACCAGAGCGTCGAGCTGCTTTAGTCTGTGGTCAGAATCATCGAAGCTCGAACAGATCTTCTTCCATCTGGTCCCGTCGCCTGACACAGGTGGATTGTGCCCGAGAGGCCTTCATCACAGTGCCTCTGCGGGGTACTTCGGTAGCCTCAGGTCCCGGGATGGCCGTTGTTCGGCTCTCCGGATTGACGTCATTCGCGCAAGACATCCAAGACAGGCAGTCCGGCGCTGAATGACCGGCTCTCCGCAGCGTAACTTTCCGCCGACCCGCTGCGAATCATTCAGTGTGAAGCACTTCACTGCGACCATATGCATCATGTCCATGGGGCTGGCCGGCGGCGCCATCGCCTGGACGGGCGACAACCCGGCGCCTAGCGCCGTGCTGGCGGAGCTGTTCACCTCCGAGGGGTGTTCCAGTTGCCCGCCCGCGGACCGCCTGCTGGAAGCCCTCGACCGGGTCCAGCCGGTTCCGGGCGCCCGCATCATCGTGCTCAGTGAGCATGTCGATTATTGGGACCACCTGGGATGGAAGGATCCCTTCTCCTCCGCTGCCTTCTCCTCGCGCCAGCATGCCTACGGCCGCCGGTTCCGTCTGAATTCGGTCTACACTCCCCAGCTCGTGATCGACGGGCGCGAACAGGTGCTGGGCAGCGACATCCGCGAAGTCCGGGCTGCCGCAACACGCGCCGCGGCCACGCCCAGGCTGCCCATGCTGATTTCACAAGCGCGCCGCGAGGGTGACTTTGCCCTCTTTCACCTGGAGGTCCCCCCATTACCCCAGGCCTCAAGCTATGCTCGCGCGGACGTCTGGGTGGCAATCGCGGATGAACAGGGGACATCCCAGGTCGGCAGGGGCGAAAACTCTGGACGAAGGCTCTCCCACACCGCGGTGGCGCGCCGGATTGCAGTCGTGGGTGAAGTGACGAAGTCCCAGGGATTCAGACAGGACTTGAAATTTGCCGCGGGTGGCGGCGCAGGCCGGATCATCGCCGTGCTCCAGCAGAGGGACTTCGGTCCGGTGGCGGGCGTGGATTTTGCGAGGTTCTAGGAAATGATCACTACCACCAGCCGGCCCGATTTCCTTCATTCCGAGGTGACGCCCAAGGCCCACTATCTAAACCGGCGGCGGTTCCTCGGCGGCCTGGCGGCGGCCGGCCTTGCCTTCCCCTCACTGGCGGGAACCAAGTTCACGGGAGTAGTGAAGAGCCCATTGAGCACCGCGGAGAAACCTACCTCCTACGACGCCGTCACGAAGTACAACAACTTCTACGAGTTCGGCACCGGGAAGGATCAACCGGCGGAGACTGCACAGAACTTCCAGACCTCGCCGTGGACAGTGGTCATTGAGGGTGAGGTAGCCAAACCCCGCATATTGGACCTCGACGCGATTCTCAAGATCGCCCCTTTGGAGGAACGCATCTATCGCCATCGCTGCGTTGAGGGATGGTCGATGGTGGTCCCTTGGATCGGCTTCCCCCTGTCGGCGCTCATCAAGTTGGCGGCGCCGTCGGCCAGTGCCAAGTATGTAGCCTTCCAGAGCTACTACGACATCCGGCAGATGCCTCAGGCTCGCTACGGCGGCATCCCGTTTCCCTATGTCGAGGGCCTACGCCTGGATGAGGCGATGAACCCTCTCACGCTGCTGGCTGTCGGGCTCTACGGAGAGACCCTGCCCAACCAGAACGGCGCGCCTCTTCGTCTGGTTGTGCCCTGGAAGTACGGCTTCAAGGGCATAAAGTCCATCGTGAAGATCCGCTTCACCGCCAAGCAGCCCCCTACCAGCTGGTCAATGGCGAACGCAAGAGAGTACGGTTTCTATTCCAACGTGAATCCGCGGGTGGATCACCCCCGGTGGAGCCAGGCCAAAGAGCGGCGCATGGGCGAGTTCTTCAAGCGCGACACGCTGTTGTTCAACGGCTATGCCGATCAGGTGGCCGCCCTCTACAGCGGCATGGACCTGCGGAAGGACTACTAAATGGCGCCGCGCCTCCTCTCCAGCCGGTGGGCCAAGGTGCTTGTCTTCGCCCTGTCGCTGGTCCCTCTATTGGTTTTGGGCTGGCGCGGGCTGCGCCAGGATCTCGGCGCCAACCCTGTTGAATTCATCACGCGCTCGACGGGGGACTGGACACTGCGCTTCCTGCTGCTGACGCTGGCAATCTCCCCGCTGCGCAAGCAGGCAGGCCTCGCGGCGCTCATCCGGTTCCGGCGTATGTTGGGACTGTTCAGCTTCTTCTATGGGTCGCTCCACCTGCTCACATACGTGTGGTTCGACAAGTTCTTCGATCTGGGGGACATCCTGAAGGACGTCGCGACGCGGCGGTTCATCACGATAGGCCTGTTTGGATTCCTCGCCATGCTGCCGCTGGCCGTCACCTCCACGTCCGGATGGATTCGCCGGCTCGGCGGCCGGCGCTGGAAACTCCTGCATCGCCTGGTGTACGCGTGCGTGGCGGCCGGAGTCGTGCACTACTACTGGCTGGTCAAGTCCGACGTTCGCTTCCCGCTTGTCTACGCGTCCATCGCGGGGGTCCTCCTCGCGACACGGCGCTACACCGAATCCCGAGGCCTTGTTTCTGGCCACGGGCCCGTCGCGCCCGCAGTTGTGAGCGCAACAACCGAGCTCATCACTTGAGCGAACCCGTTAAACGGACCAGCCCGGACACAAATAGGTCACCCTTTGGTCACGACTGCCGGCCCCTGGCTGGCGGATGATCTACTCAAGTAGTTCATCATGTTACCGATGGCGGAGGGCAAACGCGGAGTGAATCTTGGCGAGAGGGGAGAGATCCGGGGAACCTCACCGTTCGCAGATCATTCGCCTTCTTTCGCCGGATTCGCCGGAGGAGTTGCCAAGGCCAATGGGGTGGCGTCCAAAGCGCATAGGAGGCGACCACGGTGACCAGATGCGGGCGCGGTCGTGACAGTGTGGCCTCGCGTGTAGTGCGAGCGACGAAGGTGGCGGCAGGCTTGGTTTTTCTCCTCACGGTTGCTCACAGTGCGGCTGACCCCGCACCACAGAGGCAGCCGCCGGTCCCAAAGGTATTGCCGCCTGCTGTGCGGGCCGCGTGCGATGCGGCGTACGACACAGTCTCGAAGATACCGGGCGTCTCGGTGAAACGAAGCACAGGCGCGTTCAGCGACGAGACGCTCCGCCGGCCGGTCTTCGGATGTGGACTCTCCATCTCCGGATCGTTCGCTCGAGCCGGGAAGGCTGGAGACGCGGCGACACGCCTGCATGAGAGTTTCTTGGCGAGAGGGTGGCTCGAGATGCTCCAGTACGGTGCTGACGGAAAAGATGGGACGTCGTTTGCGTTTCGTCATGCCGAAGTGTCGTGCCTGGCTCGAGGCAAGTGGGACGGAGGGGCCGATGGCGAACCCAACATACCTCCGAAGGATTGGTACAAGGTAGCATTGTTCTGCGCGAGCCCTGTGTTCCCGGAGGAGCGCGAGCGATAAGCCATTGAGCCAAACCGCCGGCCGGCGCCAGAATGCCCAAGGTGAGGTCAGGTGTGAGAACCCGCCTGGAGGGCCTCGCGTCCAACCAGGTGCAAAAGGAAACTGCCGTAGGCACGCAAGAGAGCAAGAATGACTGATCCAACCATTCAGACGTCCCCACGCCTCAGAGCGAGAATCGCCGGCGTCTTGTACATCATCATCATGGCGCTGGCTCTGTTTGGCCCATTCCCCGTTGCTCCGTCCGGGTTAGCGCGCGCCGATGCGGCCACCACCGTGGACAAGATCATAGCTTCGAAATCAATGTACTCTCTGGGCGGCGCCGCCGAGTTGATCGTGTACACCTGTGACATCGGGGTAGCCCTCATCTTTTATGGGTTGCTCGCGCCCGTCAACAGAAACCTGAGCCTGCTGGCGCTGCTGTTGAGAATCATCTACGTGGCGGTGGCCATCGCCAACGTGCTGAATCACTTTGCGGTGCTGCTGGTTCTCTCCGGAAATCACTACCTGACGGCGTTCCAGCCGGATCAACTGCGGGCGGCTGCGGCCGCATTCGTCCGGTTGCATACCGTAGGCTTCGACATCGCCCTGGTGTTCTTCGGCCTCCATTGCCTCGTGGCCGGTTACCTGTTTTCCCGCTCAAACTTCTTCCCTCGCATCCTGGGCATTCTGCTGGCGATCGCGGGGGTGGCCTATCTGATGAATAGTTACGCGTCCTTCGTCTCACCCTCACGCGCCGCCGAGTTGTTCAGATACACTCTGCCGTTCGGCGTGGGTGAGGTCCTGTTGCCCATCTGGCTGGTCACGATGGGAGTGAACTCCCAACGATGGACGGAACAAGCGCGCGCACTGGAGCCGCAGAAATGAGAATGGCGTCCAACTTGGAGTACTAGCGCCAATCGGCGGTCCCCGCAAGAGATTAGTCGGCGCTTCCGTGGCGTTCTAGTTCAGGCTTGCGCTTTCTGGACGATCTCTCCCAGCCGCCCAGACACCTCTCGCGCGGCTCTTGACCTCCGTCCGAGTCAGACCCCATCTTGGTCACATTTTGGTCACGACGATCCTGTGGAGGCGGGTTATGCTCGACTAACAGCGTAGTTGACCGCAGAGGGACTGAGCAAAATGAAACATTGTGAACCAGCAGGGATCTGGCCGATCCGCGACTGCATGCGCAGGGCGTGGGGACCGAGCCGGTGGAAAACGTGGGCTATCCCGTTGCTACTTTTGAGTTCGGTGGCGGGCGCCAACGGACAGGCGACATCGAGCAAGGAAGGCCCGGGTGCCACGGCGAGCGCGGCAGTCCAATCGGTCGCTGCAATTGTGGAGGGGATCCGGAAGGCGGACTATCAAGGCGATCAGGCTGAGATGGCACGCCTGTACAAGGAACTGGAGCCCTGGGTGGACGCGGCACCCATCGCGTCCCGCGTCCTTTATTGGCGGGGTTTCGCCCAGTGGCGGCGCGCGATCAACGGCTTCAACGACAACGTGGACCCAAAGGAACTGGAGGCCGACCTGAACCTGGCGATAGACCAGTTTGAGAGGGCTCTGGCCGCAGACCCCGGGTTTAACGATGCCAAGATCGCCCTCACCTCCTCTCTCGGCTACTTGGCCTACATGAATCGGAACAAGCCCGAGCAGATCCAAGAATTGATCAAGCGATTGAGGCCCGTGGCGCAGAAGGCGGCTCTCGATGCGCCGGACAACCCGCGGCTTCTGTGGGTGAGGGGACCCCAATACTGGTCCACGCCGCCGGAGCGTGGCGGAGGCCAAGACAAGGCCATCGAAGGCTATCTCAAGGGTCTGGAGCTGTTGCGGAAGTCCAAAGGCGCGGCTTCGGATCCACTCGAGCCTTCCTGGGGCGAGCCGGAGCTGCTGATGAACCTGGCTTGGTCCCGGCTCAATCAAACCAAGCCGGACCCGGACGCGGCGCAGCGCTACGCTCAGGAGGCCCTCGACCTGGTGCCGTACTGGCACTACGTGCGCGACATCCTGATGCCCCAGATTCAGGCAGCCAAGGCTGCGAGAGCCACCGCGGATGCGCCGAAACAACCTTAGATCGCGGCTCTACTGGTTTTCGCAGAGATCCGCCATGAACACAAGTGCCGGGAAGCCGCCCGCGGCTGGAGAAATGCCGCGTCCGTCCGGCCGGTGACGGTGGACATGCTGCCGCGAAAGGGCGAGTTTGCGTCAGCCGGTGGAACCGGAGCGATCCGTGACCGCCTCGGGCAGCCGGATTCCGCAGGGAAGGGGCTCCGACGCTGCGGCGTCCTTTTGTCTCACATCACTGCGGCCAGCTTTGGCCAGGAGTGGTTCCTGCGGGACCGGAGTATCGATCCGACCTCGACTCGGGTTGGCGCTCCCGGCATCGGTCAGTTCACGATTCCACCCGCCTGCGGACTTCGTGGCCTCCATCTGCCCAGGTGCGCGCGACTGAAACGCCGCGCCTGAGTTTTGGTGTTGAAAGTCCCACCAGACTGCCTGTCTGGCGCTCAGGGGATGAGCTGCTGTTCCGCAGGCCGTGCATGGCCCTCCGGGGGGGCCGCCGAGGCGCTTGGCACATCGGGTTTGCGTCTCTGCCCGGGCAATGGGCTTTCACTTCATCATTTGGCAGATGGGCGCATATTGCTCAAGATCGATGATGTCCTGCGGAGACCGGAGGTGGCGAAACTCTGGTCCCAGGCCTTCCAGGCTGTCATTCCGGCTGGCAAGAAAGCCCACAATCCACTGGGCAGGGCGGCCATGCTTTTCAACCTTGACGATGAAGCGGTAGTCGCCTCGCAGCTTGGCAAGTTCGCGGACACTGCACAAGAGGAAGAAGGATGAACCGACGGTTGAGCCAACCACATTGGTCTCGATATTAAGCACGGACACGGCCGGCCTCCGTTCTACCTCCCGCATGACAAGGTCCATGCGGGGATTCCCGGAATCTGTCTTTGGCGCGCCGAGGAGCTTAGAGTCGGAAACGAACTTGGGTTCCATGGCGGAAGACCCCGCCTCAACCAGCAGCTCCACCACGCGCCGCGCCACAGCCAGATCCTCACCCGTGGCGGCGGCGACCTTACGAATGGCGTCGACGCGACGGCCGTCCTTTGCCATGGCGGCTACTTCGGCGCGAAGGCTCTCGCCGGCACTGGAAAGAACCTCTTGCGCCCTCTTCTCCTGCCGTTCGGTTTCCGCTTGAGACCTTTGCGCGCCGGCGACCAATTCCGGACCTGGACAGGCCAGCACCTCATACCATCGCCCATCGTGCCGCGCAATCTGCAGAACCAACGTGGTGCTGCTATGGGGAGCGGTCTCAAAGTCCAGGCGCAAAAGATGGGACGGGCGCACCGGATAGAGGAGCTTGTTGAGATCCATAGGCGCAGCCACGGGCTCCACCAGCGTCTTGTATTTCCCTTGGGGAATCGTATACTTCAACTGCCGGGAGAAGATCCAGGAGAAGTAGGCATCGGTCTCTGGGGTCATGCATGCTCTTGTTGCGGGATGCAGGATGGCCACCCGGCGTTCCAGGCTTCTGCCGTTGATCGCTTCGACCAGGGACCGGGCCAGCTCCTCCGGCCCGCCGCGGTCGATTGCCTGCGGGTGACAGGTCCCGCACAGGACCAGGGCCAGCCCAGAAGCGAGCATGGAAGTCGCTGAACGCATTGATTCTTCTCCTCTACGCCAAAATGAACGATGGGCCGGTATGTGAGCTACCGGCCCCGGAGCAGCGACGCGACCGATTGGCCGGTGAGTGCCGCCACCGTCCCCACCAGCAACCAGGACTCAGGAGCGGACCAATTCCCCCGCACAGTCGCAAAGGCAGCTACAAACAACAGGAGCGAGACATTGGTCAAGACACACAGCCATCGGAGAAGCCGTTCGCTGCGGTCCGCTTCAACCCGCAGAAGGTTGATAAACCCCGCATACCACAGCGCCAGGCCAGCCGATACGAACCAGAGCGCCTGAGTGGTAAGGCGATGGTAGATCATCGGTGCGGCGACGAAATTGTGAACACACCCCAGCAGCACCAGCAGTCCGGCGAGACCACGGTCGATCTTCTTCATCTTGTCTCTCCGGCAGGCGTCGGTGCTTCAGCGCGGTTTCGTGTCCGGCGCTCCTTCGGTCTCCCTGTCGATCTGTTCGTATCGGGGAGGCGCGTCGCCCATCCGAACGCCGCGGCCTTCGTAGCTGAAGAAGGCGACGTCGAGTTGGGCAGTTTGGCTCGATAGAGGTCGTAGTAGTTGACCGTCCCGCCCTTGGAGGACGGACGCCCCATGTCGACGGTGGATCCTCCCGCCGTATGGACATAGATGACGATGGCGGCCCTGCCCGGGGTGTTCGGAAGAGTTGGCTTTCCAAAGAGGGGGAATCCGTCATCGGAGCTAAAGGAAACTTCCATGGCTCTCGCAGTCGCCGTCGGTTGGGCGCCTACTGCCGCCGAAGTCAGTAGGAGGGCAACTACGGACGAAGCCTCATTCCCTGCCGCCAGCAGTCTTCGTGCGCTCATGGAACCTCGCCTCCCGCCAGTCCCGGCCCGGACTTCGCCCGGGCCACTCTGGATAGGCCTAGGTGTGACATTCTCGCAAGAGGGCGCGTGACTGTCATGACCAAAAGGGGACCATTCAGACAGTCTGGATTTCGTCATGACTCTTTGGTGGCTTACAGGAGAAACTGGGGTGTGTTCGATGACACGGAGGCGACGGCCTGACATGAAGACGATCGTGGATCGGGAATCCCCGCGGCGGGTTCGCTTCTCCGCGGCAATGAGCCTGGATGGATATATCGCGGGTCCGAATGGGGAGACGGACTGGATTGTCATGGATCCGGATCTGGATTTTACAGCCCTAATGGGATCTTTCGATGCGGTACTCATGGGGCGGAAGACCTACGAAACCGTACGCGGTCAGGCCGGCGCTGCGGGACTGCCAGGCATGAAAACCTATGTCTTCTCGAGCACACTCTCCCAAAGGGATTGCCCGGGGGTGATCGTGTCCAACGATCCGGCCGGGACTGTGGCCGGGATCAAAGAATCCCCGGGGAAGGACATCTGGTTGTTCGGCGGCGGCCTCTTGTTTAGCAGCCTGCTCCGGTTGGGTCTGGTCGATGCAGTGGAAGTGACTGTCGTCCCCAGACTGCTCGGTGGGGGGCTACCCCTCCTGCCTCTGGCGGCGGTGCAGCCCAGGCTGAAGCTTACCGGCCACCGGGTCTACCCCAAGACGGGCCTGGTGTCGCTGGAGTATGGCGTGGCACGATGAGACGAACGTCGGCCATCCTGGGCTCCGCCATCTTTCTTGTGGTGGCGCCGGTAACTGTGGCCGGCGTGGCGCCTTGGTTGATCTCTCATTGGGGTGGTGAGCCCTCCGCCACCGGATTCCTGCCGTTGCGCGCGGCCGGCGTCCTGTTGGTCGCGGCCGGAGCCCTGATCCTTCTGGACTCATTCGCCCGGTTCGCGCTCCAGGGCCTGGGCACTCCCGCCCCGGCCTTCCCGACGCGTCACCTGATCATCACGGGATGCTATCGCTATGTTCGAAACCCGATGTACGTCGCGGTGGTGGCAATCATCGCTGGGCAATGGCTGGTATTTGCCGACGTTCGGGTGCTCGGGTACGGGGTGCTCGTCTGGCTGGGCTTTCACTGCTTCGTCGTCACGTATGAAGAGCCCACCTTGCGAACCGCCTATGGGCCGGAATACGAACTCTACAGCGCCGGTGTCCGCCGGTGGATTCCGCGATTGAGCCCGTGGCAAGCTCCACGCTGAGGTTCGGCCGGCGCCGGGCAGGAAGAGGGCGCGGATCAGACAGGAAGACACTTCCGTTGTGAGATGCTCGGAAGACACTGGTGCAGTGGGGCCGGAGTTGCCCTGCAGGTCCGCCGCCGTCCGCCGCTCTGTCTTTCGCTTGACGGAACTGTTGCGGGATGGACTGACCGAGTCCATCGGCGAAAACAATTCCGGCCAAGACTCAGCAATGGAGAAGGAGTTCGAAGGCCCATGCAATTGACACCACGGCACGTGAATTGGCTTATCACGACCAACATCCTTACGCTGGCAGCGCTGGCTGCCTTGCTTGTCTCCGGCTTCACCACCGCTCCGGCGGTTCACAAGGAGCTCTTCGCCGAGCGCATCAACATAGTAGACGCCAATGGCCGGACCGTCCTCGCCATTTGCAGCAAGACGCGGATCGCCGCGCCTGCGATGGATGGAAAGACCTACTCCGCCGCGATTTCGCCAGGCCGCGAGCACATGGCCGGCATGGTCTTCTTCAATGATGAAGGCGATGAGATGGGTGGTCTGCTGTTCAACAGCTTCCGGCGGCCGGATGGAAAACATGCGGGTGTTGGGCACTTGTCTTTCGACCGATTCAAGGACAACCAGGTGCTTGCGCTGCAGTACATCGAGAACGCGACCACGGTTCAGTCCGGGTTGACTCTGTACGATCGCCCAGCGCAAGGGAGGTTCAAGCAAAGCCTCGATCTGATCGAGGAACATCAAACTGCTAGCCCGGACAGGAAGAAGTCGATCGAGGCAACGATCGCCGGCATGCGCCAACGCGGTGAGTTGGGATTCGACCGCGTCTTCATCGGCAGCAAGGATCAGACGGCCCAATTGGTTCTGAAAGATGATCACGGACGTTCTCGTGCGCGTCTGGTCGTCAATCGCGACAACACCGCCGCGCTCGAGTTCCTGGATGAAAGTGGCAGGATCATCGCGCGATATCCGGGTCCGCCTCACGGGCAGAACTGAACTGGCCGGGCTATTGGGCGGACGTCACCGCCAGTCAAATCGGCACGGCTGGGTCGCCTGAAATGCGACGGAGTCCATCGCCACGGCGGGCCCGGGACTCGGCCTTCCTGTAGCGTCCGTCGCGGAACTCGTAGGTTTGGCGAATGCTCACTGCCTGCCCCGCCGAGGATTCGCAGACAATCAGCCGGTAGCCATTCTGGCGCTTGGCCTGGATCAGGATCCGCTTGGCGAAGAGATCCCCGATTACGGTTCCGCGGCGCGCATCGACTACAGCCCAGGGGCAGCCACCGTTTCCGCAGAGAAATTCGTTCAGCACCAGTTTCTCGGGGATCGAGTCTCCATTGAGATCTATGGAAAAGGAGCGGAGAGGATGGCCGCCGGTGTCCTGAAAGTGCCGCCTTACGTCGTCGGAAATTGTCGAATCCACCTGCGTTTGAGACGGGGTGACCACCACGGCAACTCCAGGGCCGGCCAGGGATTGCGCGAAGACTCCGGCCTGCAGGAACAGCCAGACGAGCACCAATGCCTGATCTGCGGGCCCGTTGCTCATTGCGCAGTCGCCCTGCCTGGCGATGAGACGCCCCCCTGGTGCTCGACCAGGCTTGTCCGCCGCGGACTGGATTCCGGTGTCGCGGAACTGAGGTCGTACGCGGCGCCGTCGATAATGCCGCAAGGTATCGTGAGCTTCGGAACGGAGTCCCATTCGGACAGATGCGTCCGTTCATCCGCGGACCAGCCCTTCGGCTCACTGGCGGCCGTTGCACGGTTCAAAGTGACCCCCATCGTCTTGATACGACCGGGCGAAATCCGGGGCAACTGCGGCTCAAGAGAACATTCTGTGGCGGGCGCCCTCGAGACACCAGCATCATGAACTGCGCACGGTAGCACCGAGAGTTTCTTGATCAAGCCCAGCCGGGCGTTGGCACGGGCGGACATGCGTTTGGGGAGCCACAACTCGCCGTTCACCAGGGTCTGCTCAAAGCCGAGAGTGGCTCCTTTATCCAGTCGAGCCAGCACCAATCCGAGCCAGATGCGGTCCAGACTCTCGGCCTCGACCTTGACCCATTGGTATGTCCGCTGTTCGATCCAGAGCCGGCCGCGGAACTTCTTAAGCATCTCGGAGTTCTTGACCTTGGACTGGAAGCCGGGACGAGGTTGCGCGTCGATCACCCAGGCCGGAACTCCGCTCACAGCCTCCACTCCCCGCAGTTTCAATTCGAAGGCGGAGGGGATTTCGGCCAGGAACAGCCGCGATTGTTGTGATTGCTTCTCTTCGCGCGCTAGCCGGCGGCGCCGGTCCGCATCGCTCTCCTGCAGCCGCTTGCGGCGCGTTCTGTCGAGATCCTCAGAGACTTTTCGGGCCTCCTTTTCAGTCAGCGGTTTGTCGTCGCGAGCGATGAGGCGGCGGTACGGGCTGCCGTCTAGGATGACCACGTCATAAGTGCGCGATTCGACTCCCCCGATACGCCTTTGTTCGTGGCGCTCGATGTAGGAGTAGTCCTTCGCTTTCCGGAGGTTGTTCCGGTCGGCCTGCACGCTGCGCGTAACGATTTCCAGTGCCGTGGGTTCCTGCGCCACCGCCTGGAGCGCCAGTAAACCGAGTAGCGAGAGCAACGCAACGACGCCAGAACGGCGCTGGTAGCAACCGGCATTGTTCGCCGAGCCGCCGCCGTCTCCGGCAGGGAGCCGGGTCCCAGGTTTCCCTGAGCACCGATCGCCCACACGGCGTAGGTATGCACCGTCCCCGCTGGTACCAGGAGGTCCTGGCAAGAAGTCCGGGAAAGAAGTGACGGTCACCGGGGCCCCCAGATTCCAGTCGCGGTAGACGCGGAAGCCGGCGGCGGCGCCGTCGCTGAGTAGCCCTTCACGCGCTGCCAGTCTCTTTCCTGTATGTAATCCCGCGGTCTGGGGACGAGTACTTCAAACCAAGGTCTCATCATGAACCACCCTCATCTATCTGACGCTATACGGCATCTCTTGAACATACGCTTCAAATCTTCATTTGTTGCGCCGGGAAACCGCGCGCTTGCCATCGGCCCAGTCCGCGACACCCGGGCCGGTACGGCATCTTACTCGCCACCCGTTCTCCGGTAGTAACCAAGCAGCGCATCCACGTCCTTGAACTGATGGATCCGCTCCGTCCAGGCCGCGGTGAGAATCCAGTCCGAAACCAGCGCCCTGGTTTCGACGGGCGACGACTGCCGGATCGTCTCCAGAAACTCGGCCGTACTGGCTCCCCGGGCCGCATACCGGCCGTAGAAATCCCGGACGGCCATCTGAAACGCTTCCGCACCGATCAGGCGGTGCAGCAAGTCGAAAAAGACGCCTCCGACCGTATAGGAAAGGTCCGTCATCCCGGCACGTCCGTAGGCGATGAGCGGCGTGTTGCGAAGAGCGGGCCGCTTCGCCAAGTTGCCGCGCAGCCGCTCCAGAATGGCTGCCACCTTCTCTTCTCTCACCCTGCCCCCGGTGAACTCCTGGGTGGCAAGCGTCTCAAGGAACGTGGCTAACCCTTCATTCAAGCGCGGAGATGGCTGCTCGGAATCTCGAACGTTCCAGAGATGGGAGACCTCGTGATACGCCTCGCCGTAGCGCCTCGGGTCGCGAAATGCGGCTGCTGTCTGCAGAATGGCCGTCGCATCGGTTTGTGATCCCCATCCATCGGGGATCTCGATAAATGCGATCGGAGTCGGATCGCGGAGCGGTCCAAACCAGCTGGTGAACAGGTTGATAGCCCTCTGCACCGCATCGGCCACGCCCTTCGCCCCGGCTTGATCTTCAGGAAGGTGGTGAACGCTCACCGCTCCGACTGAGATGGTCTGGTAACGGCCGATGGCAAAATCCATGCGCCAGGAGGGCCGGAGGCTCTTGTAGTGATAGGTGGCCCTTTCCCCGTCCACCACCGTCTCCAACAGGGTTCCGCCGTTCACAACCCTCATATCTTTGGGCACGGTGATCCGGGCGTCGTATTCGTACCGCCAGTTCACCGACTGGCGGCCGGCGGCAAGCGAAGGCAGGCCAGGTCTTGGGTAGGCGAGTGCGTCGTCCCGCAGCATCGTGAAATGCGGATCCACACGGTCCTGAATGTACCTCATTCCCGTTTCGGCGTAGCCCAACAAGAACCCGTCATATTCGATCGTCACCGCGGTTCGCTCCCCCGGCGGCAGCGGCTCACTCAACGAGACGATCACTTGATTCACCTGCTGTTTGGGGAAGTCGGTGATAGCCACCACCTTCTGAGAAAACTCCAGTGCATCCTTGACGCCGGTCACGCCGCGTACGGTCAGCAACCGGTAGAGCAGGAAAGATGCCCGCGTGACCGGTTCCGTACCGCTATTGACGAGGAGAAGGCGGGCACGGCCCTGGAGAGTCTCTTCGGCGAAGTCGACACGAACCTGCAGTTCATAGCGAGCCGGAACCAGGATCGCCTGAGCCCGGCAGACCAGAGGCACAAAGAGAAATGCCAACGTCCGAGAGAAACGAAACAACACAATCACCTCTCCAACCTAGCCGGAGCGTCCAGCCGTGACACTTCCTGCAGGTAGACAATATACCCCGGGGTCGGCCGAGAGTCGTGACCGGGTTGTGACGGTTCAGCCAGAGACGACTCCCCACAACAGACTGAAGCGGATGTAAGTGTGGGCACGCCAGAGGTTACGCGATGTTCCGGACATCGAAGGACCATCCTGAGATAAGTGCAACATTGAGTTTGGTTTCCAAATGATTGATGACGAGCCGATCCAGATTGAGGTGCGCGACGGGGTGCTGGCGGCCGCCATGGCAAGCAATGCAGGTAGCAATTCGCATCGCTTGCCAAGCACCCGGCGATGGTGGCCGCGACCGGAGAGGCCCTACTCCGTCTGCTTGAGGTTCGCGTGCCCGGCGGATGCCAGCCGGGACGGGGCGATGGCCTTTCCAATGGGGTATATGGTTTCCCGCTCAGCTACCGACAACCGCAGGCACGGTGGCGAGCCGTGCTTGACGGCTCGCCCCGGGCCGGACGCTCATCGCGCTGTCACCGTCACTGGAGCAGAGAGGGGGCCCTGATTGCCCTGCGCGTCGATTACCGCCACCGTGTAGGTGTGCGTCGTGCCGGTTGAAACCAGGGTGTCTTGATAGGACAAAGTGGTCACAGTGGCCAGCAGAAGTCCGTCGCGGTAGATACGGTAGCCGGCGACGGCGCTGTTGCCGAGGAACCCGTCGCGCACGGCAGCCATCAGCAGAT
>JACRKW010000292.1 GCA_016215215.1 Acidobacteriota bacterium
CAACTCCCTCGCCTATTGCGCCCAGGCTGTCATGAAAGAGGCTGAGGCCATGGCCAACACCCTCCCCTCCCCCGCCCACTCCCGCGCCCAGGGGTCCCCCTTCCCCCTGGAGAGCGTCCGCGCCCACCTCGAAAGGGCCGCCGCCGCCCTTCGCGCCGCGCCCGGCTTCGAGGACTTCGCCGATTCCGTCTCCGACCTCATCGAGCGCGTCGAAGACCTCCTCTCCGACCCTCAGGAATTGGACCAGCGCCTCACCGCCCTTGAGGACAAAATGGCCGCCCTCGCCCGCACCCGCCTCTCCGATGACGACCTCTTCCGCATGCGCCGCGACCTCGACTCTCAACTCCAGCCTTACAGGAGTAAAATGTCCGCCGACCAGCTCGCTCGCCTCGAGAAGAGTTTCCTGGACCGTAAGGTCTATGAACTAAACGGTCTTCCCCGCCTCAGTCTGTTTTACATTCAATAGGATCCAATATGATGCCTATCTTAGGATAACTGGGTTTCGATGTATGTTTCCTTGCGCATTCGCAATCCTCCTGTGATACCATCGGCTTCAGATCGTACACACCGTACGAGTAGGCCAGCCTTCCTCCGATTACGAGCTGGCGTTGAGCCGGTGGGGATCATCCTCCGAGTCCCCGCCGGCTTTTTTGCGTCTCTGCTTACTTGAAGTACATCACGTCGGCCCGCACGGCTCCAGCAACCGCGTTGCACGGCCCGCACTCCACCTGATAGGCCGGCCACGCCTCCCGCGCCGCTTTCGGGACCTCCACCGGATGGTCATCCTGGTGATACACAGAGAGCGCCATGCGCGGATGAAAGCGCGCGATGGTCTCTTTCGCGCCGTGAAGCGCCTTCACCTCCGCCCCTTCGATGTCCATCTTGATGAAATCCACCCGGTCCAGCCCCAACTCGGCCGCAAGCTTATCGATGGTAGTCAGCGGCAGTCGCGCCACCGCCTTGGCCCCCTGCCTGTGGATCACAAAGCTGTCCGCAGCCTGGTTCTCCGGATCCACCAGAAACTCCAGCGTGTCGTCCTTGTCCCACACGCCCTTCGGATAGATCACCAGCCGCTTGGCCTCGATGTCGGTCGCGAAGTTGCGCCGCAGGCATTCCAGGTTGTCCGGCGCCGGCTCGATCGCCACCACCAGCCGCGCGCCGGCGTCCAGGGCGAACCGGGCGAACGTCCCCACATTCGCGCCGCAGTCCAGCACCACGTCGCCCTTGCGCACAAACCGTTCTCCCTCGCCGTAGATGTGCGTCGCCTGCTCCGCCAGGTTGAACGGCAGGATGTAGCGGCTTCCCTCAGGCGCCCAAAACTTGCCATAGGGAGTCGAGTACAGCTCCAGTCCCTTGTGCTCCTTCTCCAACAGGCGCGTACGCGAGAGGATCTCGTCTTTCACCCTCGTCAGTTCGCGCTTCTCCGCTTCGATCGCCCACGCTCGCGCCGGACTGCATCCGTTCCCCCTGCCCGCCAGAGCCAGCGCCCAGTGGCGCAGCGGGTTGCTCAAAGCCAGGGCGGCGCCCAGCGCCGCGAGTCCAAAACACAAAAACACCAGGATTCGTTTCACACGGTCAGGCTAACATGGAGCCCCGAGCCGGGGCTGGCCCGCGCTATCCTGACAGACGATGGATTTCTCCACCGGACACATGGGATGGATCGAAGTGGTCTGCGGGCCGATGTTCTCAGGCAAGAGCGAGGAGCTCATCCGCCGCCTGCGCCGCGCGCTCATCGCCCGCAAACGCGTCCAGGTCTTCAAGCCCGTCATCGACACGCGCTACTCGGCCGAGGAGATCGTCAGCCACTCGGACAGCCGCATGAAATCCGAGGTCGTCGCCGGCCCACAGGAGATTCTGGACAAGCTCGATTGGCGCACACAGGTGGTCGGCATTGATGAGGCCAACTTCATGGGACCCGACCTGGTTCAGATCGCCCAGCAGCTGGCCGACTCCGGCAAGCAGGTCATCATCGCCGGCCTCGACACCGACTACATGGGCCGCCCCTTCGTCCCCATCCCCGACCTCCTCTGCGTCGCCGAGTCCATCACCAAGACCCTCGCCATCTGCATCCGCTGCGGCAATCCAGCCAAACACACCCAGCGGCTGGTGGAAAGCAACGACCTCATCGTCGTCGGCGCCTCCGGCATGTACGAGGCCCGTTGCCGAAGCTGCTTTGAGCCTGGCATCCCCCGCCAGGAATACCTCGAGTTCGCCCGCCCCCGGCTCACCCCGGCCCAGACCCCCAAGCAAGACTGAAACCAAATTCAGGAACGGCGAATCCAAGCTGATAGAATGATGAAAGCGGGTTCACTTCAACCCGCCAGAGAGGATGTACACCTGTGAGTGATCCCCAATTCGCCTCCCCGCAGGGTGGCCAGCAGCCTGGTTATGTTCTGCCCCCGCCCAACTCCGGCGGAGGGTCCGGCACCAAGATGGCGATCCTCTTCGGCGCTGTCGTGGCGCTGGTGGCCGCCAACGTCTACCTCTTCGTGCAAATCGACTCGCTGAAGACCGAAATGGCCAAGAGCCGCGAGACCATCCTCCAGGAGGTCGGACGCGTCAAGGAAACCTCCTCGGTCACCACCCAGGCCGCCAGAAGGGATATGGACACCCTCAAGGATGAGCTGGAGGCCGCCCGCCGCCAAGCCTCCATGGCCGTCGGCCAGGCCAAAATCGATGCTCAGAAGCACGCCGACGAGCTCGCCGCCCGCCTCGCCCAGCAGCAGAAGGCCAGCGAGAAGGAGATGAAGAGCGAGATCTCCAAGGTGGAGCAGTCCTCCGACACCAAGATCAGCGCCGTCTCCACCGAAGTCAGCGGCGTCAAGACGGAAGTCTCCAACACCAAGGCCGAACTCGACAAGACCATCGCCAGCCTCAAGAGCGTCTCCGGCGATCTCGGTGTACAGAGCGGCCTCATCGCCACCAACTCCCGGGAACTCGGCGCCCTGAAGGCCCTCGGCGAGCGTAACTACTTCGAGTTCAACCTGGCCAAGACCAAGGCCCCCCAGAAGATCGGCGACATCTTCCTGCTCTTGAAGAAGACCGACAACAAGAAGAACAAATACACCGTCGAGATCACCGCCGATGACAAGCGCGTCGAGAAGAAGGACAAGGGCGTGAACGAACCTGTCCAGTTCTACACCTCCAAGGCGCGCCAGCCTTACGAAATCGTCGTCAACGAAGTGAAGAAGGACGTCATCGTCGGCTACCTGGCCACCCCCAAAGTCCAGACCGGCCGCTGAGCTTCGTCCACCGTAATAGAATAGGACCGCCGGGTCGTCGAACCGCGGCGGTCCTATTTGTTTTCGGAGGTACTTCCATGGAACTGACGCGTAGAGCCGTTCTGGCGGGCGCTCCGGCCGTACTCGCCGCGCAGACGCGATCCCAGAAGCTGCGGGTGGCGTTTGTGGGCACCGGCAATCGCGGGTCGTTCCTCCTCAGGCACGGTCTCGACGTCGCTGACTTCGAGGTCGTTGCCGTTTGCGACATCCTGCCTGACCGCGTCGATCGCGCCGCCTCCGCCGTCGCCGCCAAAGGGGGATCGGCCAAGACCTATACCGACTTCCGGAAGATGCTCGACGAGATCAAGAACATCGATGCCGTCGTCCTGGCCACGCCCGACTATACCCACCGCGACTTCGACCTCGAGATCCTCGCCCGCGGCAAGCACCTCTACGCCGAGAAACCCCTCGCCCTCACCGTCTCCGACGCCAAGGACGTCGTCCAGGCCGCCCAAAAGGCCAAGGGTATCTTCCAAGCCGGTTTCCAGCTCCGTCACGACCCCCACCGCAACGCCGCCATGAAGTGGATCAAGTCCGGCAATGCCGGCAAGGTCCTCCAGTGCCACGGCATCCGCCATGGCGGAGACCTGCCCCGTGACATTCCCTGGTACTTCGACAAGACCAAGTGCGGCGACATCGTCACCGATCAGGGCATCCACATCCTCGATCTCTTCCGCTGGGCCGCCGGCAAGCCTCCCGTGCGCTGCTATGGCGACGGCGGCACCACCCTGTTTGTCAACGACCCGCCCGGCCGCACCGTCATGGACCACTACAGCCTCATCTACGAGTTCGAGGGCGGCGCCCAGATCAACTTCAGCCACCACTACTTCGACCCGCCCGGCTTCACCGGCATCCAGGAGCGCGTCTTTGCCTCCGGCGGCGCCGTCGACCTCATCAAGGCCGAGTTCTTCCCCCGCACCGAGCGCCGCAAAGTCACCCTCGACGTCCCCGACGCCGGCAAGGACTCCACCTACATGTCCCTGGCCGCCTTCGCCGCCAACGTCATCAACGGCACGCGTCCCCTCAACGACGCCCAAAGCGCCTTGGAAGCCACCCTGGTCGCCCTCATGGGCACCAAGGCCATCTACGAAAAACGCGTCGTCACCTGGGCCGAAATCACCGCGTAGACCCACGAGCGTCAGCGATCGGGTACACCCAGCATGTAGCACCCAGAGCCGCGAGCGTCAGCGAGCGGGTACCGATGGACCACCTCTTTGGCCGTCCGGCCACTGGCGCTTTCCGGCAAACTCAACTCACGCGCACGCTCAACGCCCCGGCGCCCACGGTTCAGCAACCCAGCACTCCAGAGGCTCCCCTTGTCCGGCGATGACATAGTCCACCGCCGACTCGATCCGCCTGACCGGCCGTGTACTGCCGTGACGCGTCCACCTGCGCCTGACGGCTGAGTCGCATCCCTGGCGCTGCAGCGCACGGCTCGCGTACGCCTTCAGCGTGGTCAGCGCAACTTCGGGTTGGCAGTCAACCGCAACCACGACATGCACGTGCGTTGTTCGCACATGAACGGCGATCAGCCTCCAACTTCGGTTGTCGCACACGCTGCGGATTGCGCTCAGCACAATCGCTCTTCTCGGGCGATCGAGAGTATATGGAGGTTGAGCCAAGATCGCCTTCTCGTACGAAGCCAATGCAGGTCTTTGATGGAAGTGGGTCCCGTAACAGGTGAACGTGATCAACCAGACCATGCAATCAGTTTGTGTGTCGGAGTAGCCATTGCTCTCAAAGTTCCGACACCCCGGACGGCTCGCGCGGATCTTGCCGCGGACCCCCTCCCTGACGGTCGGGGCTCTGAGCGCGCGTGGTTAGCTCCCAAAGCCGCGAGCGTCAGCGAGCGGGTACACCCAGCAAGCAGCACCCAGAGCCGCGCGCGCCAGCAAGCGGGTCCGGCCCCTCACTGTGGCAGCGTAAACCGCACCTCCGCCTGCGTCACCACCTCCACCGGTTGCCCGTTCAGCAGCGTCGGCCTGTACCGCCACTGCTTCACCGCGTCCACCGCCGCCTGCACCAGCAGCGGATGCCCGGCCACCAGCGATGCCTGTTTCACGTCGCCTTCTCCGCCGATGGTCACCGTGAACCGGACCACCCCCTGGATTCCCGCCTGCCTCGCCAGCGGCGGATACTCCGGATCCACCCTTGTCACCAGCAGGCGCTCTTGAATGTTGCCACCAACGGCGATTCGCTTAGGAACGTTTCCTTGATCGGCCTGCAACTGCTGCGGCTGGAACAATACCACCGCCGCGGCGTCATAGGCCTTTCCGCTCGGCTTCAAGCGCTCGTTCTTCGCCGCATCCACTGCCGCTGCGAAAAACGCTTCCGGTCCATCAAGCGGCTTGGCGTCGAGAATCGCGCCGTCGGCCCCCACGGTAATCCTCATCGTCACCCCTCCAGGCCTCCCCCCTGTCCCCGCCGGTATTGCGGGCCGCGCGTTGAGCACAATGGGCGGCCCCAGATCCGCGAGTTCCAGATATGCCCCCCACTTCGGGTTGCCGGGCTCCAGCGTCCGTGCCCGTTGCAGCATCCTGATTCCCATTTCTCTGAACGTCTCCCTCGTCTGGGCCACCTCCGTCGTTTCATTCGAAGACCCAGGTCTCTTCAGGCCGGCCAGCATTCTCCCTACCTGGCCCAGCATCACAACGTCGCCGCTCCGCTCCAGATCCCGCAGCGCTTGCCGTGCGTACTCGAGCGATTCGCCGGTCGCCGTGCCGGGCCCCGACGCCAGATTGATCGCAGTCATGTACTCCCTCATCAGCATGCTCGACACCATCTGATCCTGCGGCGCCGCCAGCCGCGCCCGCTGCAAGAGATCCAGCGCCGATTGCGCATCCAGGCCGCTGAAGAACACCGCCGCGTGCCGCAGCACCGCTCCGTCCGCCGGGTGCTCCGCCGCCGCCTTGCGCCACATCCCCGCCAGCCGCTCGATCAACGCTTCGTCGGCGAGCAGCCGCCTGACTCCCGATACATTGGCTGGCTCCTGATCGAACACCGCTGCCTCCGGGTGTCTCGCCACCATCCACGCCAGATGCTTCGCCCACTGGTCCCCGTTTGCCTTCGAGAAGTAGTACCACAGCAACTGCGTCCTCGCCTGGATGTCCTCCGCGTTCATGGCCACCAGCGTCTCCAGGTCCCGTGCTTGCGCTTCGGTCAGAGACAGGCCTGGAATCTGATGCAATGCCACGGCCGCCCCCGCCTGTACCGAGGGCGGCGGCAGCGGAGCGGGAGCTGACTGCAAGACGGTGGGCGCCTGTGGCGCCAGCGCCATCTCTGGCACGCCAGCCACGGCAATCCGTACCGCCGGCATCGCCAGCAGTTCCACCGTCTCCATTTGCAGCGCCGCCGCGCCGTAAAGCACCGGCGCCGCCGCCAACAGCAAGGCCGTCCACGCGCCCCGCGTCATCTTCTTGGACCAGCTCATACGACCCTCCAGTATCCTCTCGATCCGTTCGCCAACCCGGCTCGACCGCGCCATCGCCGTCGCTGCCCAATTCAGCCGTTCACCCCGCCCTCCCATCACCGCGGCGAATTTCAGCACCACCGCTCCATACCTCCGGGCGTCTCCCGTTGCTTCAATCGCTGCCGCATCGCACGCCTCTTCCGCCAGCCGCATGAGCCTCCGTTCCACCCACCACGCCTGCGGGTGGAACCAGAACACGGCCTTGTTCAGCGTTGCCGCCAGCGACGTCACCCAGTCCCCTCTCCGCACGTGCGCCGCCTCGTGCGCCAGCACGGCCCGCAAGTCGAACTCGTCCCACTCCCTCCAATCCCGCGGCAGCAGGATCACGCGTTCCCGCCACCCCACCGCCATCGGCACTAGCACCGTGGCCGACTCCCGCACCTCCACCTTGCCAACGCCGTCCATCACCCGCACCGCCTCATCTGCGACAGGCGCGGAATCCTCCACCAGCGTCTGCGCCCGCCGCACCACCCAGACCGTCCTGGCCAGCAAAGCCGCCGCCACCGCGAAATAGACGCCCGCTACCACCGCGGGCCACTCCGGCCACGCAACGCCCGCCCGCGCCGGTTTGTTTTGAGGCACCACGTCCGGCGTCACTGTCTCCGGGATCTCGAACGCCACTGCTGGAGCCTGAGCCGCCCTGCTGGCCACCGTGACGTCCGGCAACGCCCGCCACTCGGGCGCCACCACCATCAGCACAGGCATCAGCAACATCCCCGCCAGCACCACCACCCACACCGCGTGCCGCGCCTCCGCGCCACCCTTCCGCAGCAGAGCCGCCGCGGCCCACCCCAGCAGTCCCACCACAGCCACCCGCACCGACATCTCCGCCAGAAAGCCCAGCATTACGGCTTCTCCTTCTTCCCGAGTTTCTTTGCCAACTCCTTCAACTCCGCCGGATCGATCACCTCCTGTTCCACCATGCCGGCCACCAGCGCCTCGGCAGACCCGCCCCAAAACCGATCAATGATCTGCCGGATCGCCCGCATCGCCACGCTCTCCGGCCTCTCTACCCCGCTGTAGATGTAAGTGCGCCCCTCTTCCTTGTGCGCTGCGTAGCCTTTCTCCTCCAGCCGGCGCAGAATCGTCCGTACCGTCGCGTCCTTCATCGCGTGCCGCCCCATCAGCCCTTCCCGCACCTCCTCCGCGCTCGCCCTGCCCCGCTCCCACAGCAGTTCCAGCACCATCTGCTCCAGCCCGCTCAGCGGCTTCTTGTTCTGTTTTGTGTTACGCATCGTACCGTTACAACTTGTAACTCTAAACCGGACCCCTGTCAAGGGGAAAATGCGCCATCGCTTCATTTTCGTGGTGCTTTTCGTCCGCGGCGGTTGATATGACCCCAAAATCGGGATATCTATAGATTCATGCGGGCCACAGTGCACCTATCTCCGGGGCTCATCGAACGCGCCAGACGCGAGGCGCTCCGCCGCGGCCTCACATTTTCCGACTTCGTCGAGCACGGTCTTCAACTCGCGATCACGACGCCACAACCGCCGCCCCGCCGCCACGTCCACCTACCCGTGTCCCGAGCCCGCGGCGGAACCCTTCCCGGCGTCAATCTTGATAAAGGCGCCGACCTGCTCGACCTCTGAGTCCGCTGCAACCTCCCTCCCCTCGCCCGCGTCCGTTATACAGTGAGGATAGCCATGCGCACTCTGCTTACCGGTTTGCTCGCCGCCGGATTGCTTTGCGCCGGCGATCCGCCCAACCTCAAGACTCCCACTGGCTCCGGCGCCGATCAGCGCATCTCCATCGAGGCCACAGCCTACCTCGACCGCGACGAAATGCGCAAAGCCCTCGGCCAGGACCCCGGCGACCAGATCCTTGTCGTCCACGTCAAAGTCACCCCCGCCCCCGGCGAGAAGTTCCGCCTCGATCGCGACGACTTCCTCATGCGCTCTGACCGCGACGGCCAGCGCTCCCGCCCACTGGAGCCCGCCCAGATCGCAGGCAGCGCCGTCATGGTCGTCTCCTCGCGCGGAGGCACCCAGGGCACAGGCATGTCCGAGCAGCGCCGCATTCCCATTGGCGGCTACCCCGGTGGCTATCCCGGCGGTGGATACCCCGGCGGCTATCCCGGCGGCTACCCCGGCGGCGGTCTGCCCGTCCCAGGCCAGTCCCCCAACGTCGGCTCGGCAACGGCCGACACCTCTGAGGCCACGGCCTCCATCCAAGACAAGCCCGGCAAGGCCAGCCCGCTGCTCGAAGTCCTCAAGGAAAAGATCCTGCCCGATTCCGAAGAGCTCGATAAGCCCATCTCCGGATTCCTCTACTTCCAGATGGAGGGTAAGCTCCGCCCCAAGGACCTCGAACTCGTCTACCGCAAGGCTCCACCGCGCGTCTCGATCCGCTTCATCCCGCCGAAGAAGAAGTGAACTTGTCCCCGATCACCCGCCGCGCCGCCCTCTCGCTCTGGCTGCCCGCGGCGTTTGCTGACACGGTCGAGCCCGATCTGCCCCACCCTCTGCTCGCCGAGGCATACCAGCAGGCCGCCCGCCGAAACGTCCTCGCCTCCGCCAACCCGGCTGTCTTCCCCGGCTACTTTTCTGTCTGCGCCGACGGCCGCGGCTTCGGCTATGGCAACACTTATCCCTCGCTCGACGGCCACCAGCTCACCGATGCGCTCCTCTGGCTCGGCCAGGCCGAAACCGCCCGCCTGAACTTCGACTACGTCCGCCGTTTCCAGCGAACCGACGGCTCGCTCCCCATCGCCATCCTCCCTGAGCAGGCAGGCAAGATCATCGGCCCGGCCGGCTACACCGCCACCGTCGACGCCAACGGCGGCCTCTACACCCACTGGGTCCCCGCCAACCCGCTTGCGGCCCTCGCCGCGCCCACCTACATCCAGAACGCTGACGTCATCTTCCGCCACACGCTCGATCGGCCGTGGCTCGCCGCCCGCATCGCCTCCGTCAATCTCGCCGCCGCACAGCTCGCCTCGCTCGTCACGCCCGAAGGCGCCGTCCGCGGCGCGGGCTACTACGTCGAGCGCCCCACCCGCGTCGATCGCGACTCGGTCACCCAGCCCCACGCCGTCGACGCCTTCCTCCGCGCCGCCGCTCTCAACCGCCTGCTCGGTGACGCCGCCTCCGCCCGCCGCTTCGATCGTCTGGCCGCCCGCATCCGCAGGCACTTCATCGAGCATTTCTGGCTCGGCCGCCAGTTCGCCGAATACATCCATCCGGAGCGCGGCCCCATCTCCTCCCACGGCCTCTCCGACGGCGATTGGGCCGCCCTCGCCTTCAACTGCCTGACCCCCGGCCAGCAGTCCATCCTCTGGCCGCGACTCAAGGGCGAGCCCCGCTTCTACTACGGCGGCATGCCCACAGGCATCGTCACCGAGCCCTCCACCTATGAAGCCTGGGAGTTCACCCACCCCGACCGCCAGGACCTCGCCGCCATGGGCAGAGTCTGGTACGTCGAAGCCCAGGCCCGCGCCCGCATGGGCGACGCCGCCGGCCTGCTCGATACTCTTCTCCGCGTCGCCCAAACTGGCAAAGAGCAAGACTGGTACTGGCGCGAGCGCTACGGCCCCAACGGCGGCTTCGGAGCCTCCAAGTACTGCGAATACCCCGCCAACTTCATCCGCATCGTCCAGCGCTTCCTCCTCGGCGTCACCCTCCACCTCGATGGCGCCCTCACCCTCGCCCCCACCGTCACCGCCGCCTTCCTCAAGGACGGCTTCGGCCAGACCCTCTCCTGGGCCGGCCGGACCCTTTCCTACCGATTCCACTCCAACCGCCTCACCGGCGCCTACTCCGGCCCCGCCCCCCTCCGCCTCACCGTCCGGCTGAACGGCCGCCGCAAGACAATCACTCTCTCCGGGCGCTTTGACATTAGACTCCCAACTTTTCCATAACGCCACGCGTTGAACGGACACCGTGATATACTGCCAAGGTGATTCGGTCCTTCCGCTGTAAGGAAACCGAGGTGTTGTACCACCGCCACCATAGCCGCCGATTTGCTCAACTCGAAAACGTGGCACGCCGGAAACTCAGGATGCTCGACGACGCAGACAGGCTCGAAGATGTCGCCGCGGTTCCAGGCAACCGATTCGAGGCGCTGGAGCGCGATCGAAGAGGCCAGTACAGCATCCGCGTGAATGATCAGTGGCGGATCTGCTTCCGCTGGCGGGAAGGCGCGGCGGAAGATGTGGAGATTGTCGATTACCACTAGGGAGGCGCGTTCGGCGATGCCCGGCAAAGATAGGCTTCCACCAATTCATCCGGGTGAGGTCCTTCGAGAAGAGTTCCTCGCCCCCCTCGGCATGTCCGCGCACCAATTGGCCCTTGCCCTCCGCGTGCCGGCTACCAGGATCAGCGAGATCGTCAATGAGAACCGCGGCATCACGGCGGCCACGGCTCTGCGCCTCTCACGCTACTTCGGCACCTCTGCCAGGTTCTGGCTGAACCTGCAGGCGTCCTATGAGTTGGAGGTCGCCGAAGACCAGCTGGGCAAGGCCGTCGCACGCGAAGTGCTGCCCCGCAACGCCGCCTGAGCATCCGCGCTACCACGGTCACTGCCCGCCTGCCCTGCGCCATAATGGTCCTGCACCCATGCGACTCTCTGACCTCGACACCCCCGCCATCATCGTCGACCTCGACATCATGGAGCGCAATCTCCGCAAGGCCGCCGATTACGCCCGCTCCAACGGACTCCGCCTGCGCCCTCATACCAAGACCCACAAGTCCCCCGCGCTGGGCCGCCGCCAGCTCGACCTCGGCGCCGCCGGGCTCTCCGTCGCCAAGTCCACCGAGGCCGAGGTCATGCTCCAGTCCGGCACATCGGACCTGCTGCTGGCCTACCCCGTGATCGGCCGCCAGAAGCTCCAGCGGCTTACCGAAATCGCCCGCCGCTCTGCACTGACCGTCTCGCTCGACTCCCTCGCCGCCGCCCGCCCCATCTCCGACGCCGCCCGTGAAGCCGGGGTCGAAATCGGCGTCCTGGCCGAGGTCGACGTCGGCCTTGGCCGGGTCGGCGTCCAGCCGGGCGACGAGCTGTTATCGCTGGTTTCGGGCCTGGCCCGCCTACCTCATCTCCGGTGGCGCGGCATCGCCTTCTATCCCGGTCATATCAAAGAACTTGACGACCGTGGCCGGGCCGATCTCGAAACCCTGCGTTCGACACTTTTCGACACTATTCGACACCTGGAGCAGAATTCCCTCCACCCCGAGATCGTCTCCGGCGGCTCCACCCCCCTGCTCTGGTACTCCCACACCATCCCAGGCATGAACGAGATCCGCCCCGGCACCTACATCTTCAACGACCGCAACACGGTCTACTCCGGCGCCTGCACCCGCGCCGACTGCGCCGCCACCATTCTCGCCACCGTCGTCTCCACCGCTCCCGGCCGCATGATCATCGACGGCGGCTCCAAGACCTTCTCGTCCGACCGGCTCGGCTACACAGCCGACGTCACCTGGGGCGAGATCCTGGAGGCCCCCCACGCCCGCTTCCACAAGATGAACGAGGAGCACGGCTACGTCGACCTGCACGCCGAGTCCACCGCTTTCTCGGTGGGCGACCGCGTCCGCGTCCTGCCCAACCACATCTGCGTCGCCGTCAACCTGCACGAGCAGGTCTACGGCTTCCGCGGCGACGAGGTCGTCGAGGTCTGGAAAGTGGAAGGGCGGGGTAAACTGCAGTAGCAGCCCGCCCCGCCCTTCTGTGAGAACCTGATCGGGTTAGTTCGCCGCGGCGATCTTGTCCAGCGTCACCGAGTCGGCCTTGCCGTCGCTGTGTGTCGTCACGTTCACCTTCTTGCCGTACAGCGATTCGGCCACCTTCTCCGGGTTGTTGATGGCCAGGACCTTGCCGTCCACCAC
>JACRKW010000102.1 GCA_016215215.1 Acidobacteriota bacterium
GGCGCTTCCTCAGCCAGCCGCAGCCGTGCGTCGCCTTCCACAATCTCGATCCGCGCGGCCGACCTCCCCAGGTAGCCGAAGTCCCTCCGCGCCATCGTCACCACCAGCGGGTTGATCTCGTAGAACCGGAACACGTCGCCAGTCCGTCCGTAGGCGGCCAGGGTTCCCGCCCCCAGTCCCACTACGGCCACTCTCCGCGCCCCACCCTCTCGCGCCAGCAGCAGCCCCACAGCGCTCTCACGGGAGTAATAGGCCGTCGGCTGCCCCGCCAGTTCGCCCGAGCGATACTCCCCGCCGTGAACCACCAGCCCGTTCAGCATCTTCCTCAGCCCGTTGGCTTCCACCACGCGCAGGCTGCCGTAGAAATTCCTGCCCGCCGCCACCAGTCCCGCAAAGTGCCCGCTGATCACCGCCATGGCCGGCGTCATTGCCAGGATCGACGCCACAGCCGCGCCGCGCAGCGCGAACCGTCCCAGCCGCCGCAGCAGCCACAGACACAGCGCGGCGCACCCGGCTACAACCAGCGGCAGCTCAAAGTACCCCTCCAGCACCGCCGCTGCGCCCCACCCCGCCGCCAGTGAGCCCGCCGCACCCCCCGCCGCCACATGCGTCCAGTAACTCGTCAATCCGCCCGGGGCCGGTCTCAACAGCGCCAGCTCCCCGTGGCAGAATACGCACACAAAGCCCAGCCCCAGGCCGTACAGAGCCACCTTCCACAGGAGAGCCGCCTGGTAGTCCAGGTACACCATCGATGCCGCCATCAGCAGCATCCCGCCCAGCGCCAGCCAGCAACCCCACTGCCGCCTGTACCACTCCCTGCCGAAGACGACTACGAAGCTGAACAGATACATGAGCAGCGGCACAATCCACATCAGCGGCGCCGGCGCCACCACCTGGCACAGATGCGTCGATGTGGACATCAGAAACGCCGAGCCCAGCGCCGGCCACAGCAGCCAACGCAACCTCACTTTCCACGGAGTTCCCGCCACCAGCCCCACCTCCTGCTGTGCCGGCTGCACCCGCCACAGCAGCGCCGAAGAGCCCAGCAGCAGAACGCACTCTGCCGCGAAGCCCGCGTTCCACCAGCGCTTCATCTCCGCCAGCCCGAATCGAGGCTCCCAGAGGAATGGGAAGCTCACCAGAGCTGCCGCGCACGCCGCGTTCGACCACGCCGACAGCCGGTACGGCTTCCCCTCCGGCCTCAGCAATCCGAACCAATGCTGCAGTAGAGGGCTCGTCGACGCCAGCAGGAAATACCGCGCGCCCACGCTCGCTACAAGCGCCGCCAGCACGCCCGCCTGCGCACCCCAGGCCTTCAGTTCGCCCTGCGGCAGCGCCAGCGCCGCCAGCACCACGCCCGCGTGCGCCAGGGCCTGCGTTCGCGGCCGCAGCAGCCGCGTCAGCGCATGCGCATAGAGGTAGGCCGCCAGCAAGGCGGTCTGGAAGAACAACAGGCACGCGCTCCACACCGCGGCCGACCCGCCGAACAGCGGCAGCATCTGCTTGCCCGCCAGTGGCTGGATCAGGAACAACAGGAATGAGCTCAGGACAACTGCCGGACCCAACAGAAGCATCTCCCCCAATTCTAGCCGCCCCCAAAGCAAAACCGGCTGGCCCCGAAAGGCCAGCCGGTTGATCCTCGCTACGAATTCTGGCCAGTGCGCTAGTCGCCCAGCGCGCCCGTGGTCTCTTGTTCGGTCTCCACCTGAGGCGCGGCTGCGATGCCGCCGATCTGCACCAGGCCCGATTCCGGCTCCTTCAGCACGTGCTTTTTGTACAGCGCCATCATGCGCGCATTTTCGGCTTCCTGCATCAGCTTCAGCTTCCCGTCGCGCGCCCGGATCTTCTCCTCGCGCGCCGTCTTGGCGATGCCCAGGTTGTCCAGGTCGTGCTGGACCTCGTTGGTCACCAGCTCCTGCCGCAGCACCAGATTGTGGTCCGTCGTGTTCAGGCCCACGTTCTTGTTGCCCGCGAAGATCTCGTGACGCCCGTGCTCCTCGTACCACTTGGTCAGAGTCGCGGTCATGTGCATCTTCTCCACGATGTTCCGCCAGCCCACGCCAGTGTTGTAGGCGCAGAAGCTGATCTCGCCTTCCTGCGTCGCATAAGGAATGATGCACTGCTCGGTGCGCCGGAAGTCGTAATTGAACAGATCCTGGAACCACATGCCCGCGATGAACAGGAAGTTCCAGCGATCCGCGCGCCGCTTCTCGATGTCGGTCAGCGTCCGCTCGGCCGTCACCTTGCCGTAGTCGCGGCCCGTCGCGCCGAACGTCTTATCGAACTTCTTCAGCAGGTCCACCAGCTTGAAGTGCGTCGGCGACTGGAACGGATCGTAGTTGCGCATCAGCGCCAGCGCCATGCCCAGCACCGACAGCTTCCTGCCGCGCGCCGCGTCGTTCACCCGCGCAATGTCCTTCGACAGCCGGTCCCCGTGCAGGAACTTCGTCACCGGGACCGATTCCTTGGTTTCCTTGTCCACCATGATCGCCATGCCGATCCCGCAGTTCGGGTGGCAGCCGCAGCTCAGCGATCCCCAGTTGGCCTCCGGGCCGTGCACCAGGTCCGCCCAGTCGGAAAACGTCCCCATGAACGAGATCGGGTACCAGTCCCGCGTCGGCTCGCCCAGGCCCGTCTGGTTCTTCACGTCGTGCGCCAGGTGCGACAGCGTGTAGCGCTGCGCCGCGCGCCGCTCGTCGCTCACTGCCTCGTCGCGGCCCGTGAACGATACCGGCTGGAAGCTCAGGAACGAGATCTTCTTCGGGTTGTCCAGCGCGAACTGCACAACGCGCCCCACCTGCTCGTTGTTGATCCCGTTGATGATCGTGATCACCGGCACGATGTCCACGCCGGCCGAATGCAGGTTCTCAATCGCCCGCAGCTTCACGTCGAACAGGTTGCCCACCGCGCGATGCGAATTCGCGGCGTTGCCCACGCCGTCAAATTGCAGGTAGGCGTACCGCAGACCGGCCTCGGCGGCTTTCTCGGCGAACTCCTTCGACTTGGCGAACTCAATACCGTTCGTCGCCGCCTGCACCGAGTTGTAGCCCACCTTCTTGCAGTAGCGCACCGCGTCCAGGAAGTACGGCGAAAGCGTCGGCTCGCCGCCCGAAAACTGCACCGACATCTGCCGCCGCGGCTTGATCCGCCGCGCGTTGTCCAGCATTGTTTTGATGTCTTCCCACGACAGTTCGTGCACGAACCCCACCTGGTTGGCGTCCATGAAGCATGGGTCGCACATCATGTTGCAGCGGTTCGTCAGGTCGATGGTCAGCACCGCTCCCCGGCCGTGCGTGATCGTAGACGAGCCGTGCTTGTGCAGGTCCGCGTCGTTGTGCGACCGGATGTCCCGCCCCGGGAATACCTCTTCCAGGTGCTTGAAGAAGGCCGCGTCAATCGCCATCACGTCCTCAAAGTGGCCGTGAATCGGGCAGTCCTTCACCATCAGAATCTTGCCGTCGCGCTCGATGATCTGCGCCTTGATCTCCCCTGGGCGCTCGTTCACCAGGATGCTCACGTCCTGCTTGCCGTCCAGAATCTCCTGCCGGATCTCCGGAATGCACTTCGGGCACAGCGAATCTGTCGTCCGCGGCCATCCCAGCTTCGGCTTCATCTTCTCGTACGATTTCAGCAGCGGCTTGTCCGACCACTTCGGCGTGAAGCCCGGGTTCTGGTTAATCTGGTTTAAGGTGTCGAACACCTGCCAGGCGGCCTTGGCTGCCAACGTCGCGGCCTTCTCCACGTACTTGATCGGCTTATGCATGTGTGTGGGGAGCTCCTATCATCAAAGATTCTAAGCAGCCTTGCCCGTAAGACCTAGCCCTCTCTGTCCAACTGCGCCAAAGACCACTTGGATGGGGATTACCGGAGTTAAGCGGAGCCACCTCTCCGCCATCCGGCCCCCGCGCATAGTAGCATGATTCCAGAGGAGATAATCGAGATTCCTGCCAGCCTCCAGCGGTCGCAATTCCTGGCCGCCGCCAGCGTCGCCGGATTTCAACTCGCCGGCGCCGCCCCGGCTGCGCCCATGGACGACTATCCAATCTATAATCAGTGGGTTACAGGAGGCTTGGCTGGCCCCATGGCCTACCTCGCCGATCACCGCGCGCCCCTCCGCGCCGACCCCCGCTCGCTGCTCTCCTCCGCCCGCTCCGTCCTCTGCCTTGGACTCCTCTACAACACCCCCGGGCCCGCCGCCCCCATCTCCCGCTACGCCTGGGGTGCGGGGGACTATCACGACCTCCTCCGCCACCGCCTCACCTCCCTCGTTCAATCCTTGGAACAGGTGTGGGGCGCGTTCGAGTACAAGATCTGCGTCGATACCGCCCCTCTCCTCGAACGTTCCCTCGCCCGCCTTGCCGGCCTCGGCTGGATCGGCCGCAACACCTGCCTCATCAATCAGTCCTCTGGCTCATGGTTCTTTCTAGGCGAGATCCTCACATCTGTCGAACTCGAGCCCGATCGCCCCCCGCCTGACCGCTGCGGCTCCTGCACCCGCTGCGTCGACGCCTGCCCCACCCAGGCGCTCGTTCCCGCCCCTGACGGCCGCTGGCGCCTCGATGCCCGGCTCTGTATCTCCACCTGGACCATCGAGCAACACGGCGCCCTCCCCGCCGCACACCGCTCCGCCTCCGGTCAGCACGTCTTCGGGTGCGACATCTGCCAGGAGGTCTGCCCCTGGAACAGCCGCGCGCCGTTCACAGCCGAGCCCGCCTTCCAGCCCGCCAACCCCGGCTACGACCTCGCCGAGCTCGCCACGCTCACCCCCGAGTCGTTCCGCCAGCGGTTCCGCCACACGCCGGTCTGGCGTGCCAAGTACGCTGGTCTCATGCGCAACGTGGCCACCGCCATGGGCAACTCCGGCGACCCCCGCCATATCGAGCCCCTCCGCCGCCTCGCCACCTACCCCGATGCCGCCATCAGCGAGCACGCCCTGTGGGCTCTCGGCCGCCTGGAGAGGATCGCATGAACCTCTTCGCTCTCCTCCTCATTGCCCAGGTGCAGGACCCTCTGGTCGCGAAGGGGTACGATCACTTCTACAACCTGGAGTACCCCGAAGCCATTGCCGCCTTCAAGAAGGCCGTCGACGCTTCCCACCTCGACGCCGATCGCCGCAATCACCGGGCCCAGGGTGTTCTCTTCCACCTCATGTTCCGCGCCGGCGCCCTCGAAACAGAAATGGTCACCGGTGGCAACGCATTCCTCCGCCGCCCCAAAATGGAGCCTACTCCTGCCGAGGAGAAGCTCTTCAATGACTGCATCTCGGAAAGCCTGCGCCTGACGCGCGCCGCGCTCGCCGCCAATCCCAACGACGTCAAGGCTCTGTACGCTCAGGGCGTGGCAATCGGCTTTCGCGGGACTTACAACTACCTCGTGCGAAAGGCCTGGCTCGACGCCCTGCGCGACGTCACCACCGCCCGCAAGCTCCACAATCGCGTCGTCGAACTCGACCCCTCCAACATCGACGCCCGCATGATGCAGGGTGTCCACGACTACATCATCGGTTCTCTTCCTTTCGCCTACCGCTTCCTGGGCTTCCTAGCCGGCTACCACGGCGACCGCGACTCCGGCCTCCGCACCGTTCGCATCGTGGCTGAACAGGGCGACGCCAACAAGGTGGATGCCCAGATCCTGCTCGGCGTCGCCGCCCGCCGGGACCGCCGCCCTCAGGACGCCATCCCCATCTGCCTCAACCTGGAGCGCCGCTTCCCCCGCAACTTCCTCGTCCTGTTCGAACTCTCCCAGATGTACGCCGACCTCGGCGATAAGGACGCCGCCCTGCGCGCACTCGACCGTGTCGAGGCGCTCAAGAAGGCCGGCTCCCCCGGCTTCGCCGGACTGCCCCTGGAGCGCATCGA
>JACRKW010000103.1 GCA_016215215.1 Acidobacteriota bacterium
TCATCGACGCAGGCGATGGAGGAGACCTCGTACTCGCCGCGAGTCAGGCGTTTGTCCTCCTTGCCCTCCTTGAAGTGGAGATAGAGGTGACGAAATCCGTCCTTCTCGGCGGAGCGCAGGATGCGCCCGTCGGCAAGCAGATGGAAGTCGTCGTTAAGGTTGATCCAGGCCGGATCGGTCTCGTCGATGATGGTGCGGGCGCGGCCGCTGGCGGCGTCGGCGGCCATGATCATGAGGTGGTTCTGAACGCGGTTCAGGCGGTGGACCAGGACTTGGGCGGAGTCGCGGGTCCAGTGCAGCCGGGCAATGAGGAAGTCGCGGGTCTCGCCGTAGTCCATCCACTTGGTCTCGCCGCCCGCCGCGGCGACCACGCCGACGCGGACGTCCGCGTTCGGTGTCCCTGCCTTGGGGTACCGCTGCGGCTCGCTGACAGCGGCCACCTGGAGGTGATCGGTGTGAGGGTAAAGTGGCTCGCGGGAGACATCGAATTGGAGATAGGCGATGGACTTGGAGTCGGGCGACCACCAATGGGCCGTGCCGAGGTCGAGCTCTTCAGGGTAGACCCAATCCAGGCGCGCGTTCCAGCGCGTGGGGGAGCTGTCGAAAGTGAGTTGAGTGACCTTCTTGGTGGCCACGTCAAGCACGCAGAGTTCGTTGCCGCGTCGGTGGGGTCGCGTTCCACTTCCTCGGTAGCCGTCAACTGATCCAGGCGGGTGGTCTCTTCGCTCCAAAGGAAGACGTCGCCATTGACCAGGACGAGCATTTTCTTGCCGTCCTTGGACCACTGCAGCGGCTGTTCGCTGACCCGGCGGTTGTCCCAGCCCATGGCCCGTTCGGGCGGGGCGGCCTTGGCGGACTTGGAGGCGTCAGCAGTGGAGAAGAGCTCCTTCTCCGAGCCCGCGGCGATGTCGTAGAGCATCACCTTGTCGGCGCGGCGCACGGCGAAGCGCTGGCCGCCGGGGGCCCAGAGCGGCGCGCCGGCGAATCCTCCCATCGAGCGCATCATGCCGGTGGAAAGGCTCTCCAACGTGACGGGCTTCTTCTGTTGCGCCAGAGTGGGGAGCGAGAAAAGCGCCGCTGCTGCCAGCGGCAGTGCAAGGAACCTCATGGGTCTTAGCATGGCACAATCAGAACGTGGGAATCTCCCAAAAAGTGATGGCGTTGGACGTGGGCAAACGCCGCATTGGACTGGCCCTGGCGGACCCTCAGGCTGGCGCGCCGGTGGGGCTGGACGCCCTGCGCAGAGGCACCATGCGCGAGGACATCGCCAAGCTGGAGAGGATGGCGCGGGAGCGAAAGGTGGACCTGTTCCTGGTGGGATTGCCTCTGCACATGCGGGGTGAAGAGGGCCAGATGGTGGTATTTGTACGGACGTTCGGCGACAAGCTCCAGGATTCCACAGGCATTCCCGTGGTCTATCAGGACGAGCGGCTGACCTCCGTGGAGGCCGAGGCCCGGATGAAGGATTCCGGCATGAGCCTGGCCGGTATGTTGAAGCAGAAACGGCGCGGCGCGGTGGACGAACTGGCCGCCGTGATCCTGTTGGAAGAGTACTTGCGCACGATGGGGGCTGAGCCGGAATGAAGAGGTTCCTGGCGGGGCTGGCGGCGGCCTGTCTGGTTGCGGCACTGGCGGCGGGACACTATTGGGTTCGGATGGACCGCTACCGTGGCTTCTCCGCGCCGGTTTTCGTGGAGATTCCGAAGGGAACCTCCAGCCTGCGGATCGGTGAGATGCTTGCGGAGACCGGCGTAGTGCGGCATCCGCTGCTGTTTCTGGCCGCGCGGCTGATGCGTCCGGCGGCCAAGCCGCAGGCGGGCGAGTATTACTTCACTGAGGCCGCCACTGCGGCTGCCGTGTTTGGACGCATCGCGCGTGGCGACATCTATACGGTGGAGCTCCGCGTCCCGGAAGGCAGCAACGTGTTCGACATCGGCCAGCTTGTGGAGCACGCCGGATTTGGCCCGGCCAGGGAGTTTGTGCGGAACGCATTGGCCGACGAGGGCTTTCTCTTCCCCTCGACCTACCACTTCCGGCGCAACGCCACCGGTGAGACGGTGCGGAAGGCGATGCAGGCGCAGTTCGACAAGGTGTGGGAGGAACTGGGCGCGCCCGATGCATCGCGCCGGGACGTGGTGACTCTGGCGTCGCTTGTGGAAACCGAGGCTGTGCTGGAGGAGGAGCGGGCTCGCATCGCCGGCGTCTACGCCAACCGCCTGCGCCGGGGCATGAAACTGGAGTGTGATCCGACCGTGGAGTATGCGGCGATCCTGGAGGGACGCTGGCATGGAGTGATCCACAAGAGCGACCTGGCGAGCAGGAATCGCTACAATACCTACCAGCACGCGGGGCTGCCGCCCGGGCCGGTGGCCAATCCCGGCCTGGCGTCGCTCAAGGCGGCCCTGCGGCCACAGAAGACCGGGGAACTGTACTTCGTAGCCCGGCCGGACCGTTCCGGCGGGCATGTATTCAGTGCCGAATACGGCGGCCACCAAAAGGCCGTCGCTTCCTACCGCAATGGGGAACGCCAGGCCAACCAAAAAAGCCAGCGCGATCGAGTGGCTGCAAAGAAGGGGCGCGGAGCGCGTTGACGAGGCTCTGGCGGCGGAACTGGGGGCGGCATTTCCCGGGACGTCGGTAAAGACCCTGCGCGAGGCGCTGCTCGAGTCGGGGTTGAACCTTGCGCCCATGGTGGAAGGAGTGCGGCAGGATTCCATAGAGCACTTGGAACGGACACTGTTGGCGCTGGCCGGCGAATACGAAGCAGGCGGGGCGGGAAGGCGGATGGAGGTACGGCAGAAGGTGATCACGGCGCGGCAACACGCCGAGTGGGCCTCGCGCAGCCACGGTGTAGACGAGTCGCGGCGCGCGGCGAAGGCCGAAGTCCTGCTGTGGATCCGCATCTGGCTGGAGAATCCGCCTTTGTTTGCGGCGTGGGCGTCGCTGCGGAAGCGCGCTTGCCATCCCGCCTCCGATGCGATGTGATAACGGGATGACGTTCTCCCGCCGGTCCTTTGTTGCCGCCTCACTGGCGGCGGTTCCCGTATTGGCGCAGAAGCGCGCGCCGCTGGTCTACATCGGCGCCTACACGAGCGAGATGAACAAGGGAATCACCGTAGCGCGGCTGGACCTGTCCACCGGCGCGCTAACCGATATGAGCCTGGCGGCGGAGATCCCGAACCCGACATTCCTGGAACTGCACCCTTCAGGCCGGTTCCTTTACGCGATCAACGAGATCGGGAACTACGAAGGGCGCAAGGAAGGCTCTGTGTGCGCGTTCTCAGTGGATCGCGCCTCGGGCAAGCTGACGCCGCTGAATCGCGTGTCGGCAAGAGGCTCCGGGCCCTGTCACATCTCGCTGGACAAGTCCGGCCGGATGGCGATGATCGCCAACTACGGCGGCGGCAGCGTGGCTTCCTACCGGATCGGCGAGTCGGGCCGGCTGAGCGAGGCCGTGAGTTTCGTCCAGCACGAAGGAAAGAGCGTGAATCCCAGACGGCAGGAGGGTCCGCACGCGCATAGCATCAATCCGGCGCCGGACAACCGCTACGCGGTGGCGTGCGATCTGGGCACCGATGAAATCCGGATCTATAAGATCAATCCTTCCAAGGGGTCGATGGAGGCGCACCGGGTGGTGCAGACCGCGCCCGGCGCGGGCCCGCGCCATTTCGCCTGGCATCCGAATGGGGTCTTCGGCTACGCGGTGAATGAGTTGAACTCGACGGTGACGGCGTTTCATTACGGCGACGGTGAGATGGTGGAAATCCACTCGGTGGCAACGTTGCCAGAGGGCTTCAAGGGCGAGAACTGGCCGGCAGAGATCCGCGTTCATCCGAACGGACGGTTTGTGTACTCATCCAACCGGGGGGAGAATTCGATTGCGGCTTTCAAAGTGGATGCCAAGACAGGCAAGTTGGAAGCGCTAGGCAACACCCCGACTCAGGGCGTGATGCCCCGCAATTTCTTCATCGAACCGGGCGGCCGCTGGCTGCTGGCGGCCAACCAGAGGTCGAACAATGTGATCGTCCTGGAGATCGACCCCAAGACAGGGAAACTTCTGAACACGGGGAAGGGAATCACTGTCGGCCAACCGGTGTGTCTGCGGACTCTGGCTGGAAGCTGAGGCCACTGAGGTCCTGCCCGATGCGAAGAATCATCCTGACTTTCGCGTTGGCGTGGTGCGCCTGGGGGCAGTACTACCCCGACCTTCGGACTCAGAAGCGGGACGGTAGCCTCTCCAACCGGCCCACTCCGGGTTTTTCGGGCATCGTGCGTGGCAGCGATAAGAAGGGCCTGGCGGTCGAGAATGCCGACAAGAACCTTCTGCAGTTCACCTGTACCCGCAAGACCATCTATCTACAGGGGAAAACCAAGCTGAAGCTGGCTGATATCCAAGTGGGAGACAGGGTGACCGTGGAGGCACGCAAGGCTCCGGACGGGACGCTGGATGCCGTGGTGGTGTACGTGGAGAAGCGCGCCAACCAGCCCTGAGCGGTTCGCGGTCGGCGGAGAGGAACGCGCCGGCGCATCAGCTTTTCTCATACTTCTGCAACGGGATTGTCAGACTCTTCCAAAAGTGGTAGTGTCAGGGTGTCGGCGAGCCCAGAGGGGCGCCGCCGGCTCTGCAAAGATGCAGCCACTGAAGAGCCCGCCGAGCCAGTCCTACCCCTACACCTATGACCCGGCGTGGATCCCATTCCCAAGGAGAACCACCCCTATGGAGAAATTCTCGCAGGAAGAACTGAAGGCGTACCTGATGCGCTCCAATGAGGAGTTCCGTACGCTGGCCGAGAAGCACGCCGAGTATAAGCGGCTGATCGACCAGATCGAGCAGAAGCCTCATTTGACCGAACAGGACGAGATCGAGGAGCACAGGCTGAAGAAGCTGAAACTCCACCTGAAGGACCAGATGCAGGCCATCATGAGCCGGCACAGGCCTTCTCAGGTTGCGTAGGGAGCCAAGGGCTCCGGCGCATTCGGTACGCCTGCTTATTGAGTTCGATACAAGCCCCGGTAGCGCGGCAGCGCGCCTCCGGGGCTTTCGGTTTCCAGGGGAGGCGTGGCGCATGGCATAATCGTGTACGGAGGCGGCATGATTCTGCTGCTTGGTATGTTGCTGGCGATGGACCCGCAGGCCGGGCTGCCACGCGATGTGCTCCTGCTGGCGCGCATCAAGCAGAAAGTGCAGCAGATGGCGGCCCAGGTGACCGACTACACCTGCCTGGAGACGATTGAACGCTCCGCACGCGACTCGGCGCAGCGGCCATTCCGGCCCGTGGATGTGCTGCGGTTGGAAGTGGGCGTGGTGGGGAAGAAGGAGGTCTACTCCTGGCCCGGCGCGGAGAAGTTCGAGGAACGCGGCCCTAGCGACATCGTGTCGGCCGGGACCGTGTCGACCGGCGAGTTCATGCAGTCGTTGCGCGCGGTGTTCATCAGCAACACGGCCACCATCCGCTGGCGGGGCGAAGAAGAGTTGAACGGCCGTCCGGCGCTGCGCTACGACTACAGCCTGCCTCTGTTCGGATTCCGCTGGCACGTGGCGCTGGCGGGCGGTTCGGGGGAGGTGCGCGCCGAGGGTTCCTTCTGGGCCGACGCCGACACCATGGACATTCTGCGTCTGGAGGCCCGGGCGGCCGATATCCCGCCGGGGTTGCCCCTGGAGGAGATGACCAGCAGGACCGATTACGGGATGATGCAACTGCGCGGCACGGCCGTGTGGCTGCCGCAGTCGGCGGAGTTGACGCTGCGGGAACTCGGCGGGAAAGAGAGCCGGAACCGGATCGAGTTCAGCCACTGCCGGCAGTACAGCGGCAGTTCATCGCTGTTGTTGACTGAAGTGCCTCCCGAACCCGCTGCGCCGGCGCAAGCCGCCCTGGTGCCTTTTGACGTTCCTGCCGGACTCACCCTTTCGATGCAACTGGAGAGCGAGGTCGATTCCTCAAAGTCCAGAGTGGGCGATCTGCTGGAGGCGCGGCTCACCGCCGACGCCGAACTCAGGAAGAAGGTGATCATCCCGAAGGGCGCCAAGATTCGTGGACGCCTGCGGCGGCTGGAGAAGTCCTCCGAAGGAACTCCTCACTTCGTTGTGGGGCTGGAGTTCGCCGAAATCGAATTCGCCCCCAAGCGGGGCCTCTTTTTCGGCAGGCTGCAGTCGATGGACCAGGTCGCCGGCTTGCGGTGGATGCTCTCGTCGTCATCGCAAAAGGCCGATCGACTGTCGGGGGGCTCCCTCATGCAGGGCACGACTGTGAATACGACCCACACGGAGAATCGCTACGTGCAGGACCTGCCCGGTGTAGGAACGTTCTTCATGACCGGGACGCAGTTCCGCCTGCCACGCGGGCTCAAGATGATCTGGCAGACGGTCGAACTTCCGCGCCGGCCCCGATAGGCTTCTACCGAGGAGTGAACGCTTCCAGGGCGCTGAGGACCACTGGTCCGAGCAGGCCGGAATCCCTGACCGGCCACTTGGAAGCGTCGAATGGCTTGTAGTCCGTGCCAACGAAGTTGATGTCGTGAAAGATCTTCCAAGGCGCCTTGCGAACATCCATGTCCCGGATTCGGTTGGCGGCCAGGCTGGTGACCTCCACCTCCAACAGATTGCCCCGCGGCTTGAGTCCATCGGCGCGGAGCGTGAATGGCCGCATGAACACCGTCCCAAGCTCGCGGCCGTTCAGTCGGACGCGGGCGCTTTCGCGCACGTCGCCCAGATCGAGAGTCCACGCCGTGGCCTTTGAGGGCGGGGCATCGAAGCGGATGGAGTACAGCGCAGTGCCTCCGAAGCGCCCGGCGGCCTCGCTCCAGCCGGTCCAGCTTTCCAGCCGGACTGTGCTGTGAGGCTCGGGCAGCTCAGGGCCTCCTGAGATGAACTTCACGGACCACTTGCCCTGCAATTCCAGGCGCCCAGATCCATGCTTCCAGTAGGACCATGCCGTGCCCTTGCGCCTGCCATCGTAAGTCCGGACGATGACGGATTCTCCCGCACCCAACTGCAAGGACAACTCGCCGCTGCCTCGCAAGGCGGCGAAGCCGGTGCGGCCGGTGAGCGGGTCCATCAGGTCTGCCGACCCTACCTTGCCGGCCAGCGGGATCCAATCCTCGATCCGGGTCTGCCCGCGATTGGCGATGAAGTACCAGCGTCCGCCGGCGGCCTGCCGGCGGATGCACTCCAGCCCGCGATCCCACATGGTCTCGCGCTCTACGCCCGTGCTCTGCGTCCGCGGCTTTCAGGCCGGATCGTAAACGGTTCAACTCGGAGCGGCCGGCCTCCAAGTCCCGCAAGCCGGAGACGTCGGCGGGCAACTCGCGGTCGAAGATGACCCGCGCTCCGGCTGCCGAGAGCGCCGCCAGCCGGCGCATGGTCTCCAGCGGGATGTGGCGCGTGGCCGGGATCACCAGGGCGCGATAACGCCCCCCGGCAACCTCCACGTCCCCGCCTGCCGCTCGAGCGCCCGCAAGCTGGCGGTCCGAGATGTAGTCGGCGGCGTAGCCGCGCTGGAGCAACCGCTGTGCGAGCTTACCGAACTCCTGGGCCTCGACCCAGGTGCGGGTATGGACGGTGAGGCCGGCGGTCATGCGCTGCGGGTCGTGCCACACGTCGGAAACAGGCCAGTAGAGCAGCACGTCGTTGGCGGGGCGCCCTTCCTGCAGTACGGCCTGCACGCGGGCGATGTAGGAGTTCAAAGCGGGCACGTCGCGCCAGATGGGGTTGCGCGGGTTCATCTCGGTGGAAGCGTAAAAGAGCCAGCCCGGCCATGCGGCGTCATCCGGCGAATAGCAGGTGCCGTGATAGATAACGTGATTCACTCCCGAGAGCCAGAGCTGGTCCAGAAGGTTCTTCACGTCGGCCAAAGTCTCGGTGAAGTGTTCCCTGAGCCATGTGCCGGTCTCGCTGGCAACCAGCTTGCGCCCGCTGACGTGTGCGGCCGAGGAGGCGAACTTGGAAATGATGGTGCTGCGGTCGGCGTTGAACATCTCGGTCTCCGGGATGTCGGCGGCGGCGTACAGGTCCAGCAGGTTGCCGGGCGAGCCGTGAGCCTGATTGCGCGTGAGGATGCCGCGTGCGCGGCACCATGATGTCCAGACGGGCAGGAAGTTGTCGCTGAGCTGCTCGGAGGCCGTGAGGCGATAATCGGCTTTCACTCGTGCGGTACGGTCGTCAAGAGATGCGCCGAGCAGCGACGGCAGCTCGCGCTGCAAACGGTATCCCCGGCGCTTTTCAAACTCCTCGAAGAGATCGGGCGACCAGTTGACGGCATATTCGAAGGAGTCGTGATACATGGCTCGGGGCAAGGGACCGTCGTAAGCGGCGAAGGCCCTGGTGAAGCGCTCCATGTAGTGGCGTGCGGCCTGGCCGAAGAACGGATTGAGCATGAAACCGGCGCCACCCGGCGCTGCGCGCTTCACGCGGCTGCCGGAGGGCTTCTGCGACACCAGATAGACGGTGCGCCCGCCAGCGCCGGCGGTCCAGCGAACGGCGCCGTCATCCTGAACCAGGGGCAGGAGGTTCTCCTGCGCTCCGTCGGAGGAGAACGCCTCCAAGGCTTGCGTCGTGCGCTTGTCGATCCGCTCCGGAAGCGCCGCGCCGGCGGTCAGTTCCCACTTTCGAGACACCACGACGGCCGCGGCTTCGATCTCCGTGACCTCCGGCCCGCCGAAGCACCACCCCGTGCCGATCGTCATGTCGACACCCATGCCGAGCCGGCCGGCCTCAGTGACGGTGTGCTTGAGCACAGCCATCCAGCGCGGGCTGAGGTAGTCGATGAACCTGGATTCGGCGCCCTTGACGCCGTAAATGGGGATGATATGCACGCCTCCCCAGCCGGCGGCCCTGTAGCGTTGCAGCTCCCGCGTGATGTTGGCTTCGTCCACCGCGCTGCCGGGCCACCACCAGTAACTCCAGGGGCGGCTCTCGCGCGTGGCCTCGGGCCAGGAGGGGACCTGCGCACAGGTTGTCGAAAGGGAAAATGCAATCACCAGTAGTAGTAACGCTCGCATCAGCATACTCGCTGGAGATGATCATATCTCCCGGAGGACCCCTCCAAAAGGAGAATCCGAATTAGAGGTCAAGCCGCCAAGCTGCCGTCGCCCACTTGGCCATCTGACGCTGCCTGCTAGCAATCGAGTCGGATGTCCAC
>JACRKW010000104.1 GCA_016215215.1 Acidobacteriota bacterium
CGGTGCTGCTGCCGGTGGCCACGCTGGTGGTAGAGGTTGCCCTGCTGGGAGCGCGGCGCGCTCGAATGGCCGGCCTGGCGGCGGTGTCGGCGGCCGGGGCGTTGTTCTACCTGTTGCCGCGGCTGCTGGGCGGCGCATTGACCGCCAATGCAGCCTACGCCATCCATCTGGATGCCGGCTGGATTTGGGAACGCGTCCGATCCTATCTGGGGTTGGCGCTCTTTCATGGCATGCCGTTCAGCCACGCAGTGACATGCCTGGTGCTGCTGAGTGTGCCGGCCGTGGCGGCTTTCTGCCGAAGCCGCGCGCTGTGGACGGCTTTGGGCATGGGAGTTCTGTTCGCCATCCCGCCGCTGCTCATCGAGCAGAGGAGCATGTACGCGATGTACTTGGCATCGTCGGGATTCGCCATGACAGGGGGAGTGGCGCTGTGGTCGCTGCTGGACCGCGCCCGGCTTAGAGGCGGGCTTGGTTTGGCCGCGGGGGCCGTGCTGCTGGCTGCCGTTCTGCTGCCGGCCAATCTCCTCACGCGGCCCGACGCCAACAAGTGGCTGGAGAACGATGCCCACGTGGTGGCGCGGATCATGGACGGATTCAGGGCGCAAGCGCCGCGCCTGAGGCCGGGCGCGCGCATCCTGATCGTCGACGACCCGTTGCCGTGGGATGACTACCTGCTGACCTTCACTTTGCAACTGCTCTACCGCGACCGGACATTGGTCATCGACCGCGTCAAGCAGGGCGCCAGCCCGAACCCCGAAGGCTACGACGTGGTGGCGGACCTCAGCGGATGGGTGGTGCGGACCCGCTTGGGTGCCTCCCGTTAGCCTAAACCGCGAATCAACTCTCGTACGCCGGGGCAGCATCCTGGCATAATGAGGCAAGGACGGCCGGTAATGTCACTTGTTCGCGTCAAGGAGAAGTATCAGGTCACGCTGCCTTCCGCATTGCGGGTCAAAGCAGGCCTCGCCGTTGGAGACTACCTGCAGGCCTCCATCGGACGTGCGGGAGTGATTACGCTCACGCCGAAACCGGCGGCGGACCGCGACATTGCTGAGGGATTGGCGGACCTGCGCGCCGGTAGGGCCCATGGCCCGTATCGAACGGCGGACGAAGCAATCGCCGCGCTTGAAAAGAAGGCGGGCTCCAGCAAGAGAGCTGCGAAGAAGTAGTGCGGACCCGGTTTTCCGAGAAGGCGACAGCCGACTACGCGGGGCTTTCGGGTGTGGTTCGCCGGGCCTTTCAGAAACAGCTTCGGCTCTTGCTGGCGGATATGCGGCACCCTTCGCTTCAGGCCAAGAAGTATGGCGGCGCATCGGCGTTGTGGCAGGCGCGAGTGAGCCGCCACTGGCGCTTTTACTTCACGATTCGGGGCGATACATACGAAATCGTCACGATCATCCCTCACCCGAAGTAGAGTCGGCAGGGTGAGGCGCTTACGCGGCGAAGGCGGGGTTAGTGCGGGCGGGGCCGGGGCGGAGGCGGCGCCAGGCCAACTCGAGGAGGTTGAGGAGGATGGCGCCGGCGAGGAGGCCGGGCCACAGGCGGAGGGAGGAGGGGAGAGAGCGGCCGGCGGCGTTGAAGATCTGCTTGGGGGTGGGGTTGAAGCGGCCGCCGGTGTAGGCGGAGAGCTGCTGAAGGAGTTGTGGGTTGGAGCCCCAGGTGGTGAGTTCCGGCTCGGGCAGATAGAGGCCGAGTTCGGGGAAGGCCCGTGATTCGGCCAGGGGCCGGACGCGGAAGAGGCCCTTGCGGGTGGCGATGGGGACGGTGGCGCGGAAGTGGTCGGCGGCGAGACGAGTGACGGCGAGGGGGGCCTGGAAGCCACCGGGGCCGATGGCGAAGAGGGCGGGAATCTTGTCGGGAGCGGGCAGGGCGGGGGAGAGACGATACTCGGCGACGAGCAGGCCGTTGGCAGCGTCGTAGGTGAGAGTGGTTTCGCCGGATTGCGCGTGGGGAAGAAGGTCACGCAGAAGATTGGCCCAGAAGCGGTCGTAACCGGGCCAGGAGACCCAGGCTTCGGCCCAGCGGGACTTGGCGTCGGAGGTGAAGACGGAGACGCGGCCCAGGCCATACTGCCAGCGGGAGAGAAGGGGGTCGTCGGAGGGGAACCCGCTTGCTGACGCGCGCGGCTCTGGCGCCGCCGAATTGGCGATGGTGAGGATGGTCTCGGCGGTGGGCTTGGCAATGAAGCGCACGTAACCTTTGAGCTGCGGGGCCTGTTCGATGGGAAGGCCGTCGAGGACCTCGGCCTTGTGGTGCACCTTGGGCTGGATGAGCTTCTCGACGGTGGTGGAGCCCGTGTGCTCCTGGACGTCCTTGATGAGGATCTGTTCCAGGCCAGAGGGGTCGGTGAGGAAGTAGGCGCGGCCCTTGGCGTTGAGGGCGACGCGTTCCAGGTAGGCGCGATTGACGTCCTGGCCAAGGCCGACGGTGGAGATGGTGATGCGGTTGGCGGCGGCGTCCTTGGCGACGTTCATGGAGTCGCCCTCCTCGGAGATGCCGTCGGTGAGCAGAACGATGTGCTTGTAAGCGCCGGTGGCGGGAAGCATGCGCTTATAGGCCTCGGCGAGCGCCGGCGCGATTTGGGTGCCGCCGTCAGGCGTGATGCCGGCGATCAGGCGTTTGATGAGCGTTCGGTCTTCAGCGCGGCGGAGGGGCACGGCCCACTGGTGGGAGTTGTCGAAGATGAGCACGCCGACCGTGTCGATGGGGCGCAGGTTGTCGATTACTCCAATGGCGGAGAGGCGGGCGAGCTCCATTTTACGGCCCTCCATGGAGGAGGACTTGTCGACGATCAGGATGATGGCGGCGCCCTCCGGGCTGCGTGGCGGGGCGACGGTGGCGGGCAGCGTGCGGTCCAGCGCGTCTTCAAACGGCCGCTGCTTCTTGTCGACGTAGATGTTGCGCTCGCCGCCGATCACCATGAGGCCACCGCCCTGCTGGACGTAGCGTTCGAGCTCGGCCTTGCGGGACTGGGGGATGGACTCGAGGTCCCAGTTGTTGAACAGCACCACCTGGTAGTCGCTGAACGCGGCGTCGCGGAAATCGACGCTCGAAACGACGTCAAACTGGGCGGTGTTCAGGGTGCCGAAGAGGTGGCTCTCCATGCCAGGCGGGTCCTGCGAGAGATAGAGCAGGCGCGGGCGGCGGAGGTTCACGGCCTGCTGGAAACGGAGATCGCCGAGCGAGCCGGCCTTGAGATGGATGACGAGATCGATGGCGCCGGCGGTGGCGATGGAAGCGGTGACGTGGAGGTTATTGACGCCGGGCTCGAGGGTGACTGGGCTGAGACCGAGGGTCTTGCCTTCGCCGCTGAGTTCCAGCGTGCCGGAGGCGCGTTCGGGGCTGGATACGGAGATCTCGATCGGGATGCGCTCGCCTGTGAAGGCGGACTCTGGCAGACGGATGGACTCAAGCTGCAGCCGGGGCTCGGCACGCCCGGGCAGGGCGAAGGTGTCAATGGGGATGCCGAGCTGGCGGGCCTGCCAGGCGGCTCGAGCGACGGAGCCGGAGTTTTCGCGGCCATCGGAGATGAGGACAAGGCGGGGGATGAGGCCGGCGGGCAGGGCGGTGGAAGCCTCCCGGACGGCGGCTTCCAGGCTGGTGGCGCGGCCGGCTTCGCCGCCGGTACCCCGCAGGCTCCAGCCGGAGGCGAACTCCTGTGGGGCGGGATTGCGCACGGAGCGGGCGAAGGGAAGGACGCGGACGATGTTGCGGCCGCGGGCTTCATCGATGGAGGAGATGAGGCGCGAGGCGCGATCGAGATCTGCGGCGGGAATGCTGGCTGAAGTGTCGGGCAGGACGGCGACGGCGAGTTTGGTTTCGGGGATGGAGATGCCGGGCTCGATCAAGCTGAGCAGCGCGGCTGCGACAGAAGCCGCCTTGAGGGCCAGCGAGAGCCGGGAGTGGGGGCGGTTACGGAAGATCCACCACTCCAGGGCGATGAGGGCGGCGCCGAGGAGGGCGAGGAACTGCCAGAAGTCGCGAGGCAGATTGGAAGCGGCGGAGGCATTGGCAAGACCGCGCGGGGTGGCGGCCGGAGGCTCCCACTGAGCCGAGCCGAGGCCGGGAAGCGAGAGGGCGAAGACGAGTTCGGAGCCCGGCGACAGCACGCGGACGATGGAGGGCGACGCGGTGAAGAAGCGGAGTGTGCGGCCGTCGAGCGTAAAGGGCAGGTCGGCTCCTTGGGCGTCGAGGACTCGGACCTTATCGGGCGGAGCGGCCTGGGGCAGATCGACGGAAAGAGCGCCGGGCGTGGTGGCGAGAACTTCGACCCGGCGGAACGTGTCGGGGTCGGCCCACTGAAAGATATTGGCGAACAGGAGCGGCGTGGCGAGTTCGAATCGGAGGTCGCTCTTGAGGGGGTGGAAGCCGAGGGTGACCGCGCCGGGGCGGGCGGTGATGAGGGCGCCCTGGACCGAGGCGGCGATGATGGCTTCTCCCGAGGCCGGGATCAACACACGGGCGTTGGCGAGGCGGATGTCCCGGGAGTGGATGCCGGAGGCGATGGGGTGGGCGACGTTCCAACTGGTGATGGCGGCTGTATCGGAACCGGGACTGATGGAGAGGGTAGGAACGGAAGGAGAGCGGCCGGGATTGAACGAGTCGAGGATCACCAGGCCGGCGTCGACGTTGGGTTGGTACTGGGCGGGCGAGAGGAAAGTGGCCTGGACACGAGCGTCGGAAGCGAGGATGGGCCGGAGGAGGTCGGGTTCGTTGGTGAAAACGGTAACGCGGGGGCGGCGCGGAGCAGGGATCTCGACGGTGGCGCGGTTGTCGGCGGGAAGGGCGTCACGGACGTTGAGGCGGGCTTCGAGCCAACCGGCGGCGGTGGAGCGGAAGGAAAAGTTGGCGGAAGATTCACCGTTGGCGGGCAAAGTGATGAGCTGGTTGTTGACCAGCGCGCCGCCGAAGCCGGCGATGAACGGGAAGGTGCGGGAGGAGTTGGAGTAGTTGCGGGCGGTGACGGAGACGTGCAGGAGGGTGGCGTCGCCGGGAGAACGGCGCACGGTGACGCGGGTGAGGCCGAAATTGGGGCCAGGCGGCGGAGTGGCCAGGACGCGGAGGTTGGGAGGAGCGGCGAGGCCGGCGTGGGGCTCGGCGAGTCCAGGGCCGGCGTAGACGATTTCGCCGGTGGCGCGTCCCTCCAAGCGCTGCGCCTGGAGGGCGAGGTCGAAGGCAGGCTGGAGGTCGAGAGCGGAGGAAGACGGTTGCGATGCGTTTACGGCAGCCTGGAGGTTGGCGAGGTTGGAGTCGAAGCGGGTAGCGGGTGTGGCGAGAGAGCCGGCGCGGACGACCATGACGCGGTCCTGCGGGGGGAGCCGCCGCAGCCACTGGAGACTGAGGCGGCGGGCTTCGGCCATCTGAGCGGGGATCTGCATCCAGGCGGAGGTGTCGAGCAGGAGGACGTGGTCGCGTCCGGAGGAGGCTGAGGGGCCAAAGCGGGGCTGCGCAATGGCCAGGAGAAGGCAGGCGATGGCCAGGAGCTGGAGGAGGAGGGACCAGGGCTGATCGATGCGGCGGCGGCGGGTCTGGTCGACGTTCTTGAGGGCGTGCTCCCAGAAGCGCAGGGTGGCGACGGTGTAACGGCGGCGGGAGCGGATCAGGAGATAGAGGGCGACTGTGACGGCAGAGGCCGCGGAGAAGAGGGCGAGGAACTCGATGGCGCTGAGGTTGAGGAAGAACATGTGTCAGGCGCCGCGGGCGAGCTCGGCGCCGGTCTGGTTGAGAGCCTGGAAGATGGCCTCTTCCAGTGGGACGGAGGTGGAGAGGCCGGCGTAACGGCCTCCGGAACGAAGGGCGAGGTTTTCAATGGCGCCGGCGTAGTGGTCGAAGGCCTCGGTGTATGCCCGGCAGGCGTTGGCGTCGAGAGAGAGTTCAAGGTTGGCGCCGGATTCGGAGTCAGTGAGCGCGACGTCGCCGGAGAGGGCGGGCTCGCGGTCAGAGGGCGCCCAGAGCTGGACGAGGATCAGCTCGTTACCGAAGTCGGCCAGGTATTGGAGAGGCTTGAGGACGTCGGCGTCGTCGAGGAAGTCAGAGATGATGATGAGCAGCCCGGGCTTCTGGTAGGCGGAGATGAAGAGTCGCGCGACGTCGAAGAAAGAGGTCTTGCCACCGGGCTCCACGGCGCAGAGGAAGTCGTTGACTGGGCCGAAGCGATGGCGGCCGCCGGAGGCGAGGAAGGTGTCGTCGAGGCGCTGGTGGAAGGGCTGGAGGAGGATGGAGTCGTGACGGACCAGGCCGACGTAGGTGAGGGCGGCGGCGAGGCGGCGGGCGAAGTCGAACTTGGACGGCGCGCCGGCGAGTGGCGCGGCGGTCATGGAGAGAGAGGCGTCCAGGAGGATACGGATGGGGGTGCGGGGCTCGACCTGGAACATTTTGAGGAAGAGCTTCTCCAGGCGCAGGTAGGCTCGCCAGTTGACGGCCCGAAGGTCGTCGCCCTGGTGGAAGTGGCGATGGTCGAGAAACTCCTGACCGGGGCCGGCGTAGCGCGAGCGGTTGTGTCCGCCGACGAGCCCGCGAAACGACTTGTGCCAGCGGATGGTGAGCCGCTCAAGTCGTTCGAGGAGCTGGCGGTCGAGGAGCGGCGTGGGCATGTCTAGCGCGCGGCAGCGGAGACGGTGGCGGAGATGATCTCCTGGAGGAGCGTTTCGGGCGTCTGGTCGTCGGCGTGGGCGTCGAAGTTGAGGATGATGCGGTGGCGGAGGACGGCCGGGGCGATGATGCGGATGTCGTCGACGGAAAGGTGGGCGCGGCCCTTCATGAAGGAGTAGACGCGGCCGCATTCCACCAGGGCCTGCGCACCGCGGGGCGACGATCCGTAACGAATGTACTTGCCGGCCAGGGGGTGCGCGCCGGGGGCCCCGGGCTGTGTGGCCATGACGAGCAAGACGGCGAAGTCCTGGACATGAGGGGCGACGAGAACCTCACGGCAGGCTGAGCGAATGGAGAGGATGGTGTCGCGGTCCATCACCTGGCTGAGCTCGGGCTCGTCACGCTGGATGGTACGGTCGACAATGCGGTTCAGCTCTTCGCGCGTGGGGTAGTCCACAAGGATTTTCATGAGGAAGCGGTCGAGCTGGGCTTCCGGCAAGGGATAGGTGCCCTCCATCTCGATGGGATTTTGGGTGGCCATGACGAGGAAGGGGCGCTCGAGCTGGTGGGTGGTGGAGCCGGAAGTGACGGTGCGCTCCTGCATGGCTTCAAGGAGGGCGGACTGGGTTTTGGGGGTGGCGCGGTTGATTTCGTCGGCCAGGACCAGGTTGGCGAAGATGGGCCCGGGCTGGAACTTGAGAGCCTTGGCGCCGGAGCCGGCGGTCTCCATGATCATCGAGCCGACGATGTCGGCGGGCATGAGGTCCGGGGTGAACTGAATGCGGGAGTACTTCAGGTGGAGGACACGGGCAAGCGTGCGCAGAAGCGTGGTTTTGCCAAGTCCGGGGACGCCTTCAAGCAGGACGTGACCGCCGCAAAGGAGGCAGATGAGGACGCCGTCGACGACATCCTGCTGGCCGACGATGACCTTGCCGATTTCGGCGCGAACGCGATCAAGGCTTTGGACAGCCTCGGGGAGTGGGGCGGCGGTAGGCACGAAACCATTGTAGTGGAGGCTAGTCGTCCGGGAAGACCATGTGGGTTGGCGGGATGCCGGCGTTCTGGCAGTGGAGGCGGTAGAGGGCGCCGTAGGATTGAAGGATGTAGTCGGAGGGGGAGAAGCCGAGCTGAGCGGCGGTGGAGTCGATCCAATCTGGCGGGCCTTCGAGTTCGAGGAATGCGCCGATGGGAGTTTCGTCGAGAACGGCCTCGCCGGGTTGGGAGAGGTGGTAGAAGGTGGTGCGGTATTTCTCGTATCGGAATTGGACTTGGAAGCCGAGAGCAGCGAGGATGAGGTGGAGAGCTTCAGGGTCCTGCACTGGCGTTTCGAATTCGGGGCGGGACTTGTGCGGGCCGGGCTCAGGGGGGCCCTTAAAAGTGAGGATGGCCTGGCCGTGATAATCGCGGAGGCGCAGCAGCCGGCTGGAGCGCATGAGATCGCCCGCGGGGGTATCGTAGACAGAGTTGGATTCGAAGGCGCGCGGGTGGAACTCGCTGAAGCCGGCGCGGACCAGAAGCGCGTGGCCGGCTTCAGCGGTGGGAATGGCGAGTTTGATCTCGGTCTCGCGACGGTCAGGCTCTCGGGGCGACATCTCCTCCTGTGCGGTGCTCCTTGCGGATGACATTCATGGCGACGGAAAGCATCGATGCAACATCGCCGAGGTTGGAGGGGACAACAATGGTGGAAGATGCCTTGGCGATCTTGCCGAACTCGCCGACGTACTGCTCGGCCACGCGAAGCTGAACGGCCTCGAAGCCGCCTGGCTCGTTAATGGCCTGAGCGACGCGACGTAGGCCCTCGGCGGTAGCTGTGGCAATGGCGAGGATCGCCGCGGCCTGACCTTCGGCCTCGTTAATCTGCTGCTGACGGCGGCCTTCGGAGGCCTTGATGGCTTTTTGCTTTTCGCCTTCGGCCGTGTTGATGGCGGAGTCGCGCGTCGCTTCGGAGTTGAGAATGGTGGCGCGCTTCTCGCGTTCGGCCCGCATCTGCTTCTCCATGGCGGCGAGAATGTCCTGGGGCGGATTGATGCTCTTGATCTCGTAGCGCAGGACTTTGACGCCCCAGGGCTCGGTGGCTTTGTCGAGTTCGGAAACCACGAGGGCATTGATGTTGGAGCGCTCCTCGAAGGTCTTGTCGAGGTCGATCTTTCCGATTTCAGAGCGGAGAGTGGTCTCGGCGAGCTGTCGGATGGCGAAGCCGAAGTCGGAGATACCGTAGGAGGCGCGCTCCGGGTTCAAGACTTTGAGATACAGGATGCCGTCGACCGCGACCTGGACGTTGTCGCGGGTAATGCACACCTGTTCGGGAATATCGACGGCGATCTCCTTCAGGGAGTGGCGGTAGCGGATGACGTCGACAAACGGGGTGAGGATGTGGAAGCCCGCCTGGAGAGTGCCGGCGTACTTGCCGAGGCGTTCGACAACGTAGGCCGACTGCTGGGGCACGACGACGGCGGTGCGGGCGATGATAATGAGGGCGAGCAGGGCAATGAAGGCGACGACGAGAAGAGCGCCGAAATCCATGGAGACCTCCGGGAATCAGATTTTGCGGACGTGAAGGGTGAGGCCGTCGACACGTTCGACACGGCAGCGGGCGGCCTTGGGGATGGTTGATTCGTCAAGGTTGTGGGCGTTCCACGAGGTGCCGCGGAGTTCCACCTTGCCAACGGCGCCGGCGGGGATCTCCTCCATGGAACAGGCGATCTCCGAGGTGAGGGCGTCCACGGCGATCTGGGGTGTCAAGCGGCGAAAGCGCTGCAGGAGAGGTTTCCGGAAGAACAGCAGGCCGGCGACCGAGGCTACGACGAAGAGAAGGATTTCAGTGGGGAGGCTCCAGTCAAACCCGATGAGCTTGAGGGCGCCAATCAGCATAGCGCCGGCTCCAAAGAAGATGAGGTAGAAGCCGCCGGGGGTAAGGAGTTCACCGGCAAGGAGGGCGAGGCCCAAGAGCAACCACAGCCACCAGGAGAGAGCGAGAGTCTCCATGAAGAAGAGACCTCCTTCGGATGCTGATGATACCGCAAAGCGCGGCGTGATGGAGGTAAGATGAGTGTGACATCCAATCCAGGTTCGAGGAGCAACATCCATGTCCACAGAGAACAGCAACCGCCGGCAGTTTGTGGCGGGTGCGGCGGCGATGACAATGGCCGTGCCAGCCGTGGCGAAAAATGCAAGCGCGAACAAGATGGCCCCAGGCCGGGTGATCGGCGCGAACGACAAGATCAACGTCGCGGTGATCGGTACTGGCGGGCGTGGATTCTACGTCGCCGACCGTTTCGACAAGTATGGCAAGGACGTGAAGGCCGGAGCGTGCCAGATTGTCGGTGTATGCGACGTGTACCAGAAGCGCGTCACGGCGGGCAAGGAGCGCTTCCAGTGCATGGGGACGCTGGACTACCGGGAGATTCTGGACAACAAGGACGTGGATGCGGTGATCGTGGCAACGCCGGATCACTGGCACGCGCCTATCGCCCTGGCGGCGATGGACAAGGGCAAGGACGTTTACCTCGAAAAGCCGATGTGTCACACGGTGGAAGAGGTGAAGCAACTGATCGCCACGGTGAAGGAGACGGGGCGTGTGGTGCAGGTGGGGTCACAGACGACATCGGGCGACCAGTGGTGGAAGGCGCGCAAGGCAATCGCCGACGGCATGATCGGCAAGATGATCCTGAGCCAGGGCAGCTACCACCGGAACTCCACCGGCGGGGAGTGGAACTGGACGATCGACAAGTCGGCGGGTCCGGATGGGAAGGGGGACGACTACATCGACTGGAAGATGTGGCTGGGCAAGGCGACCAAGCGGCCCTACGACGCCGACCGCTTCTTCCGGTTCCGAAAGTATTGGGACTACTCGGGCGGCGTGGCGACGGACCTCTTCTTCCACGTCATGGCGCCGATGAACATTTGCTGGGGTGAGGCGCAGTACCCGACGAAGGTGATGGGATCAGGCGGCATCTACGTTTTCAAGGACGAGCGCGAGGTGCCGGATACTTTCCACTTCATGGCTGAATACGCCAAGGGGTTCTCGCTGGTGTTGACGAGCTCGATGGCGAACTCCGAGCACATTCCGGGCACGGTGCGCGGTCACGAGGGCACCATCGTGATGGTGGAGCACGGGCGATTTGAAGGCTTCGCGCCGAACGTTACGGTGAAGCCGGAGAAGCGCGTGGTCAGCGCGGAGTACAAGGCGAAGTACGGCGACGAGCCGATCAAGATCGCGGTGGAAGACAAAGACACGATGTACACTCACATCGGCAACTTCCTCGATTGCATGCGCACCCGCCAGAAGCCGACGCTGGATGTGGAGACGGCTGGACACGCCCAGGTGGCTATCACCA
>JACRKW010000326.1 GCA_016215215.1 Acidobacteriota bacterium
AGCCCGCGCTGGCTGCCGCCGCGCACGATGTTGCCGGTGATGGAGAAGCCGTCGTGCGCGAGCACCATCGAGTATTCGGTGAGGATGGGGAAACGTATCGGGCTGAGCCCGCGCGCGTCAAGAGCCTTGCCGTACTCGGCCAAACCGAACTCAAGCGGCGAGGCGGCAAACCCCGCGGCGGCGAGCACGAGCGTTGCGGCAAGTGCCAAGGCCGGAGATCGCATTCCAGTCACTTCCTATTCCCGGCAAAACGGCCATTGTAGCCTGTCCCGCCCTGCGAAACAGAACGGCCTGAGATATCCTTTGCACATGAGGCTGGCCAGCGCGAACGCAACGCGAAAGGGAGGGCATTAATGATGCTAAGCAGGCGAATATTCGGTTTTGCTTTGCTGGCAGGCGAAGCGGCCCCTCCGGCGCGGGAGTACCTGGACGAGTTTCGAGGGGCAAGCGCCAAGACGCTGGCGCTGGCACAGGCGATCCCGGCAGAGAAGTACGCCTGGCGGCCAGGCGGGCGAGTACGCTCAACCGGTGAAGTCCTGGTGCATATCGCCGGCGGAAATCTCATGCTGCTGGGACGCGCCGGTGTGAAATCCCCGGCGGGCTCCCGCGCGCCGAACGTCGATGAGATTCACAAGTGGGAGACCGGGATTACCAGCAAGGACAAGATCGTCGAGCTGCTGAAGAGCTCGTCGGCTGCCGTGGAAACGGCCTGGCTGGCTGCCGGGCCGGCGGAGCTCGCGCGTCCGGTGGACTTCTTCGGGCGGCAGATGCCGGTGCACGGCGTCTACCTGCGCATCCTGGCGCACACCAATGAACACATGGGCCAGCTCGTTGCCTATGCACGAGTCAACGGAATCGCGCCGCCCTGGTCGACGGGCGAGTAGGGTTGCCCTGACTTGACTCTCATGTCGAGTCTCGGTAGGGTAGCGGACAGCATGACCCCCAGCAAAACGAATCGCCGCGCCTTCTTTGCATCGTCACTTACAGCACTTTCGGCCCTGAATGTCCTTGGCGCCAACGACCGCGTCCAGCTCGGCTTCATCGGCCTGGGCGGGCGCGCGCGCTGGCTGCTGCAGAACGAGGAGTTCCCGCAAGCCGACATCATCGGTTTCGCGGACTGCTTCCTGCCGCAGTGCGACAGGGCCGCCGTGATCCGTCCTTCCTACGCGAAGGCTGCCAAATACCAGGATTACCGGCGCATGTTCGACAAGGAGAAACTCGACGCGGTGTTTGTCGAGACGACGACTCACGCGCGCGTCCTGGTGGCCATGCACGCGCTACAGGCGGGTCTGGACGTTTACGGCGAGAAGCCACTCACATTGACGGTGAGCGAAGGACGCATCCTGGAGCGCGCCGTGCGCCATCACAAACGCGTGCTGCAGACGGGCACGCAGCAGCGCTCCATTCCCATCAACGCCTGGGCGAGCAAGTTCATCCGCGAGGGCGGCATCGGCAAGGTCAAAGAGGTAATCGCCTGCAACTTTGAGCCGCCGAAGCGATGGACGCCGCAGCCCGAACAGCCTACACCGGAGGGTCTGGATTGGGACGTGTGGTGCAACCAGACCGAGCTCCGGCCGTATCACAAGGAATTGCAGACGCGCTGGGCGTGGTACCGCGATTACGACAACGGCGGCCAGAGCTGGGGCGTCAGCGGCTGGGGCACGCATGCGCTGGACCAGGTGCAGTGCGCCCTGGGCACCGATGACACCGGCCCGGTTGAGATGTGGACCGAGGGTGAAGGTCCGGAAGCGCCGGTAATCATGCGGTACGCCTCCGGCACTCTGCTGAAGATGACCGGCGCGAAGCGGCCGGATCACTCCGATCTGGGCGCGATCTTCAAGGGCGAGAAGGGCACCATCGAGATCAAGCGCGGCACGATCCTCGCCGATCCGGTGGACCTGGTGAAAGACAAGCCGGCCGACACGGTGGAGGGTCCTGGAGAGGACCGCTGGCACATCGAGAACTTCCTGGACTGTATCCGGTCCCGCAAGCGCCCGAATGCGGACGTCGAGATCGGCCACCGCTCCACCAGCGTCTGCCACCTGGTCACCATCTGCCGCGATCTCGGGCGGAAACTGCGCTGGGATCCCAAGGGGGAGCGGTTCGCCAACGACACCGAGGCGAATGCGATGCTGTCGCGCCCGCGGCGCAAAGGCTACGAGCTGCCCAAGGTCTGACGTAGTCGCGCTACACTTCTGTCGATATGCCAGCCGCGGATCCACAAGCGCTCGCTCAACTGCACGAGAAGTTGTTGTTCACGCGTGCCTACCCGCGAAACGAGGCCGAGGTGCACCGGGCCGACGCGGCATTGCTCAAGTTGGAGCGGCGCGTGGCCGCTCTACGTCGCTCCGGCCATGATCTGGCCTCGCTGGAAGAGCCGGAGATCTCCGGCATCGCCGGCACGGGCATAACGGCGGTGTTCAGCTATGGCGTGGCACGGCACCTGGTCCGATCGCACGCCGGAGCGGTGGAGATCGCCTGGGACGCCTGCGACTCCCTCGATCCGTTCGGACGGCTGCTGCCGGAGCTGTTGCCGCTCTGCGATGAAGATGCGGCGGTGGAGGCGCACGTCCCTTACGAGGATTGGGTCCGTGCCGCGGCGAAGAAGCAATCGCAAATCGGCTGGCTTCTGCGCGCGCTGGAGAAGCGCTTCTCCGACGTGTGCGAGCGCGCCGTCCGCTATGAGTCCCTGCAGCTGGCGCTGCGCTGGGAGTTCGGTGGCTCCACAGCCACGCGTACTCTGATGCGTCTGCCGCGGCGGGCCATCTTCTGCCACAACGGTCCGCTGCTGGGGCGCAAAGACGTGAGCCTGGACGAGATCCCTTCCCTGCCCCCGCTGCCCACGCGGAAGGTCTCGCGGAAGTGCGGCGCGCTGGTTCTCGCTCTGGCGCGTGACACTTCGGCGGTGCGCTACCGCGAACTGCACGGGTTTTCCTGGGGTGATCCGAGGCGTGTACAGAACATCGACGCCGGGCGTGGAGTGGAGTTCTTTTACTCCACCGTGCTTCCGGAGCACCGGCTCCCGCTGCGCGGCTATCATGCCCTCTCCATCTGGAAGAACGGCGTGCCCATCGGCTACTTCGAAGGCCTGTCGCTCCACGAGCGCATGGACGCCGGCTTTAATCTCTACTACACCTTCCGCGCCGGCGAAACTGCGTGGCTCTATGCACGCATCTTGCAAGCCATGCACCAACTGGCCGGCGCTTCGTGCTTTGTCGTCGACCCGTACCAGATCGGCCATGAGAACGACGAAGCGATCGACTCCGGCGCCTTCTGGTTCTACCGCAAACTCGGCTTCCGCTCTGTGGACTCGGGCATCGGCGAATTGACGGCGCGCGAAGAGCAGCGCATTGCGAAGGACCCCGCCTACCGCACGTCACCGGCGACACTGCGCAGGCTGGTGCGCGAACCGATGATCTACGGCTTCCCGGGCGCGCCGTCGAGCGACTGGGACGGCTTCCGCCTGAGGCGTTTGCTGCTGCGGCTCTCCGGCCGAAACAACGGCAAGCCCTTGGACCGTGCGACGGTGCTGCGGCTGGGCCACGGGTAGATCAGCAGACGGCCAGGGCGGCATAGCCGACCACCGCGCCGCGCTCACCAAGGACATCGCCGGAGTTGGAGTAGTGGATCAGACGCCAGCGCCGGCCGGCCGTGGCGCTCATCGCCACAGCAACCGGCGCTGCTCCGCATGCCTCCAGGCGCCCGGTCCCCACACCGGCGAGGAAGGCTCCGGTATCGCCCGCCTCGATGGCGCCAACGGTCGCCTGGTCGAGTTCTTCGGCAGCGGCGCGAGGGTGGAAGTGCGACAGGTCTGAGCTCGCGACAAGCAGCGTTTCACCTCCCGCGCAAAGCCGGGCCAACGCTTCGCCGGCCTGGGCGATTTGGCCTGCGTCGAGGTCGCCCACCGCCACCGCCACCAACTCGAAGCGGTTCAGGGCCAGTTGCAGGAAGGGCAACTGCACTTCGAGGGCATGCTCGCGGGAGGGAGAATGACCGCGCAGAGACAGCCGGAAGACCGGCGCCATGCCCGCCAGCGCCCGAGCCAGGTCACGGCTGCATTGGACTAGGCCCAGAGGCGTCTGGTAGGCATCACCGGAAAAGACCGAGGCGAAGGAGAATGAGTCGTAGTGCGACGGCGCCAGCAGGACCACGTGATGGAACGGCGCGTCGCGCACCAGGGCAAAGCCGCGGGCGGCGGTTTCGCCGGAGTACTCGTAGCCGGCATGAGGCACAACGAGCGCCCTAGGCGGCGGGTCCGGAGCGGGGGGCATGCGCCGCCACCAGCGCTCGATCTGCAAGCGCAACTCGTCCCCGGAATCGGGGTAGAAGGACCCTGCGACGGCAGGCGTCCGCAGCAGTTGATCCACGCCCCACTTATACTCCCAGCCGCGACGCTTGTCACCCGGTGAGCGGACGCATATTCTCAAGCCAGGTTGGAATGGCCGTGGAAGCCCTCCTCTACGAACATGCCGGCGAGGCGGTCCGGTGCCTTACCTGCGAGCGCCGCTGCGAATTGCTGCCTGGGGAACAGGGCTGGTGCCGCACTCGGGAAAACAAGGACGGCCGCATCCGGACCTTGACCTGGGGGATGGTATCCTCACTGGCGGCCGACCCCATCGAGAAGAAGCCGCTGTACCATTTCCATCCGGGCTCGCTGGTGTTCACGG
>JACRKW010000327.1 GCA_016215215.1 Acidobacteriota bacterium
AGAGCCGGCGTCGACGATGGGGCTGATGGAATCGTAGAAGTAGAGATTGCCGCTGCCGGTGAGTCCGGCGATGGAGGCCGCAAGCGAGCCGGAGGTCAGCGGGCCCGTGGCGACGACGGTGATGCCGTCTTCGGGCAGGCTCGTTACCTCCTCGCGAATCACCGTGATCAGCGGTTCCGATTCGATGGCCGCTGTGATGGCGCGGGAGAAGAGCTCGCGGTCTACGGTGAGAGCGTGTCCGCCGGGGACGCGAGAAGCCGCCGCGGCCCGCATGGCCAGTGAGCCCAGGCGGCGGAGCTCCTGCTTGAGGAGCCAGGGAGCGGTGTTCTCAGAGTCCGACTTGAGCGAGTTGGAGCAGACCAGTTCGGCAAAGCCGGCCGTGGTGTGGGCCGGGGTGGTGCGCGTGGGCCGCATTTCGTACAGAATGCAGGGGAGTCCGGCGCGGGCGATCTGCCAGGCGGCCTCGCTGCCGGCAAGCCCGGCGCCGAGCACGCGGATGATAAGCTGTTGAGTCAAACTCCTTCCATTGTAGGGCTGGGCCATGAAACACCTGATTGCTCTCTTCGTTCTGATCGCGCCGGCGCTGGCGCAGGAACCGGTTCGATACACGCTGCGGTTTCCACAGCCGCACACGCACTATGTCGAGGTGACGGCGTCAGTACCCGCCGGCAAGCCGGCCATCGAGCTGTTCATGGCCGTGTGGACGCCCGGGTCGTACCTGGTGCGGGAGTACGCGCGGAACGTGGAGGGTTTCAAGGCGGTGGGGCCGGGCGGGAATGAACTGGCTTGGCGCAAGACACGGAAGAACCGCTGGCAGGTGGCCGCCGCCGGCGCGGCGCGCGTGGAGGTGAGCTACAAGGTCTATGCGCACGAGATGAGCGTGCAGGGTAACTGGGTGGACGCCGGCTTCGCGATGCTAAACGGGGCGCCGAACTTCATGACGCTGGTGGGCGCGGAGAAGCGGCCGTACGAGGTGAAGGTGGAGTTGCCGGCGGCGTGGCGGACGTCGATTTCAGGGATGAAGAGCGGCAGCGCGGCCAACACCTGGCTGGCGGCCGATTTCGACGAGTTGCTCGATTGCCCCATCTACGCCGGCAGCGCGCCCATCCACGAGTTCGACGTGGAGGGCAGGAAGCACTACCTCGTCAATGAGGGCGAAGGGCCCATGTGGGACGGGCCGGCCTCGGCGCGCGATGTCGCCAAAATCGTCGCCGAGTACAGCCGCCAATGGGGCGGGCTGCCGTACGAGAAGTACGTCTTCTTCAACATGATTGTGGAGAGCGGCGGAGGGCTGGAGCACAAGAACTCGACTTGGCTTGGAACCAGCCGCTGGGCCTATGGGAATACCCAGGAGGCGCCCGAGAATCCGGCCGCGGTGGGCGAGCGCGGCACGCGCAGGCCGTCGCGGCTCGGCTGGCTCGGGCTGGTGAGTCATGAATACTTCCACCTGTGGAACGTGAAGCGCCTGCGGCCGGTGGAACTGGGGCCGTTCGACTATGAGAACGAGGTGTACTCGCGCAGCCTGTGGCTGGCCGAGGGCGTGACCTCCTACTACGGGCCGCTGGCGCTGCGGCGCGCCGGGCTGTCGACGCGGGAACAGTTTCTGCGGTCGATGGGGCAGACGATCGGCCAGTTGCAGTCCACCCCCGGGCGCCTGGTGACGCCGGTGGAGTCGGCGAGCTTCAACGCCTGGATCCAGCTCTACCGGCCGAATGAGAACTCGCCGAACACGGCCATCAGCTACTACACCAAAGGTGACGTGGTCGGGTTCCTGCTCGACGCCAAGATCCGCAAAGCGACCGGCGGGGCCAGGTCGCTCGATGACGCGCTGAAGCTGGCCTACACCCGCTACGGCGGCTCGCGCGGCTACACGCCCGAGCAGTTCCGCGCGGTGTGCAACGAGGTGGCCGGCGCGGACTTCAGCGCGTGGTTCAAGAACGCGCTGGAGACCACCGAGGAACTGGATTACAAAGAGGCTCTGGAGTGGTATGGGCTACGGTTTCGCTCAGAGGCGCCCAGGGGCGGCGGTGCACCGCGCATCCAGACCGGCATCACCGCCGCCACTTCGAGCGGCCGGATCGTGGTGAGCGGATTGCGCCGCGGAACGGCGGGCTACGACGCCGGCTTGAACGTGGACGACGAGATCCTGGCCGTCAACGGCTACCGCGTGCGCGCCGAACAATGGCCCTCGCGTCTGGAGAACTACAAGCCCGGCGAGACCGTCGAATTGCTCATCTCACGCCGCGACAAGCTCATGACTCTGAAGATGCCCGTCGTGGGCGACAAGCCCCAGTCCTGGGGCCTCGAACCGAAGCCCGACGCCACCGGCGAGCAGCAGGCCCGTCTGAAGGCCTGGCTGCGGGAGTAGGGCGGGTCGACACTTCCAGCGGCATGGGCTAGAATCAAATTCGATGCAGATTTGATGCTGGAGGGGCCATGCTCGACATCAGCAAAGACATCCAATCGTTGAGCGACTTCAAGCGCAGGACCAGCGAGTTCCTGGAACAGATGCGCGGCAGCGGCCATCCGCTCGTTCTAACGGTGAATGGCAGAGCCGAGCTTGTTGTGCAGGATGCGGCATCTTATCAGCGGCTGCTGGATCGTGTCGATACAGCGGAAGCACTGGAGGGGATCAAGCGAGGGCGGGCAGACGTCGAAGCCGGGAGGGTGACGCCGTTGAGAGAGTTCGAGCGAGAGTTCCGGAAGAAGCGTGGCCTGCCAAGTCGTCCTCGCTGACTCGGCGAAGGAGGACGCCAACCAGATCTACGATTGGGTGGTGGAACGGGCGCCAGTGCGGGGTGCGGAGTGGTTAGACATGCTCATGGATCGCCTCTACTCCCTGGAGCAGATGCCTCACAGGGGCCCGCTGGCCCGTGAGGCCGCGGCGGCGAAACGCGAGATTCGTTGTCTGCTCTTCGGCAAGCGGGGGCGCGCGTATCGCATTCTCTACGAGGTTGACGAACGCCGCCGTACCGTCTGCATACGTCACATCCGGCATGGCGCCGTGCAAGACATCGACCCTGAGGGACTGAGCCCCCAGGTTTTCAGATAGGGGGGTGTGCGCCGCTCTGTCGAGAATCAACTGGGGAATGATCGCAGTTTACGCGATGTTCGGACTGAACAGTTTTGCGTCTTCTGCATTCCTGCCGGTACCTACATCGGCGGTGAGGCCAGCCAGGCCTGGAGGGCGCCAGTGGCGGGCCAGCCCTCTGGCCGTTCTAGGACGGTAACGGGCGGGGTGGGGTACTCGGCGCG
>JACRKW010000328.1 GCA_016215215.1 Acidobacteriota bacterium
AGGAATCCTCTTGGACACGCGTAGCTGCTCGAACTACTTCTCGTCGTTCTGGATGCGCCGCACGTTGCGCATCTTTCCGCTTTACTTCCTGGCGCTGGGCGTCTTCCTAGTGGCGGCGCCGGCCGTTTTGCCGGTGCCGAAGGAGGCGTTGCCCCCAGTGGCGGACCAGGTGTACTACTGGACCTACCTGAACAACTGGATCCCCATGGGCGAGGAGGGCAGACTGGTCCATGTGCTGGGCCATTTCTGGTCCCTCGCCGTCGAGGAACAGTTCTACCTGCTGTGGCCGGTCGTGGTCTGGCTTGTCCCGCCCCGCATACTCCTGCGCGGCTGTGCCGTAGCCTGCGTGCTGATCCTGGCGGCGCGGAGCTGGGCGTTTTTCAGCGCCGGTGACCTGGGCATGGTCTACCGCAACACGGTGTTGCGTGCGGACGCCCTCCTGTACGGCGCCGCCGGAGCGCTGATGCTGCGGGATGAGGTCTGGGCTCGGCGGCTGGGACGCCACATCCGCGCTCTGTCGGTCCTGGCTTGGAGCGCCTCAGCGCTGGTGCTGGTCTCAGCCGTGGGCACCCACTACTACCGGATGCCGGTCATGACGCTCGGCATGGCTGTCTTTTCCATCGCCTTCCTCACGCTGATCCTTCAGGCGGTACTGGGGATGAACAGGAACAGCCGGTTGCAGCGCTTCCTCTGCCATCCATGGCTAACTGCCACCGGCCGCTACAGCTACGGCATGTACGTCTGGCATTGGCCAGCCGCCTACGTGATGTACTACGCCTATGCCCCGCTGGGGCTCTCCGGACTCCCGGGCGCCGCCCTGATGCTGGCTGCCGGGTTGGCCGTCACCTTCGCGCTGGCGTGGGCTAGCTACGAGTTCTTCGAAAGCCCAATCCTGACAACGAAGCGCTTCTTCGCACCGCGCTGGCGAACAGCTCAGCCCTTGGCCTTCTTCACCGCGTCGGTCAGCGCCGGCAGTACTTCAAACAGGTCGCCAACGATGCCGTAGTCGGCGATTTCGAAGATGGGGGCGTTGGCATCCTTATTGATAGCGACCACGCACTTGGAGCCCTTCATCACCACCTGGTGCTGGATGGCCCCGGAGATGCCGACAGCGAGATAGACCTTGGGCGACACGGTCTGTCCGGAGCTACCCACCTGCCGCTCCATCGGCAGCCAGCCGTTGTCGCAGATAGGCCGCGACGCGGCCAGTTCGGCGCCCAAGACGTCGGCCAGTTCCTGCGCCAGGGGAATGTTGCCCTCTTCCTTGATGCCGCGGCCCACAGCGACGATCAAGTCCGCCGCTGAGAGATCGACGGCACGGGCGGACTCGCGGAACGGTGGCTCGGGCTGTTGCCGGATGGAGACGCCCTCCATCGGCGGCGCCAGTGTCTCTACCGGCGCGCCGCCCGGCTCCAGGGTGTCAGCCCGGAACGCTCCGGCCTGCAAGGACACGAACACCGGCCCACCCTCGGCCCGGTAAGCGGCGTTCAGTTTGCCCTGGAATAACTGGCGGCCGAAGACGATGCCCTCTCCGTCCTTGCTCCAGCCGATGACGTCGCTGAGCAGGACGCGGCCGAACCGCGTGGCCAGCCGGGGCGCGAAGTCGCGCACCTGGTAGGTGTGCGGGAGCAGCACGTAGCTGGCATTCGACTCGCGGACCAACCACTCCAGGGCCGCCGTGGCGGCATCGGCGGTGTAGCTTTCTAGCAGGTCGTGTTCCAGCGCCACCACCCCGTCCAGGCGATACGCAGCCAACTCACCCGCCAGCGGCGCCACGCTCTTGCCGAAGACGCACGTCCGGACGGGCAGACCCAATTGGCGGCCCAACTGCTGGCCGGCGGCCAAGGTCTCCAGCGACATGGGATGCAGCCGGCCGCCGGTTTGCTCGGTGATGACAAGGATGCTCATATCGCCCGCACCTCGAATCTCAGTTTCTCCACCAGCTGGCCCGCCTGTTCGGCGGCCGTCCCTGTGAGCATCTGCGTCTGCTTGGTGCGCTGCGGCGCGTACACGCGCAGCAGCTCGGCACCCTGTTCCGAAGGCACACCCAGTTCGGATGCGGAGAGCTTCCTGATCTCCTTCGTCTTGGCCTTCTTGATGCCCATCAGCGTGGCGTAACGCAACTTATTGATGCCGCTTTGGATGGTGAGCACGGCGGGCATCGGCATGGAGACGTGCTGGAACCAGCCGCCCTCAAGTTCGCGCTTTACCCGCAGCCCGCTCCCGGTGATCTCCACCGCCATGATGATGGTGGCGTGCGGGAGGCCCATCAACTCGGCCATCACGACGCCGCTCTGCCCGCTGCCCAGGTCGTCCGACTGGAGTCCGGTGAGGATGAGATCGGGCTGTTCGGCCGCGGCAGCCGCGGCGAGCAGCCGTCCGAGACTGAGCGAGTCATACGAACCCAGAGCGTCTTCCTCGATGTGGAGGGCCCGGTCGGCGCCCTTGGCAAGCGCTTCGCGGATGGATGTGACAGCGCGGCCTGGTCCGGCGCACAGCACGACGACTTCCCCGCCCTGCTGGTCGCGCAATTGAAGCGCGGCCTCCAGCGCGTAAGCGTCAGGTTCGTTGATTTCAAAGGAGAGGTCGGACTCGTCCAGCCAGCGCCCGGCGGAGTCGATCTTCAAGACGGAGTCGCGCGCGGGCACCTGCTTCAGAGCGACGAGGATCTTCATTTCGCACCTCGCTGTGGATGAAAGGCGCGCCTGCTCCGCATGGAACCGGCGCGCGAAAAGAGGACCTAATCAGTGTAGCGCTTGAAGATCAGGCTGCCGTTGGTGCCGCCGAAACCGAAGGAGTTAGACAGCGCATAGTCGATCTTCATGGGGCGCGCGGTGTGAGGCACGAAGTCGAGATCGCACGCCGGATCGGGATTGTCCAGGTTGATGGTGGGCGGGGCGATCTGATCGCGAATCGCCAGCACCGTTAGGCCCGCCTCCAGCCCGCCGGCGCCGCCCAGCAGATGGCCGGTCATGGACTTGGTGGAACTCACCGCCACCTTGGTGGCGTGCTCCTCGAAGGTCCGGCGGATGGCCGTGCACTCGATGATGTCGCCCACCGGCGTGGACGTGCCGTGCGCGTTGACATAGTCGATCGCGCTTGGCGGCAGCCCCGCGTCCTTGAGCGCGTTGCGCATCACGCGAAAGGCCCCGTCGCCGTCTTCAGACGGCGCGGTGATGTGATAGGCATCGCCGCTCATGCCGTAGCCGACCACCTCGGCCATGATCCGCGCGCCTCGCTGCAGCGCGCCATCGAGCGATTCCAGGATCAGGATGCCCGCGCCCTCGCCCACAACGAAGCCGTCGCGATCCTTGTCCCAGGGCCGCGACGAGCGGTGCGGCTCTTCGTTGCGCGTGGAAAGCGCCCGCAACGCCGCGAACCCGCCGATGCCCATTGGGGTGATGCAAGCTTCGGCGCCACCGCAGATCATGGCGTCGGCATAGCCGTGCTGGATCAGCCGGAAGCTGTCGCCGATGCAGTGGGCGCTGGTGGTGCAGGCCGTGGCCGTGGCCGAGTTCGGCCCCTTGGCGCCGGTCCGGATGGACACGTTGCCGGAGGCCAGGTTGACGATCGTCGCCGGGATGAAGAACGGCGAGATGCGGCTTGGCCCCTTTTCGAGCAGGTTCTTGTGCTCGCGCTCGATCACCTCGAACGCCCCGATGCCGCTGCCGATGTAGACGCCCACCATCTCGGCGTTTTCCGGCGTTACCAGCAGGCCGGAGGACTTGATCGCCTCGTCGGCCGCGGCGATGGCGAACTGGATGAACCGCCCGACCTTCTTCAGTTCCTTCTTCTCAATGAACTGGAGCGGATCGAAGTCTTTCACCTCCGCGGCAATTCGCGTAGTGAACTGGGTTGCGTCAAATTGGGTGATGGGATCGATCCCACACTTGGATGCGCGGATTCCAGCCCAGGTCTCCTCGGCGGTATGACCAAGAGCCGAGAGGAGTCCGACGCCGGTAACTACCACCCTGCGTGCCAATGAGGTTCTCCCGGGATGCTTCTAATCTGAGGTCAGGAAAGCGTTGCGCAGGCCTACTTCTTGGCCTTGGCGTCGATGTAATCGACCGCGTCCTTCACCGTCTGGATCTTTTCGGCATCCTCGTCGGGGATGTCGAGATCGAAAGCTTCTTCAAACGCCATGACGAGCTCGACGATGTCGAGCGAGTCGGCGCCAAGGTCGTCAACGAACGACGCGGTGCCATCGACCTGCGCTTCGTCGACACCGAGTTGCTCGACGATGATCTGCTTCACTTTTGCTTCAACGGACATGGAACCTCCACAACGCTCACAAAGTTCCGATTCTACAGACCTGACAGTTGGATTGCAACGAAGCCCCCACCAGCTTTCGGTGACCGAGGTCCGCTACGATCTGTTGTAGCATGACTCCGATCATCTATTTGCATGGCTTCGCCTCCTCGCCTAACTCCAAGAAGGCCATGGTCTTTGCCGGCCGCTTTCAGGCGGCCGGCATCCAGTTTCAGGCGCCGGACTTGAACGCAGGAGACTTCTTCAATCTGACCCTGACAAGCCAACTCCGGATCGTCGAAGAGGCCGCCGCCGGACAGCCGGTCTCCGTCATCGGCTCCAGCATGGGAGGCTACATCGCGGCGCTTTACGCCGCCCGCCATCCGGAGGTGGAAAGGGTGGTACTGCTCGCACCGGCCTTCGGATTCGCCCGGCTGTGGGCGGAGAGTCTGGGCTCAGAGCAGGTGGCGGCATGGGAACGCACAGGCGTGCTGGAGGTAGTGGATTACGCCGCCGGACGGCCAGCCGGGGTGAGCTGGGGGCTCATGGAAGACTCGCGCCGGTACGAAGACGAGCCGGTGGTGCTCCAGCCGACGCTGATCTACCACGGCGTCCACGATACGGTGGTCCCCGTGCAGGTTTCCCGAAACTTCGCCCGCACGCGGACTTCGGCCGAATTGCGGGAGGTGGACTCAGACCACGAACTGCTCAACGTGGTGGACGAGGTCTGGGAAGGAACGTACAATTTCCTGTTCGGCGCCGGGGGGGACAAGAAGACCGGAAAAGGCGGCATACTGTGACCATGCTCCTCACCAGAATCCTGGGGCTCGCCGCCGTTGTGCTGGCTGCCCAGTCCAGCCTGTTCGCCTGGGGCCGGGAGGGCCACCGTCTGATCGCTCACCTGGCGTCGCAGCACTTGAACGCCAAGGCCCGGGCCGAGATCGCCCGGTTGCTGGCGCCCGGCGAGAGCCTGGATTCGGTGGCCGCCTGGGCCGACGAGATCCGGCCGCAACGCAAGGAGACCTCTACCTGGCACTACATCAACATCCCGGTAACAGCCCCGCGCGGGGACTGGAAGAAGTACTGCCCGGAAACAGGCTGCGTGGCGGGGATCATCGGTGAGATGCAATCGCGGCTGCAAAATCCCAACCTGGCGGCTCCGGAGAGGACCGCAGCGCTCAAGTTCCTGGTCCACTTCGCGGGTGACCTGCATCAACCCCTCCACGCCGGAGACCGCGGCGACCGCGGCGGGAACGATGTCCAGTCGGTCTTCTTCAACAAGCCCACCAACCTCCACAGCGTATGGGATACCCCAATTCTTGAGACGGCCATACAGCGCGACCCCAGCCTCAAGGCCCGCCTGGAGAGGAGGGCTGGATTCTGGGAGCGGCGACGACTGGCAAAAGGCTCCGTGCCGGACTGGGCCTGGGAAGCGCGCGACGTCTCGCGTGACGTGGCCTATGCCAACCTGCCTGCCGCCCGCCCGGCCGTTCTGGGGGACGCGTACCAACGCGCAGCGGCGCCCGCGGTGGAACTCCAGATCCGAAGGGCCGGCCTGAGGCTGGCCTCACTGCTGAACGCAACGTTGGGCCGGTAACCGAGCCGAGACGCCCCACGCCATATAGAGAGTTCCTGTATTTTCAAGTAGTTACTGAGATCTGGGGGACTTCCCCCAGTTGGGTGCACGTGCTACAATTTTTGGTAGGGATCTTGGGCGATCCATGTCTGTTTCCTGCAACCAAGAGATCGACGGCGCGTCTAAGGCTTCAGAGGAGCTAACGCCCTCTGGAGATCAGTGAACTGTCCGGGCGAATGACGTGAGAGGTATGTCGACGAACTATCCACAAGACCCGTACGGAGCCAACAGGGCGGAGCAGTCGCGAGCGAGTTCACCTGGCGCCCACGACGAAGTGGACCGCGTCTTCTCCCTGCAGGAGACGTCCAAACCCTGGTTCCTCTCGCTGATCGACAGTCTCAAGGAACTCTCTGCCTACAAGAAACTCCCGCCGCTGCAGGTCAGTTTCCGCCCCATGAGCGAGCAGGAACTGCTCAACAGCGACGATCCCTCATTGCGCCAACTGGCCGAACTTCAAGTCCAAGACTCGTTCTTCCGCTCCCTGGCGAAGAACATCAAGAGCCTCTTCGTCTCGTCGAATCTTCCGCCGCTTCAGGTGACCTCGCGCCCGCTGACTGAGGAGGAACTGAGCCACACCTCCATGGGCGAACTGGCGCAGACGAGCCTGCCCTGGTACAGAACTGTATTCGTCAACCTCAAGGAAACGATCTTCCCTCCCAAACTGCCTCCGCTGCAGATCACCTCGCAGCCGGTAAAGGTGAAGGAACTCTTTTCCAGGGACGAGTACAGCGGCCGGTCGCGCCTGATGTCGGTCGGCATCCACGTCGGCCTGGTCTGTCTGGCGTTCTTCCTGGGAACAAACAAAACCGTACAAACCGCCGTGAAGAACACGGTCACCCTGATCGCTCCCGACATTCAGCCCTACATGCCCGAGATGCAGGTGAAGAAGCAGTCCATGGGTGGTGGTGGCGGCGGCGGCGACCGTTCTCCCACTCCCCCGAGCAAAGGCAAGCTCCCTCGCCCGGATCTGAAACAGTTTACGCCTCCCATGGCGGTAGTCCACAACGAGGCGCCGCGCCTGGTCATGGAGCCGACCATCATCGCGCCTCCTGATACAGCTCTGCCGCAGGTGAACCTGCCGAACTATGGCGATCCCTTCGCCAAGGCAGGCTTTCCCTCGAACGGGCCCGGTTCTGGCGGCGGCATCGGCACCGGCAGCGGCGGCGGCGTCGGCTCTGGCCGCGGCGGCGGATTCGGCCCCGGCGAAGGCGGCGGATTCGGGGGCGGCGCGTTCCGCATCGGCGGCGGTGTCAGCGCCCCGGTTCCCATTTTCAAAGTGGAGCCGGAGTATTCCGAAGAGGCCCGCAAGGCCAAGTTCATGGGCACCGTGATGCTCGCCATCGTCGTCGACGAGAGCGGCAAGACCGCCAATGTCCGCGTCGTTCGCTCCGTGGGCATGGGTCTTGACGAGAAAGCCGTCGAGGCGGTGATGAAGTGGCGTTTCCGCCCCGGCTACAAGGACGGCAAGGCTGTCCCTGTGATGGCCAACGTCGAGGTGAACTTCAGGCTCTTGTGACGGGGATTGCAGGATCGCGGGAAGAGGCCGCCCCCCGGGGCGGCCTTTCTTGTCCCCGCGCCTACTTCTCTTTCTTGGCGGTGAATGCGCCGGACGCGACGCCGGCGTCCACGGTGCCCTTCATCGAATTGGCCGAATCCAGCGTGGCCGAGTAGGTCAGCAGGTACTTCGTCCCGTTGTAATCGATCTCGTACTCGAACTTCACCTTCTCGCCGTCCACCTCGCCCTTCAGCGCGGACTCTCCCAGTTCGCTCTTGCACGCGCCGCTGAGTTTCGCCCCTTCCTGCTTCAGCGTGCAGGTGGGCGTGACCGGGTTGCCGGCGATTTCGCCTTCCACCTTCCAGTCGCCTGTCACGTCAGCCGCCGCGAGCGGCAGTGCCATTAGGCAGAGCATCATTGCGAACGATTTCATAGACGCCCCTCCTGACGGGCGATTTTACAATCTTCGCACGGGCAGAGCCGGCGAAGGAAGTCGAATGAATAGATACCGGCGGAGTGGCCGTCGTTCCAATCGATGCGGAAGGCGTATGCGCCCACTTCCTCGATGGAGTTCATCCGGATCTTCGGCTTGTACATCTGGAACGGGTTGGCGGGCGGGGCCGGCGTGGAGTAATCCGTCCTCTGCGGCTCGGTGCCGTGCGAGCCCGAGCAGGTCGCACACGGGCACTGGTCTCTCAGCAAAGCGCAACTGAATTCGCTGCGGTGGCCGTCGGTCCAGTCGATGGTCACGCCACGCGACTTGGTGACGGCGATATGGAGGGGGTCGGTGGAGTAGGACATGGGGGTAGTAGTCAGTAGTCAGTAGTCAGTAGTCAGTAGTCAGTAGTCAGTAGTCAGTAGTTAGAAGTCAGAAGTCAGAAGTCAGAAGTCAGTGGTCAGCAGTTGGAGTTCATAAGGGCTTGTGAATATGCCTCCAGGAGTTTGCTCGTTTCCTCGAGCAACTGGTTCGGCTCGGACACATCCGCGTACTCGAGGTCCCTCGCGAGGATCAGGTAGTAGCGAGATTCTTCAATGGAACCTTGCGCAATGTTATAGAAGCGGAGTTTGTCCGCCTTGCCACGCTTCTTGAACCCTTCCGCGATGTTGGCTGCGATGGAGACGGCGGCGCGCCGAAGTTGTGACGACAGGCCATACGTCTCAGAGCGCGGGAATCCCCGGGACAAGCGGTACGCTCCGAGCACAAACTGGTGGGCCTTCTGCCATACCACCAGGTCCTCGAATCTCCTCGCCGTCGCCTTCATTCCACCTACCATCTTCTGTCTACTACCTTCTGTCTTCTGTCTACTGCCTTCTGTCTTCCGATTCAATGCACCCGTTCGATGTCGCGCACGCCGGAAAGGCGCCGCATGGCGCTGACGATGCGCTCCAGTTGCTTCTTGTCGCGCACCTCGATGGTCATCTCCACCAGGGCCGAATCGAAGTTCTTCTCGTCGGCGTGCGCTTCCACGCTGCGGATGTTTACCTCTTCGTCGAAGAGGATCTGGGTCAACTGGTTCAGCATGCCGGCACGGTCGTCGGTGTGCACCACCAGCCGGACGTTGAAGCTCTCGCCGGCGCTGCGCGCCCACTCGACGTCGATGCGGCGCTCGGCCTCATAGAGCAGATTGGTTACGTTTGGGCAGTGCTTGGAGTGCACCGCCACGCCCTTGCCGCGCGTGATGTAGCCGACGATGGGCTCCCCTCTGATCGGATTGCAGCACTTGGCGCGATAGGTGAGCAGGTCGTCGATGCCCTTCACCTGGATGACGTAGTCCTTGCCTGCTTCCTGGCGCCCGCGGTCGGTGTGGACCGGCGCGACCGCCGTCTCCGGCGGAGTCTCCAGAAGGACAACGTCGGGGGCGAGTTTGGAGAGCACCTGCCGCGCCGAGAACTTCCCCCACCCCAGCGCGGCCTGGAGGTCTTCGATCTTGCTGCAGCCGTAGTCGCCGGCGACGGACTCCATCTGCTGCCTGGTGATCCGGCTCATGGCCACGCCCAGCCGCCGCGCCTCGCGCTCCAGCAGTTTCTGGCCCAGGTCGATGGCCTTTTCCCGCTCAGTCGCGTTAATGACGTGGCGGATCTTGTTGCGCGCCCGCGCGGTCTTGACAAACGTCAGCCAGTCGCGGCTCGGCTGGCTTCCGTTCTGGCGCATGATCTCGACGATGTCGCCGTTGCGCAAGCTGTGTTTCAACGGCACCATGCGCCCGTTGACCTTGGCGCCTACGCAGGTATGGCCCACGTCGGTGTGAACGGCGTAGGCGAAGTCCACCGGCGTGGCCTCGCGCGGCAATACAACGACACGCCCTTTGGGGGTGAAGCAATAGACCTCCTCCGGGTACAGGTCCACCTTGAGGTTGGACATGAAGTCGGAGGGGTCGCGCATCTCCTTTTGCCATTCCACCAACTGCCGCAGCCATGCGACGCGCTGATCGTCCTCGGCCGAACCCCGCTTACCTTCCTTGTACTTCCAGTGGGCGGCGATGCCCTCTTCGGCCAGCCGGTGCATCTCGTCCGTGCGGATCTGCACCTCGAAAGCCACTCCGCCCGGGCCGACGACCGAGGTGTGCAGGGACTGGTAGAGGTTCGGCCGCGGAATGGCGATGAAGTCCTTGATGCGGCCCGGGATGGGATGCCACTCGTTGTGGATCACGCCCAGCGCCGCGTAGCAGTTCTTCACCGAATCGGTGATGATGCGGATGCCCAGCAGGTCGTACACCTGGTCGATGGAGATCTTCTGCGTGCGCAGCTTCTGATAGACCGACCATGGGCGTTTGATGCGGCCCTGCACCCTGGCCGGAATGCCCTCTTCCGCCAACTTGGCCTCCACCGTCCGGCGCAACTCATCCAGCACCTGCTCATTGGCCTGGCGCTTGGTTTCAATGGCCTTGGTGACTTCGCTATTGGCCTCCGGATCGAGATAGTGGAATCCGAGGTCTTCCAACTCCCCGCGCAGTTTGCCCATGCCCAGCCGGTGAGCGATTGGTGCGTAGAGCTCAATGGTTTCGGTTGCGATGCGCTCCTGCCGCTCCCGCGACAGCGACTCCATGGTTCGCAGGTTGTGCAACCGGTCGGCCAGCTTCACAATGATGACGCGGATATCCTCCACCATCGCCAACAGCATCTTGCGGACGCTTTCGGCCTGGCGCACCTCGCGGTTGTGCAGGTTGATCTTGCTCAACTTGGTGACGCCGTTCACGCAGCGCGCCACGTCGTCGCCGAACTGCTTTCCGATTTCCTCTACCGTGGCGGAGGTGTCCTCGACCGTGTCGTGCAGCAGCCCGGTTTGCAGGCAGACCAGGTCCATCTGCATGTCGGCGAGGATTTGGGTCACCGCCAGCGGATGAACCATGTAAGGTTCGCCTGAATCGCGTACCTGTGTGGCGTGGCGCTCGCAGGCGAACTCAAAAGCGCGGCGCAGGGCGGAGAGTTCCTCCTTGGGCCGCCGGGCTCGCACGGAGTCAACCAGGTGGTTGTAGCCCGCCTCCAACTCCGGCGTGATGCCGACCGCGCCAGGGACGCAGGGCTGGGCGGCTGTATCGGGTTCGCGACGGCGTTTGGAACTGTCCATGATGACGGACGAGAGTGGACCGGATGCAAAAAACGGGAGCGTTCTGAGGGAACGCCCCCGCTTTCATTTTATCGGATCTGCCGGATGAGGTGACCGGTTACTTTGCCGGCGCCTCTTCCGAGGTGATGCCCTGTGTCTTCGGCTGCCTCTCCGCCTTGATCTTGCGGGTTTCCAGCGCCTTGGAGATCCACTGGTTGGCGACCTCGGTCTCCGCCTTGCACTCGGCTTCGGTCGCGGCCAGATCGGCATGTTCGCGGTGCAGCAGATTGAGGTAGGCCATCGCGTCGTCATACTCCTTGTCGATCTCAAGCGCCTTCTCCAGGCTCTTGATCCCGTCAGCGATGATGGCTTCGTACTTGTCGCTCAGTTCCTGCTTGACCTTTTTGTCCTTGATGGGGCCTGCCTCCTCGGGCTTCATTCCGAGTTTGGTGCGGGCGCTCATCCAGGCCGGGTAGAACTTCGCCCAGGCGATGACGCCCAGAGAGTAGAAGGCCTCCTTCTCATTCGGGTCCACACTGGACAGCTTCCGATACCACTCGGCCGCAACGTCGAGCTGCTTCAGTTTGTCTTCGGTGCTGGCCATACCGTTGGCCTGCTGATAGGCCAGAGAGGCCAGCGACTTCAGAGCCGTGGTGTCCTTCTGATTCCCTTCGAGCACCAGCTTGAAGTTCTCTTCGGCCTTCTGGGCATAGTTGCGGTTCTCAGGCGAATCCGCGCCGGGGATGTACTGGCTCATGTAGGCCGTGGCCAGGTACAGGCGCGAGGTGGGATAGGTTGGATCGAGCTCGATCGCCCGGTTGAAGAACTCAACCGCGTCGGCGTACTTGGCGTTCTTGAACGCCTGCACGCCTTTGTTCAGATTGTCGCGGGCCTGCAATTTCTTGCAGCCCGTGGACATTCCGGCCAGCAACAACGTCGCGGCCGCGGTGAAAACAATGAGAGCTTTGCGATTCATCGTCGTACCACCTCCGGCTTACTCGCCGGCCTCCATCTTGGCCGTCATCAGCCCAACCTTGTCCATCTGCGCCCCCTTGGCGATATCGATCGCCCTGGCGACCACCTGAAACTCGAGGTCCGGATCGGCCTTCACGAAACAAACCCGCTCGTTCCTGGTCTTGAAGACATCCAACAGCCGGCTCGCCAGGTTCGACTCGGTGATCGGCTCGGTGTTCAGCATCATGGACTTGTCCTTGTTGATGATGATGACAACCGTTCGATCGATCGGGGGCGGTGGGGCGTCCTTCGGCGGGGGCTGTGGGATCAGCGCTTCCAGGCCTTTCGGCACCAGGGGCGTGATGACCATGAAGATGATCAAGAGGACGAGGAGGACGTCGATCAGCGGAGTCATGTTGATTTCCGACTTCGGTCCGCCGCCATCTCCGCCAACTGCCATTGACATGGGGATTCTCCTTTTGAAACCTGTTCTACCAACGCCCGGACGCCTACCGTCACGGGCTCGCTGGCCGGACGCTCTTCGCCCGGCCTGGTTGTTACTTCACTTGAGCGGCGTCGAACTCGGCTGACGACCTCGCCTTCGCCTTCGGGTCCAACTCGGTCAACAGGCCGATATTGTCCACGCCGGCTGCTCGAAGGTTGTCCACAACCTCGACCACTTTCTCATAGCGCGCGCGCGCATCGCTCTTCACGTAGCAGGTCTCGTCCAGGCGGCTCGACAATAGATCCTTCACCTTGCCCGGCAGTTCGGACGGGGTCAACTGGTCGGAGCCCAGATACACCCTGCCATCCTTGGACACTGCCACCAGCACCGCATCCTCTTTGTCGGCGTTGGCCATGGCGACGGGATTGATCGTCTTTACCATGTCCACGCTCACGCCCTTGGAAAGCATGGGCGTGATGACCATGAAGATGATCAGCATCACCAGCATCACGTCCACCATCGGGGTCACGTTGATGTCGGCGATCGATCCTTGCTTCGGCTTGGGTCTTCCCTTCTTTTCTTCCATCCGGTTTCTCCTTGATCCGGTTCCTCGTCCGAGACATCTCAGCCCGTCCCGGGGCCCCCGCTGGCGGCCCCGGAACTTCGGGCAATCAACTCGCCGGACTAGCCAAGCTCAATCTGCAATGATGGACTTACTTCGCCGCGCCACGCTGCGAGCGCTTCAGGAAGTAGTCGATCAACTCGGAGCTGGAGTTGCCCATCTCCACGTTGAACGCCTTCACCTTGTCGTTGAAGTAGTTGAACATCCAGACCGCCGGGATGGCCACGAAGAGGCCGACCGCGGTGGTGACAAGGGCTTCCGAAATACCGCCGGCCACCGCGCCGAGACCAGTCGACTTTTCAGTCGCGATGCCCTTGAACGCGTTGATGATGCCGACGACGGTGCCGAACAGGCCGACGAAGGGGGCCGTGGAACCGATGGTGGCGAGGCTGCTCACGCCGCGCTCCAACTCGGAGTGCACGATCGCCTCGGCGCGCTCAAGAGCGCGCTGGGAGGCAGCGATCTCTTCGCCCGGAATCTCGCTGCTCATCTGATGGGCGCGGAACTCCTGCAGACCAGCGACCACAACCTTGGCCAGGTGCGACTTCTTGTAGCGATCGGCGATCTTGATGGCTTCATCGAGCTTGCTTTCGCGCAGAGCCCCGGCAACTGCCGGCGCGAACAGGCGCGACTGCTTGCGCGCCGCGTTGAACACGATGAGGCGGTCGATCATGACGCCGATGGACCACGCCGACATGATGAACAGAATGATCACGACGGCTTTCGCCAGCCAGCTCATCTGGACCCACATCGAGCGAAGGTCGAAGCCGACGGCGCCGGTTTCCTGCAGCAACAGGAATGACCAAACTTGCAACTGAAGAATCATCTTCTTATTTCTCCTGCGAGTTGATTTGTCTCAGACCGAACAAACGATTACTGATTCAACGTGAAGTTCACGTCAATCTGCGTCACCACCTCCACCGGTTCGCCGTTGAGCAGAGTCGGCTTATAGCGCCACTGCTTGACGGCTTCCGTGGCGGACTGCACCAGCAACGGATGCCCTGATACCAGGGTCAGGTTCTGGATGGTACCGTCGCGCCCGATGATGGCTGTGAAACGAACTGTACCCGAAATGCGAGCCTGCTTGGCCAGCGGCGGGTAGACCGGCCGGGGCTGGTTCACCAGCATGGCCTGCTGCACGTTGCCGCCCACGGTGATCCGCTTCGGGCCGGCAGGCTTGACCTCTTGCTTGACCGGCGGAGGCGGAGGCGGAGCCGCGGCGGCCACGCCGCCGATGATGCCGCCGATGACGCCGCCCGGCGTGCCGCCCGGAACACCGCCGGGAACGCCGCCGACCACTCCCACCGCGGTGCTCGGAGGAAGCTCATCCTCTTTGATCATCGCGATCTCTTTCGGCACCTGCTTGGGGGCCATCAGCCGGGAGCCGTCGAACTGCCGCGGCACCACCTTCACGATCTTGGGCACTGCCTGCGCCGGAGGCGGCGGAGGCGGCGGGGGCGGCGGGGGCGGCGGAGCCACAAGCATGGAGCTCAGCGCGGTTTTCGGGAGAAGCTCGGGATTGAGCAGCGGGATGATCACCCCGGCCGTGACTAAAGCGACCTGTAAGAGGGTGGAGACGATCACAGTCCAACCTTGGTTGGTCTTGGCCGTCCCTTCAACGAACGATTGTTCGAACATTGGCCTTCCTTCTCCTTGGGTCCCGGCCCCGGTTCGCCCCGAGACCGGACTCACCTGATTGGACACCGCAGATCCGGGCCAGTTCCCTGGCTACCGGCTTTTGACGTCCCTTTAATGTATCAGACCGCCAGCCATGCGCATCTCCATGCGCCTACTTGGCCGCTGCCGTTGCCTGAGCCTTCTTCCTGCGCTGGGAGAACTGGTGCCAGAACACAAGAATCGGGCTCGCCACGAAGATCGACGAATAGGTACCAACGATGATACCTGCAACCAGAGCAAATGCAAATCCGTTCAGAACCGCGCCTCCGAAGATCAGCAGCGAGACCGCGCTGATGAAGGTCAGGCCGGAGGTCAGAATGGTCCGGCTCAAGGTCTGATTGATGCTGTCGTTCACTATCTGTTCGCTCAGCTCGCGCCTCGACAGCTTCAGCGTCTCCCGGATGCGGTCAAAGACGACGATGGTGTCGTTCATCGAGTAGCCGACCAGTGTCAGCAGCGCCGCCACGACGTTGAGCGAGATCTCCTTGTTGAAGAGCGAGAACAGGCCCAAAGTGATGATCACGTCGTGGAACACGGCGATGACGGCCGCCAGGCCGTAAATAAACTCAAAGCGGAACGCCAGGTAGACCAGCATCCCCCCCAGCGCGTAAAGAGTGGCCAGGATGGCTTTGTTGCGCAGTTCGGCGCCGATCTTGGGGCCCACGGCTTCCACGCCGCGGATGGAGAACTGCGAAAGCGTGCACTGCTGCTTGATGACGTTGAGCACCGGCGCCGTCACGCCAGTCACTCCGTTCAACTGGTCCAGACTGGTCAACAGGCCGGAGCGCGGCGGGGTGTTCTTGAAATTGAGAATCGCTTCGGCCATGGCCTGCAGTTGTTGTTCGCTCAGCGCAACACTGGCCTGCTGCAGCGGCTCGCGCAGCCGGTCGGCCAGAGACTGGACGCCGGCATTGTTCAGATCCAGCTTCCCGGACTTGTCGCCGAAGGTCTCCGCCAGTGTCTCGGTGATGGTCTTGCGCTCGGCGTTGAGCTGGCTCTCGTCCTTGACGGGCGTGCCGATGATGACCGAATTCTCGCCGGGAACTTCCTGCACGGAAACTTCACCCGGCAGTTTGGCTGTGACCACAGCCCGGATTCTATCCACGTGCGGCGCGGAAGTGAACTTTGCCGTGATGTTGGCGCCGCCGGTGAAGTCGATGCCGTACTTCAAACCGCCCTTGCCCACCCAACTGGCGATGCCCACGGCCGTCAGGACCAGAGAGGCCCCGACGAAGATGACCTTCTTGCCCAGAAAGTCGATTTTGGTGTTCTTAAATAGCTCCATGTACAGTACCGAACCAGGACCCCAGGGAGCACCGGTCTCGGGCGGGCTCCCCACTTTCTATCACATTCAAATCCCGATGCTCAACGCGGGGTTTGCGCCCTTGCGCGTCATCTCCATCTGGAACAGCGCCCGCGACACGAACACTGACGTGAAAACATTGGCCACCAGGCCGATCACCAGCGTGACGGCGAATCCGCGCACGGCCGGCGTGCCGAACATGAACAGGAACGCGCAGCTCACCACGGTCGCTACATGGGTGTCGATGATGGTGAGGAACGCTTTGCTGAAGCCCATGTCGATGGCCGCCATGGTGGCCTTCCCGGCACGCAGCTCCTCGCGAATTCTCTCGAAGATCAGCACGTTGGAATCGACGGCCATGCCGATCAGCAGGATGATGCCGGCGATGCCCGGCAGCGTCAATACGGCCTTCAGGTAGGCCAGCACGCCGATCAGGATGATCGCGTTCATCACCAGGGCGACTGTCGCGTTGACGCCGCTCATGCGGTAGTAGGCCAGCATGATGAAGATGACCACCACCAG
>JACRKW010000021.1 GCA_016215215.1 Acidobacteriota bacterium
TATCCACTCACCTGGCTGGGCACACAGAGGCCGTTTGGGTCAGCCGAGACGCCGGCGGCAGTGCCGGCCTCTTTCCACGGGGTTTCCCTCGGCGGAGGGCAGTCGATGATGGGGCTGGGGCTGACGGAGACGGGGCTGTTCGCCAGCGCATCGAAAGGGCAGGCGACCTCAGTAGTGCGAGCGGAACTTCGGGGGCTGGACGGGCAACCGGCGCAACTGCACGTGGGGGACCGCTATCCCATCCTCACCGCCGGCTACTACGGAGACACGTCAGGACCGGGAACTGTCTACAGGCCGCCGCCGACTGTGAACTTCGAGGATCTTGGGGTGGTGCTGAAGGTGACGCCGCGCACGCACGGATCGGACGAGGTGACCTTGGAGCTGGAGGCGGAGTTCAAGACGCTGACAGGCAGGGCGGAGAACGGCATACCGGTGATATCGAACCGCAAATTCAGCACGAAGGTGCGGATGAGCACGCGCGAGACGGCGATCATATCCGGGCTGGTGATCGAGACGATCAGCCAAAGCTGGAACGGGATACCGGGGCTCAACTCGATACCGGCGCTACGGATGAACGACAAATCCGGCAACCGCGGCCAGTTGCTGCTGACGCTTCGGCCGCGGGTGGTGAGCCTGCCGCCGTTCGAGCAACTGACGCCGGCGCTGTGGGCGGGAAGCGAGACGCGCGCCTTGACACCGCTGGACTGAGGGAACGGCCGGGGGCCGTGTGGGAACATGGAAGCATGTCGAAGATGCTTGAGGAGATCCGAGAGCAGCCGGGCGCATTGGAACGGACGTTGAAGGCGGAGTTGCGGGGCGCGGAGCGGCTGCGGGCCCGGTTCGAGAAAGAGCGGCCGCGCTTTGTAGTGCTGGCGGCGAGGGGGACATCGGACAACGCAGCGCAGTTCGGGCGCTATCTGATTGAGATTGCGACAGGGATTCCAGTGTCGCTGGCGGCGCCGTCGGTCTCAACCCTGTACAAGGCGAGTTTGCGGATGGAGGGGGGGCTGGTGGCGGCGGTGTCGCAATCGGGCGAATCGGCCGACACCAACGTGGTGCTGGAAGAGGCGAAGAAGCACGGCGCCTTCACCATTGGGATCACGAACGAGGCGTCCAGCACCCTGGCCCGGATTGCGGATCACGCGTTCCTGGTTCGGGCCGGCAAGGAGAAGAGCGTCGCGGCCACCAAGACCTACACTGGCCAGTTGCTGTCCTTCTATCTGCTGGCGTGGTCGCTGGGCGCGGACCTGGACATCGACGACCTGCGCCGGTTGCCGGAGCTGGCGGCGGCGGCGTTGAAACTGGAGAATGAGGTGGCGGCGCGTGCCGAGCGCTACCGGTTCATGGACCACGCGGTAGTGGTGGGGCGCGGGTTGAACTATGCGAACGCCTTCGAGTGGGCCCTGAAGCTGATGGAGACCAGCTATATCGTGGCGGAGCGCTTCTCGCAGGCCGATATTCTACATGGGCCGATCGCCATGGTAGGCCAGTCGTTTCCAGCCTTCCTGCTGGCGCCTCCCGGCTTGACGGCGCCGGTGATGAAGGAGCTGGCCGACAAGCTCGACGGGCTGAAGGCCGAGACGCTGGCGTTGACGGACCGGTCCAATGAACTCGCTCCGAAAAGCGCGCTGCGCATTCCGGCATCGCTGGCTTACAAGCCGAAGCGAGGCCGCACTCGTCTGCCGGCTGATCTCTATACGCCGATCCCATACATCATCCCCGCGCAGATGTTCGCGGCGAAACTGGCGGCGGTAAAGGGGCTGAACCCCGACCAACCGCGTGGCCTGTCCAAAGTGACCATCACGCTGTAATACGATACGAGGCAAGCATGAAACTACATAGCGCTCTACTCGCACTCACGCTGACCGCTCCGCTGGTCTGCGCCGAGGAGAAAGTGGTTGGCGGACCATTCGTGGTGAACGCCACCAACCGCGGCGCGACGGTCGGCTGGGTGGTGGAGACCGGCGAGGTGCGCGTGAACGCGGTGCGCAGCGTTCCGGTACTGGCGTCGCGCCACATCTCGATGATGGGATTGAAGGCCGGCGAAACGGTGAAGTACAGCCTGCCGAACGGCGCCGAGGGGAGCTTCAAGGTTCCGGCGACGGGGGCCGCATCGTTTCAAGCGGTGGTCTTCGGAGATACGCGGACGCGGCACGACCTGCACCGCAAGATCATCGAGGCCATCACGAAGGTGTCGCCCGATTTCGTGGCACACACCGGCGACCTGGTGACGGACGGCTACGACACCGAGCAATGGCCGCGCTTCTTCGAGATCGAGAAGCCGATGTTGGAGAAGACGGCGTTCTATCCGGCTCTGGGTAACCACGAACGGAACAGCCGGCACTTCTACGATTTCTTTGCGGTGACGACGCCGTATTACTCGTTCGACTGGGGCCTGGCGCACTTCACGGTGATCAACACGGACCTGGGGAACGTGGCGCTGAGCGCGACGGCGAAAGAGGCGTTCTGGGCCGAGCAGAACCGTTGGATGGAGGACGACCTGGCCAAGTCACAGAAGGCGGAGTTCCGGTTCATCATCATGCATCACCCGCCGTTCACGGCGGTGAAGAGCCGGCAGGCCGGCAACCAGGCGGTGGTGGCGCTGCTGCCGCTGTGGGAGAAATACCGTGTGACGGCCACATTCGCCGGCCACGACCACAACTACCAACACCACCTGAAGAACGGAATTCACCACATCGTGACGGGCGGCGGCGGCGCGCCTCTTTACCCGGTGGATGCGCCGATCGAAGGCACGACACAGAAGGTGGAGAGCACGGAGCACTACGTGCGGCTGATGGTGGAGCCCGGCAAGGCGAAGATCCAGGCGGTGGCGCTGGACGGCCGCATCCTGGACACGTTCGACCTGGCAGCCGCGCCGGCGGCCAAATAGCGGAGCCCAAAGCCGCGGCGGCGGAGATTGGGATACACTTCAGTCTTCGCCATGTCGCTTCACTTCATCGACTACATCGTGCTGGCCGTCTACTTCGGCTTCGTCCTGGGGATCGGCTGGTTCCTGAGAAAGAACGTCACCTCCAGCTCTGATTTCCTGACGAGCGGACACTCACTGCCGCTGTGGATCACCTCGCTGGCGTTTCTGGCGGCCAACATGGGCGCGCTGGAGATGATCGGCATGTGCGGATCGGGCGCCAAGTACGGCATGATGACCTCGCACTTCTACTGGGTGGGGGCGATTCCGGCCATGCTGTTCGTGGGCGTGTTCATGATGCCGTTCTACTACGGCAGCAAGGCGCGCTCGGTGCCGGAGTACCTGAAATTGCGTTTTGACGAGAAGACGCGCGGCTTCAACGCGATCACCTTCGCCGTGATGACGATCTTCAGCTCGGGCATCTCAATGTACGCGCTGGGCATTCTGCTGCAGGCGATTTTCGGCTGGAGCTTCACATTCTCCGTGCTGGCCTCGGCGGGCATCGTGCTGGCCTACACCTACCTGGGAGGGCTGTCGAGCGCGATCTACAACGAGGTGCTGCAGTTTTTCCTGATCGTGGCGGGGTTTGCGCCGCTGGCGATCCTGTCGGTGGAGAAGGCGGGCGGATGGGCAGGTGTTTCATCGCGGCTGAGCCCGGTGATGACGGAGTCCTGGCGGCACATGGCGAAGGCATCGGACAATCCGATGGGTGTGGAGATCATGGGGCTGGTGATGGGACTGGGGTTCGTGCTGAGCTTCGGCTACTGGTGCACGAACTACCTGGTGGTGCAGCGGGCGATGGCGGCGCGGAACATGACCGATGCGCGCAACACGCCGATTGTGGGCGCGTTCCCGAAGATGCTGGTGCCGTTCATCGTGATTGTGCCCGGCATCGCGGCCGCGGCGCTGGCGACGATGGGTGTCGGCTACGCGATCCCGCTGAAGAACGGCGGGCCGGACTACGACAAGGTTCTGTTTACGCTGATGCAGCAGTTCTACCCGTCGGGGATGCTGGGCATCGGGCTTACGGCGCTGGTGGCGTCGTTCATGTCGGGCATGGCGGGCAACGTGACGGCGTTCAACACGGTGTGGACGTACGACATCTACCAGAGCTACATCCGCAAGAACGCGCCGGACTCGCATTACCTGTGGATGGGCCGGATGGCGACGATCTTCGGAACAGGGCTGTCGATCGGCGCGGCGTACCTGGCGCAGTCGTTCAACAACATGATGGACTTCCTGCAACTGATCTTCGGCTTCGTGAACGCGCCGCTGTTCGCCACGTTCCTGCTGGGGATGTTCTGGAAGCGGGCGACGGGCAACGGCGCATTCACCGGTCTGCTGGCGGGCACGGCGGCCGCGGCGGCCACCTACGGGATGACTCTGGCGGAGGGCAAGGGCGGATTCCTGGGAGTGGTGCAGACATTCCCGTCCTCCATGGCGCAGAACTTCTGGGTGGCGATCAACGCCTGGACGGTGTGCTTCGTGGTAACCATCGTGGTGAGCATGATGGGGCGGGCGCGCGCCGAGGAAGAGCTGGTGGGACTGGTCTACGGTGTTACAAAGCACGAGGCGGAGACGGCCGTCTGGTACAAGAGGCCGGCGGTGCTGGCCACGCTGGCCGCGGCGGCGTGTATCGCGTTGAACTTCGTGTTCTTCTAAAGGAAACTCCATGCTCGATCTGAGAAAACCCGCGGGGTACTTCTTCCTGTTGCTGGGGGCCATCATGACGGCCGCCGGCACACTGGCGGATTTCAGGGCGCCGCTGCTCAACATCAACCTGAACCTCTATTTCGGCATCTTCGCTGTTCTCTTCGGGGGCTTGTTCCTGTGGCTGGCGCGGCGCGCGTAAAGCACTATCACGCGCCGGGCCGCGTCAACCTGATCGGCGAACATACCGACTACAACGGCGGATTCGTGATGCCCATCGCCATCGGTCTGGGCTGCGACGTGCGGCGGTCGGCGATCCGGAAGAAGGAGTTGCGCCTGGTTTCGGCGCAGTTCCCGGGGGAACTGGCCTATCCGCTGGCGGCTATCCCTTCGATGGAGAAGACCGGCACGTGGGCGGACTACGTGCTGGGGGTGGCGCGCGAGATCCTGGCGCTGGGGATGGAGATCAAGCCGGCCAAGCTGGCCGTGGACGCGACGGTGCCCACCGGCAGCGGGCTGAGCTCTTCAGCGGCGCTGGAGGTATCGAGCGCGCTGGCGCTGCTGGACGGCCGCGAGTTGCCGAAGGTGGAGTTGGCGCGGCTGTGCCAGAGAGCCGAGCGGGACTTCGTAGGCCTGCCCTGCGGCATCATGGACCAATATGCGGCAGTGCATGGCGAAGCGCACCGGGCCATCATGCTGGATTGCCGCTCGGTGACACACCAACTTGTTCCCATCCCGGAGGGCGCCGAGGTGGTGGTGGTGAACACGATGGTGAAGCACGAACTGGGTTCGTCGGCTTACCGGCAGCGGGTCGCCGAATGCCAGGAGGCGCTATCGCACTTCCCCGGCAAAGCGGCTCTGCGCGACGTGACGCTGGCCGAGTTGGAACGCGCCGCGGCGAAGATGGCGGAGACGCCGCTGGCACGGGCGCGGCACAACATCTTGGAGAACCTGCGGGTGGAGGGCTTTCATCGGGCGGCGGTGGATGGCGACCTGGCCGCGATGGGCAAGCTGATGGTGGAGTCCCACCGCTCACTGCAGCACGACTACGAAGTGAGCTGCGCGGAGTTGGACTTCCTGGTGGACACCGCGCTCACGTTGGATGGCGTCCACGGCGCACGGATGACGGGCGGCGGATTCGGGGGATGCACCGTGAACCTGGCGGAACCAGGCAGTGTGGATGCGTTCGAGCGTGAGATCAAGGCCCGCTACCAGGCGAGATGGGGCTTGAATCCGGCGGTGTACCGCTGCACGCCCTCGGCAGGGGCAGGCAGGGTGGAATGAGCCCGGCGGCCGGCAGCCTGCTGAGAAAGCGTGGCTGGCTGGCCTGCGTGCTGGTCCTGGTGGCGCTACAGGCGGCGCGGCTGTTTCAGGCGGCGCGAACCGAGACGCAAACATGGGACGAGGGGCTCCATCTTGCGTCGGGATACATGTTCCTGGTGACGGGCGAATACCGGCTCGATGTCGAGCACCCACCGCTGGGGCGAATCCTGAACGCTTTGCCATTGGTGGGCCTCTCCCTGGATCCGCACCTGACCGGCAAGGCCTGGGCTGACGGGGATGCGGTAGAGCAGGGGCGGGCGCTGTTGTATGCTCAGCCGAGCCACGCGGCGGAGGAGATCCTGCTGCGGGCACGCCTGGTCACCGTGGGGCTGACCGCGCTGCTCAGCCTGGTGATGGCGTTTTGGATGCGGACCCGCTTTGGAGAGCCGGCGGCTCTGCTGTCTGTGTTTCTGACGACACTGGACCCAAACCTGAGCGCCCACGGGCACTACGTGACCACGGACTTCATCGCAGCGGCGACGGCGTTTCTGACCGTCATCGCGTTCGACGGATTCATCCGGCGGCGGACGTGGCCGAGCACGTTGATGGTGGGCCTGGCGCTGGGTGTGGCTTTGTCGTCCAAGTTCTCTACGCTGTTCCTGTTGCCAGCGCTGTTGCTGGTCTGGCTGCTCTCCCGCCCGGATTGGAAAGCGATGCCCCTTCAGGCGGCGGTTATGTTGCTTGTGGCTTCCGCGATTGTTGCAGAGCACCAGCAGTTCGGGCATCCGGCGTACATGCTCGGGCAGGTGTATAGGAATGGACGCTGGGAGTATTTCCCCTTCGTCTTTTTGGTGAAGTCGCCTTTGGGCGCGCTGCTGCTGGCTCTGCTGGCCGCCGGCGTTCTGTGGCGAGCGTGGCGCAGGGAGTGGCTAGTGCTGGCCTTGCCGCTCCTGGTCTATTGGGGACTGTCCATCACGAGCGGGATCAACATCGGCGTGCGGCACCTGCTGCCGGTCTATCCTCTGATGTACGCGCTGATCGGAGCGATGTTGTGGGTAAACGGAAGGGCGCTCTATGGAAAGGCGCTGCCGCCGCTTGTGGGTGTTGCTTGCGGGCTGGTGCTATTGGAGACGGCGCGAATCGCGCCGCGGGACATCGCGTTCTTCAACCTTGCAGCCGGGGGGCCAGAGAATGGGCCGAAGCTGCTGGGTGATTCGAACCTGGACTGGGGCCAGGACCTGGGAGCGCTACGGCAGTGGGCGGCGAGTCGTGGCATTAGCAGCATGTGTGTCCACTACTTCGGCACGGCAGACAAGGGGTACTACGGATTCCCCGACGGCGCCGCGAAGGATGGGTCTTGCCGCTACGTGGCTGCGAGCATGACGCTACTGCAGGGCGTGTATCCCGGTGAGGGGTCGTACGATTGGCTGCGGGCGCGCACTCCAATTGCCCGGGTGGGCTGGTCGATCAACATCTATGACATGGGCGGCACGGACGGGGCTACTTCGCCTCGGCCGGAGCGCCAATGATCAGGCCCGCGGCGCCGAGTTTCCGGAGGTTGTCGTTCCACTCGCGGGCGGCGGTGTCGAGCAGTTTGTTGGCTTCGGCAATGCCGGGCGTGTAGCGCTTCTCGTATTCGGCAAGCAGCGCCATTTGGGCGGCGGTGGGAGCGGAGTTGCCGCCGGTGATCTGGCTGAAGAGTCCGTTGAGATCTTCGGCGAGCATGGGCGCTTCTTCCAGGCGGGTGCCGCCTGGTTTCATGCCGAGCGGGGCGCTGACGCGGTCGATTTCTCGGATGTATCCGGCGGTGACTTTGGCCCAGGCGGCGGAGTTGGCCGGGGACTGCTCGGCCGCGGTCTTGTCGATGGCCTGAAGCTGCGTGCGAAGGCCGTCCAGGCGCTTTAAGACGGAGTTGAGGGAGGAGACCATGTCGCGGAGCCTGAGACCGGCGTCGCGCTGTGCGGCGAGGTCCTGCGGCGTGGCGGTAAGGGCCGGGTCCAGCTTGATTTCGATCTTGGTCTCGAACTTCCCGGCTTCCGTGGTCAGGCGGGCCGTGTAGGTTCCGGGTACGGTCTGCGGGCCGCGGGGCCCACCGCCGAATTCCACCTCCTGCGGGCGGGGCGGCACGCGCAAGGCGGGGCCGTCGTAGCGAAGGTCCCAGGCGGCGCGGTTCACGCCGGCGTCGCGGGTGAGCTTGTCCAGCGTGCGGATGACTTTGCCGGCGCTATCGAGGATCTCCAACTTGAGCGGGGCCTTGGCGTCCAGTTTCTCCTTTAGGAAGTAGGAGAGGATGGCTCCGTAGGGGGGATTGGGGCCGGAGTAGACACGGTTGCCGATGCCATAGGCGCGCATGGGGGTGGCGTAGCGCCAGGCGGGGCGAGCGTCGAAAAGGTGGGCCGGGCGGGCGGCGATCTCGGCGGTCATCTGCTGCAAGGGGGCGACGTCGTCCAGAACCAGGACGCTACGGCCGTGGGTGGCGAGGATCAGGTCGTTTTCGCGCGGGTGGAGGACGATGTCGTGCACGGCGACCTTGGGCATGTTCTTGAGCAGCAGTGGCTGCCAGTTCGCGCCGCCGTCCCAGGAGGCGTAGAGGCCGAGTTCAGTACCGGCGTAGAGCAGGCCGGGGTTCTTCGGATCCTCGCGAACGATGTGGACGTAGGCCTTCTCCGGCAGGTTGCCGCTGATGCGGGTGAAGGACCTGCCGCCATCGGTGGTCTTGAACACATGCGGACGGTAGTCGTCGAGCAGGTGGCGGTCAAAGGCGACGTAGGCAGTGTCGGGCGCGGTGCGGGAGGGCTCGACGTGAGAGACGGGCGAACCGGCGGGAATGCCAGGGACATTGGCGGCTACGTTGGTCCACTGGCGGCCGCCGTTGGCGGTGACCTGCACATTACCGTCGTCTGTCCCCACCCAGATGAGTCCGGCCTTCAGGGGGGACTCGTTGACGGAGATGATGGTGCAGTAGTTCTCGGCGGTGGAGTTGTCGTACCAGACCGGGCCGCCGGCGGACTTGAGCTTCTCCGGGTCGTTGGTGGTGAGGTCGCCGCTGATGGGCTCCCAGCTCTTGCCGAAGTCGCGGGTCTGGAAGAGCACGTTGCTGCCGAAGAACACGGAACTGGCGCCGTGGGGCGAGCCGATGATGGGCGTGTTCCAGTTGAAGCGGTACTTGAGAGAGGCGACTCGACCCGAACGGGGCTGGGGGCTGACGCTCTGCTGTTCGCCGCTGCGGAAATCCTGCAGGATGATGGCGCCGCCCTGGGACTCAGAGATGATGATGTCGGGATCGCCGGGGCGCGAGTAGGCATGGAATCCGTCGCCGAAGCTGACCATTTGCCAGTGCTCGTTCAGGATGCCGG
>JACRKW010000022.1 GCA_016215215.1 Acidobacteriota bacterium
CGACCGCGCAGTGCTCGGCAAGGGCAAGCTGGCCGTCATCAGCGCCGGTACCACGGACCTGCCCATCGCCGAGGAGGCCGTCGTCACCGCCGAGATCATGGGCAATGAGGTGCTCCAGGTCCACGACATCGGCGTCGCCGGCATCCACCGCCTGTTCGGCAACTTTCACCTCATCAAGGACGCCCGCGTCATTGTCGTCTGCGCCGGCATGGAGGGCGCCCTGCCCAGCGCCGTCGGCGGCCTGGTGAGCTGCCCTGTCATCGCCGTCCCCACCTCGGTGGGCTACGGCGCCAGCTTTCACGGCCTGGCCGCCCTGCTGGGCATGCTCAACAGTTGCGCCAGCAACGTCAGCGTGGTCAACATCGACAACGGCTTCGGCGGCGGCTACGTCGCCAGTTTGATTAACAGACTTTAGCTATTCGACACAATTCGACACTTTCGACACTCTGTCGATCTACTTCAGCCGTCGCCAGCCCCCGCCCTCAGTCACCTCGATGAACTGGTTCGCATCCAGCCCATCGATCTTCTGGATCACGCCACTTGGCCAGTGGATCTCGATTAAGTCCACTTTCGGCCTCTTTCCAAGCCCGAAATGCTGCCGAAACTGGTTGGTCGCGCCAAACCCTTCGCTCCCTTTCACTTCCCGGTAAACCAGCCACTCCCCGCAGCGCACGGTCAACTGAGCCCCGATGGCGTTCCTATTGGACTTCGTGCTTCTGAGATCCACTTGCAACCAGTTGTTCTGATTGCCGTTTAGGTTCTTGTAGAAGGCGTTGTAAGCCCAGTCGCCCGGATAGTGGCCGCCCAGCTGCGCATAGACGTCCAGATCGCCGTCCTCGTCGATGTCGACAAAGGACACTCCATGGCCTTTGTTGCCGGGACGCTGAAAGCCGACCACGTCGGTGAGGTCGCTGAACGTCCCGTCGCCGTTGTTGCGAAAGAACCGGTTCGGCTCCAGCCGCGAAATCTGCGGATCGCCGACCCCGAAGTAGATATCAACGAAGCCGTCGTTATCGAGGTCCGCGACTCCGGCGCCCATGACGCCCATGGGATGATACAGCCCCGCCTCGAAGGTCACATCGGTGAACGATCCGTTCTTGTTATTCCGAAACAGGCGGCTGGCGTCCGGGTTCATGCGCGACAGCCCTTTCGGTGAGTAGCCCTTGCGCAGCCCCTCCACCACAGCGTCCCAGGCTGCCAGGCTGGTGGTCATCAGGTCCGGCCATCCGTCGTTGTTGTAGTCGAAGAAGAAGCACACAAAGCCGTTGTGGATGGGCTGGATCACTCCGGCTTTCTCCGACACTTCGGTGAAATGCCAGTTCCCGTCGTTGTGGTACAGCCGGTTTGGCGCCGGATCCAGGCCGTTGATCAGCAGGTCCACCTTCCCATCCCGGTCGTAGTCACCCAACGCGAGCCCGATCGCCCCGTAGGTGGGTGGTTCGTCGATGCCGGCCTGCCTGGTCATGTTGGTGAACGTGCCGTTGCGGTTGTTCCGGTAGATCTGCGGCGTACTGCCGTCCCTCAGCACCCCGTTGGCGACGGCGAAGTCGAGCCAGCCGTCGTTGTCCAGGTCCGCCCACATGCACGAGAAGCCCGAGCCCGCGTCGTCGGCGCCGCTGGCTGCAGAGACGTCAGCGAAGCGTCCTCCCTCGTTGTGGTACAGCCGGTTCTTCATCGGTCCGCTCCAGCCGTTGTAGGAGATGTACAGATCCGTCCGGCCGTCATTGTCGTAGTCGATCAGGTTCAGGCTGTAACCGGACGGCACCTTGGCCAGCCCAACGGTCTCAGTGACCTCGACGAACTTCCCACCGTCGTTCCGGAAGACCGCGATGAACGTCCCGCTGCCGGCCAGAAACAGGTCCAGGTCGCCGTCGCCATCATAGTCGCCCCAGCCGCAGGTGCCGTTGCCGTCGAACCGGTTCACCCCCAATGCGGGGGCGATGTCCTCAAACGCCAGCAGCGGCGCACCCGTCCGGCTCAACGACGGCTCCGGCCGCTCGAAGACATACTGCTTCGGAATCGGGGGCTTGCTACGCAACTGGTCCATCGACACGCGGAGGAGCCATTGGTCCACCGGATTCATCTTTAGTTGCAGCGCCTGGTAGAACGTCGCGGCCGCATCTTCGTACTCGCCCATGCGGTAGTAGGCGGTTCCCATCTCGCGTAGCGAGGCCATCCTCTGTTCCGGCGTCACGCCGCGAGCCAGGGTCAGCTTGAAATAGTGCACCGCCTCCTTGAAATTGCCGCGCCGGGCCAGCGTTGTTCCCATCTGGTAGAACGACGATGACTCGACGTTACTGAACGGCATGGACGAATCCATCACCTGCTCCAGGAGATCGATGGACCTGTCCAATCCCACCAGCGGGTCATGCGGCACCCGGTGCCCGCTTTCCGCCGTGAATCGCACCTCGCCCGACATCCAGTCCGTCACGGTGAGCAGGAACTCAGATGCGTTTGGCTCCAGCTTCGCCACCCGCGACGAGAGCTCATAGGCCAGGTTCGGATCGTAGTGCAGAAGTTCCGCCCGCGCATGGATAATCGCCTTGGCCTTCATCGCCGGGATGTGATCCGGATTGCGTTTCAGGACAGTAGCGAGCGCCTCCATGGCCAGGTTCAGGCTGACTCGTCGCTTCGCCGGTTCCTGCTGCTGGTAGAAATCCAACAGGTAGGATCGCGCGTACTGGTAGTAAGTCTCGGCGTCACCCTTTCCGTCGCGCATGAATCGCTGCAGCTCTTTTCGTGCCTCTTCAGTCCTGCCCTCGCGCAGCAGCAACTGAGCCTGTCGGAGTGGTCCCTGCCTTGCAGGAACCGGTGTCTCCGCCGCCTTCGGCGGCAACGGAGTGTGCCGCGGCGCGTGCTGCGCCGCCACTGCCCATGCCAACAAGCCGCACGCCAACCATCTGACCCGCACGAGCTTCACCTCTTCCCGTACCTCAGAACCTTCACTCCCTCCCAGGTCACCAGCCCGCTGGACCCGCTTTCGGCCATCATGGCGTCCACCACCGGCAGGAAGCCCTCAATCTTCTCCCGCGAGTCCACAATCTCCACGATGAACGGCAGGTCTTCGCTCAGCCGTTCAAGCTTGGCCGTGTGCAGGCGGCTGGACTGGCCGTAGCCCATCGGCCCGCGCAGGACGGTAGCTCCGGCCAAGTGAGTTTCGCGGGCCTTGAGCACGATGGCCTCGTAGAGCGGGCGGCGCTCCCAACGGTCGCTCTCCCCCAGGAAGATCCTCAGCAGCACGGCGTCCTGTTCAATATTCATGGCTCACCTCTGATTCAGCATGCCGGCCAGTTGATGGCCCAGCCACACGCCCAGCAGGCACAGGCCCAGAGACCCGGCGGCGTTCAGCGCAGCGTAGCCCCACTCGCGGTCCTGCATCAGCCGCAGCGTCTCCAGGCTGAATGTTGAGAAGGTCGTGAAGCCCCCGCAGATACCAGTCATCACAAACAGTCTGACACTGGGGGAGACCAAGAGCCGTCCCTCGTCGCCGGTCAGCGTGGCGAAGAAGCCGATGAAGGCCGAGCCGGCCACGTTGATGAACATAGTGCCCCATGGGAAGGTCTCCGCGCCGAGCCGCGCGGCCGCCCCGCCGCACCAATAACGCAGCACTCCGCCCAGCCCGGCGCCCAATGCAATCCAGAGTGAATTCACTTCTCGCTATCCTACGCGAATGATGCGCCTCGCAACCTGCCTCCTGGCCGCACTGGCTCTTTCAGGGCAAACCGACCCCGCCGCGCTGCTTGAAAAGAAGACGCGGGCCCGCATCGCCGCCATCGATCAGAACCTCGACGGCGCGCTTGGCGTGGCCGCAATCGATCTGAAATCCGGGCGGGTTTTCTCGCACAACGGCGGCCTCGTCA
>JACRKW010000318.1 GCA_016215215.1 Acidobacteriota bacterium
GCGTCCCTAAGGGGGAGTACCGATTGGTGGCGCGGTGCGATGGTTTCTGCACTGGGAACGCGAAGATCCGGGTGCAACCATGCCCCCGAAACAAGAAGCGTCTTTATCTCATCACCAGGCCAGCAGGCCTAGATCCATGTAGTTTCTTCGAGTTGAAGTAGCAAGGCGGGCGCGGCGCCAACGAGCATCGGAGTCACTCGTCGCGTGGAGCGCGCCGCTATCGACGCCTGATCGGCGGCGTTCTATTGAGCTCGATGCAGAGCCCTGCCGCCAGGCCAGCGGCCGGCGCTCCGTAGAAACCAGGCGGACGCGCGGAGCGGGCGGCGCCGCCGGGGCACCTGAGGGAAGAGACCAACACTTCGCCGGCGGCGGCTGCGACATAGCGGCCGCGGGCAAGGCCCCTTTTGGGGAGGCGCGCCAGTGAGGGGATGGAAGACGTCAACCCCAGGCCTGCTTGTGCTGGTTTACTGCACGGCGCGGACGTCGTTCAGCAGGTTGGGGTGCCGGTCGAGGAGCATGAGGAGTTTCACCAGCGCGAGCGGGGGCTTGGTCTTGCCGCTCTCGTAGCGCGAGAAGGCGTTGGCGCCGCCGCCGAAGATGGCAGCGGCCTGCCGTTGGTCGAGCGCGAGTTTCTTGCGGACACGCGCAATGAAGGCGGGATCGACGATAGAGGCGTTCACCTGCTTGTTGAATTCCAGCATCGCCGCGCTGACCCGTTTCGATTCCGCCGCGGCCAGGACGCTTTCCCCGCAGGCCGGGCAGAACTCGCCGCGCACGGCCGGAATCGTGGTGGTTTCGCCTTTGTAGACGTACTGGATCTCGCGTGTGTCGCGCACCAGTTTCGCCTCTCCGCAGGATGGGCACTTCATGGTGGTTGCTCCTCCCCTCATAGTTCCTTGAACGACACGATCAGTACATCGTCAATGACCGTGAGCTTCAGATAGACATCGCCGGCCGGCGTCTTCGGCCGGTAGACGTCCTGCCAAATGCGGTGATCGGCGTGGGTGGTCATGCTCTTGTAGAAGTCGCGCGGCGTAAGGGCGGCAACGACGCCGGCGATCTCTTCGAAGCCGAAGCCCAGCGCCGCGCCGCCAGCGAGCGCCGAAACAGTGGCGCGGACTTTGCCCGCCGCAAGCAGGCTTTTGACAATCACCAGCTTGCAGTGCGGCGTCCGCTTCTCCATGGAGCCAGATTAACCTACTTGGTGAAATTTGGCAAATAGGTGAATCTGGCTTGGGGGAGCGGTGGAGGACGGCGATCATCTTGATGGTGGTCTCGTCTTTGGGATCGAAGAAGGCCCGGTAGTCGCCACAACGGAGCCGGAAGCCAGTGAAGGGTGGCGCGCCGCATTCTGCTGAGAGTGGACGCCGAGCTACTGCGTTGGGGACGTTCCAGGTAAGGCGCTTGCCCCGGTCTGCCATTCGGGATTACACTCATGGGCAGCCCGCGACTGTCGGGAGACGCTGTTCCCCTGCCTGTCGCCGGCCTTTGCTGAGGCCGGCAAGAGTGGTTTGCCGCGCTTTGCCTCGGATCGTAACGTCGTGGACTTTGCCGGAGAGGAGGGGCAGAACAATATGGAAGAACTTAGAAAAGCCCCATTGGGTCCGAAGAGGCCCGGGATGGACAAGCAGGCCCAGAACATCCAGGAGGCGTTCCTCAACAACGCCCGCAAGGAGAAGACGTTCCTCACCATCTACCTGATGAGCGGGGTGAAGCTCTCAGGCCGGATCAAGAGCTTCGACAAGTACTCGGTCATTCTGGAAACCAACAACCAGGAGCAGCTCATCTTCAAGCACGCCATCTCCACGGTGGTTGTTTCGCGGCCGGCGCACATGGGCGCGGCGTATCCTTCGCCCGCATCGGGCGGCCCTCCCGGCGCGCCTGGCGCGCCGCCTGCCGAAGGGCCGGAGGTCTGATCTTCCCGTTGGCTGAATCCACGCCCGAACGGGCAATCCTCATCGCTGTTGAGATCACCGGACGCCGCAAGGAGCCAGACGCCCCAGACGCCGAGGAATCGCTCGGCGAACTGCGCGCTCTGGCCGAGAGCGCCGGCGCGGTGGTGGTGGACCAGACCCTGCAATCCCGCCCGTCGTTCGACCACGCGACTCTGATCGGCTCCGGCAAGCTCGAAGAGCTCAAGTCCGTGGTCAAGGCCATGGAGATCGACGTGGCCCTGGTGGACCACGAACTCGGAGGCACGCAGCAGCGCAATCTCGAAAAGGCCCTGGACTGCAAAGTTGTCGATCGCACGCAACTCATCCTCGACATCTTCGCCCGCCGCGCCCGCACCCGCGAGGGCCAGCTTCAGGTCGAACTGGCGCAGCTCAACTACCTGCTCCCCCGCCTGACCGGACGCGGGGCGGCGATGAGCCGCCTGGGCGGCGGCATCGGCACGCGGGGCCCTGGAGAAACCAAGCTGGAGACCGACCGCCGCCGGATCCACATGCGCATCAAGCGCATTCAGGACGACCTGGCCGCCGTCCGCGGCTCGCGCGGCGTCCAACGCCGCCTGCGCCAGGCCGTTCCGCTGGTGACGCTGGCGCTGGTCGGCTATACCAACGCCGGCAAATCCACGCTGTTCAACCGCCTGGCCGGAGCCGATGTGCTGACCGACGCCCGGATGTTTGCCACGCTGGACCCCACCGTGCGGCAGCTTCAGCTTCCCTCGCGCCGCCGTGTGCTGCTCTCCGATACCGTCGGCTTCATCCGCAGCCTGCCGACCACGCTGGTTCAGGCGTTCCGCGCCACGCTCGAAGAGGTCTCCGAGGCCTCGCTCCTGCTGCACGTGGTCGACGCATCCTCGCCGTCGGCGGCCGCGCATGCCGCCCAGGTCCGCCAGGTCTGCAATGAAATCGGCGCCGACTCGACGCCGCAGATCATCGTCCTCAACAAGGCCGACCTGCTGGCCGGTCCGGAGGACGACTCTGGCGCGCTGGCCAGGCGGCTTTCCGGCGAAGCGGCCGGAGCGCCGGTGGTCTCCATCTCCGCCCGCACCGGTGAAGGGATCGACGAGTTGCTGGCTCTGGTGGATCGCATCCTGCCTGCGGATCCCGTGGAAGCCGCCTGTTTTCGCATCCCGCATACCGACATGGCGGCCGTCAACCTGCTGCACGAATACGCCCGGGTGACGCGCGAGGAGTTCACCCCCGACGGCTGCGACATTGAAGCCGAAGTGCCCGCCTCGCTGCTTCGCCGCCTCTTTTCCTACCGCCGCCCCGCCTGAGGCGAAGGCCCTACCTGCAGGCCTGTGGAAATCGCTGTGGATAAGCCGTGCGGCCTTTGTGAAAGCCATCAGAATGAGTGATCTGCGTCTGCTGGTTTTCCACAGCGGGTGTGGATGGGCAACTCTTCCATCTCTTACCAGACCTGATTGTTTATCTTCTTCGTGGTTTGGTCTATCTTGGAGGGGAGCCGATGAATGTCCCGAACGCGCTGACGCTGCTACGGATCTTCTTCGTGCCCCTGCTCGTCGCGGCGCTGGTTCAGGAAGACTCATCCTTCCACCTGTTCGGACTGGTGCTCAGTAACAAGGTGGTGGCACTGATGATCTTCCTTGCCGCTGCCTTCACCGATCTGATGGATGGCTATCTGGCCCGGCGGTGGAACCAGATCACCACGCTCGGCATGCTGCTGGACCCGATCGCCGACAAGCTGCTGATCTCGGCCGCGCTGGTGGCGCTGGTCCAGGTGCACCGGGTTCCCGCCTGGATGGCCGTGCTGATCATCGGCCGCGAGTTCGCCGTGTCGGGACTGCGCAGCATCGCCGCCAGCGAAGGCTACACCATCCAGGCCAGCGAACTGGGCAAGACCAAGATGGTGACGCAGGTGGCCGCCATCGCGCTGTTGCTGATCAGCGAGGAGCTGCCCGGCGTGGCCCCCATCGCCAGCCTGGCGCTGTGGGGCGCCATGGTGTTTGCGCTGGTCTCGGCGGCCGACTACGTACGGAAGTTCTGGCGGCGGATTGACGAGAGCATCAAGGAACGTCGCCGGATTGAACTGATCCGGCTGGAGAAGGCCCGCCAGAGATCGGTCATGAGAGCCGCTGCGGCGGCCCGCCAGCGAACGCGCTGATCCCGCCGGCGGGGGCTGTTCCCTTGCGCGACATTGCTCTGTCTTGCATCCCGACTTTCAGTCTCGCCTCGCAGGACGCCCTCCCCCGCCAGATCCGGTGCTCCAGCAGGCCCAGGAGGTTCAGGCTCGCGGTGACGTGGACGCCACGTTCTCGCTCGTCGCGCCGGCTCTCTTCGCCGAGAACAACGCCGCCACGGTAAGTCAGGCGTTCAGCGTACTGCGTGAGATCAGCTTCCAGCGCACGTTCCCCTGGCGCTAGTCTCGGCGGGTCTTTCTACCGCTGCGCCAGCGCGCCCGCAGCCGGTGGCTGCACCGGTTCCACCTTGCGGATCCGATGGTTATTGGTGTCGGGCAACCAGATTGCTCCATCCGAATCCAGAAACAACCGTGCTGGACCTCGCAGGCGTGCGTCCGGCGCGGAGCCGCCATCTCCCGAGAAGCCCCACTCGCCGTTCCCTGCCACTCTTCGTAGTTCGCCATCGGCCGACCTTCTGATCACCCGGTTGCCCAGCTTGTCACTGAGGAACAGGACTCCTTCGGGCCCCGCCTGGATGCCGCCCCATAGGCCGTCGATCTTCAACTGCTGGACTTTGCCGTTGAGCCCCACGCGATAGATCATTCCGGAGCCGGAGGTGACATACAACACCCCCTCGGTGTTCATCGCCAACTCTTCGGGGCGCTGGAGCATGGTGTTGGCCAGCGGTGCACCGTCAGCCGGGAGGGCGCCGTTCCCTGACACGGGGGACAAGCGCCCGTCGGTGCCGAAACGAAGCAACTGGGTTCTGAAGCCGTCGGCAAACAGCACTCCCCCATCAGCCTCGGCCACCAGTCCGTATGGAACGATGATGGTTTCCAGCGGCGCGTGCTCCAGGTCGTAGGATCCGCCGATGTCGGAGCCGGCCAACTCCACGACGCCTTCCTCTGGGCGCCACTTCAGCAGCTTGGCTTGGCAGGTGATGAACGCGCCTCCAGACGGCGCCGCCACCGCACGGCTGCAGCCTGGCCAGGGCCGCAAGTCCGCCACGGTCTCGATGATGCCATCCGCGCCCCACCGCCGGAGCCGTCCGTTTCCGGAATCGAGCACGTACATCGCGCCGTCTTGGGCGTCGCGGAAAACCGCCCCAGGGAATGACAGCCAGGCGGACTCGGCGGGGCCTCCGTCGCCGCGGAACTGGCCTACACCCGCGACCGGCGTGAGGCAATCGGAACAGTCCTGCCGGTAGAGACGGTCGAAGGCAGCCAACAACAGGGCTCCCGTGGCATCAACGCCGATTTCCGATGGGGCCGGCCCCGATTGCAGCACCTGCTCGTAAACGCCATCGCTAGTGAACTGCCAGACGCCCGGAGCGCCGCCAGGGGCGAGAAACAGTTTGCCGCCACCCCAGGCCAACCGCGCGGCCAGCAGCGGGCCCGGCGGCAGCGAGCGAATAATTCCATCGACGCCGATCACTCGCACGCGTCTGTTGCCGTAGTCAGCAATGTAGAGCTTTCCCTCGAGGTCCAGCGTTATCGAGGTGATGTTCTTAAACCTTGCGTTCAGCGCCGGCCCGCCGTCTCCCTCAAAGCTCTGCCGCTGGGGGTCTCCGGCCACACGCACCAGCACGCCTTCCGGAGTGATTTTCAGGATGCGACCGTACTTCTCGGCGACGTAAACCGTGCCGTCCGGGCTGGCGGCCAGGCCGGATGGCGTGCTCAGGCAGGCCCTATCCGCCGGTCCGCCCTCGCCGCACGCCGGCCCCATTCCCGTCGGCCCTGGACCTACCACGAGCCGCATCGTGCCGTCGGGCGAGATGGCCCGGACGGCATGCTGAAGAGTCGAGGCGAAATACACGGTCCCGTCAGCCCCCACCGCGATGGGCCCCGCCTCTCCCGCGGCAGCCTCGATCGCGGGTTTGCCGTCGCCTGCCACCCCGTTCTCGCCGTTTCCCGCCAGCCGGATGACAATCCCGTCCGTAGTCACCTTCAGGACGCGACTGAACGTGGTGTCCGTCAGGTACACGTTGCCCGCGGAGTCAGACGCGATTCCACCGATGACGCCCACGCGCGCCGTAGCCACAGGTTCTGCTTCGAGCGCCGGGACGATGCCCGCCACGGTTCGAATGGCATATCCTTCCGCTGGCTCGATCTCAGGCGGGCTCTGTGCCAAAAGCGGCAGGCTCAGAGCGCCGATGACGATCAGGTGCTTCATTGTTCCTCACGGCCGCGCTCCGCGCGCCTGGCGCAGGCTGCGTGTCACCTGCGCGAACCGCTCCCCGAACCGGCGCGCTTCGGCCATCTCCTTCTCGCTGATGCCCGGATCGGCCGGGCCCGTGGTGGCCTCAGGTCCCAGCGTGCCGAAGCCTTCGGACTCCACGCCGCCCACCACGACAAAGCGCATCGTTAGAAACGCTGAGAGCACCGACAAGCGCACGGTGTCCTTGCCCATGGAGGGATGGCCGGCGGTGCAGAACACCCCCGCCGTGCGGCCGTCCCCGTTGGTCTTGGCCTTCCACAGCGCGCCGCCGATCCCATCCAGGAATCGCTTGGCCTCTACGGACACGCCCGACCAGTGCACGGGGGTTCCCAACACCACGCCGTCGTAGCCGGTGATCTCGTCGTACTTGAACTCCGCCGCCTTGCGTAGGGTCACATCCACCCCCTGCACCGCCGCGGCGCCGTCGCGGATGGACACGGCCAACTTCTCGGTATTTCCCGTGCCGGAGTGGTACGCCACCAGGATGCGAGCCGGAGGTTGCTGTGCCACGGCAACCAGGCTGAATACGAGCGCGAGAAGGATTCGCCTCATCGTTGCCCCCTCTGTCTCAGCGATACGTTACTGCTGGGCCGGCGGTTCGCCATCCTTGGGTTGGGGAAGGGCGACGGTATAGCCGTCCGGGCGGAACTCCACATTCCTGATCTGCCCCCGTGGCCCGGTTGGTGGAATCACCTTGCCGTTCCACTCCACCTCCACGCCGCCGGCGTTGCCGAAGCGCACGCGCAGGCGATCCTCGGCTCCGAAGCCTCGTGTCTCGCCGGCCCGCATCAGGTCTCCGAACAGTAGCTTGTCGCCGCGCCACACACCGAGCCAGGCCATCTCCTTGGCGCGGACGATCAACTTCACCGCGCCGGCCGCCGGCTCGTGAGGCGCTGTGGGAGGCGCCTGTGCCGGAGTTTGCTCTCGGGCCGGTTCGGTCGCGGGCGGAACGGGTGGCGGTTCCTGTTTCGGCTGCGCCTGCGGCGGAGGCGCGGGAACCGGCGCCGCGGCTTTTTGTTGTGCTGCTTCCTGCTCCGTTTCAGCCTGCCATCGTTGCCAGAAGGTGTAGGCAGCCGAACACAGCACCACTACCACGACGAAGGCAGCCAGCCGCGCTACCCATCGCCGGGTTTCCATCGCCGGATCGGCGCGCCCGGTCGGAATCGGCGGCAGCCCGATGTTGCGCTGCGGCAGAGCGGTTTCCCGGCGATCCATCTCAGCCGCCTCGGCCTCCAGGCTGCGCTCCAATTCGGGCTTGTAGGCGTTCTCGGGCAGGTCCAGCCGCCGCGCGTACTGCCGGACGAAGCTGCGATAGAAGAAGCCGCCCGGCAGCGCGGAGGTGTCGTCGCACTCCAGCGCGTGAAAATACTGGGCGTTAATGCGCGTCTCGGCGGCGAGTTCTTCGATGGTCAAACCGCGTTTTTCGCGCTCTTCCTTGAGCCTCTGGCCGAGCGTGGACATGGGTGGTTGGGGAACCTGATGGTATCATACAACACGTTGACTCTCTTGGGTTTCGACCATTCCGCGCCCTCCCCGGCCCAGCCCGGCCTGGTCTCGGTGATCATCGTCAACTGGAACCGTGTGGCCCTGCTCCAGGCGTGCCTGGAGAGCCTGCTCAGCGCACAGGGCGTGCCCATGGAAATGATTGTGGTGGACAACGGCTCCACCGACGATTCGGTCGGCGCCGTGCGGCGTTTTGCCGCCGGCGCTCCTTTTCCGGTCCGGCTCATCGCCAACCGTGAAAACCGCGGCTTCTGCGCGGCAAACAACCAGGGCATCGCCGAGGCGCGCGGCGAGTTCGTGGCGCTGCTCAACAACGACGCCGAGGCCAGCCCGCTCTGGCTGCACCACCTCCGGCGGATGTTTGACGACCCCGGCGTCGGCATGGCCGCCTCCAAGATTCTGGTCCACGAGGACCCGCGCATCATCGACAAGGTGGGCCACCTCATCTACCCTGACGGCCAGAACCGTGGACGTGGGACCGGTGAGATCGACAGCGGCCAGTACGACCGCGTGGAGGAGGTCCTCTGGCCCGACGGCTGCGCCTGCATGTACCGCGCCTCCATGCTGGCCTCCATCGGCGGATTCGACGAGGAGTTCTTCGCCTACGCCGACGACGCCGAGTTGGGCCTGCGCGCCAGAATCTGCGGCTGGGGCTGCCTGTATTCCCCCGAGGCCGTCGTCCGCCACCACCGCGGCTCCACTCTCGGGCAGGCCAATCCGCGCCGCATCGTCCTCATCGAGCGCAACCGGGTGCTGCTGGCGGTTAAACTGTTTCCTGGTAGTCTCCTTTGGCGAAACGTCGCATACTATCTCGCGAGGCTCAGCGCCGGGCTGTGGGCGGCCCTGCTCAACCGGGGGGAGATCAGCCTGCATACAACCCCGGCCGGCAAGCTCTCTGCCGCGCTCGCCCTTCTGAAGGGCGACCTCCAGGCTCTGCCGATGATCCCCTCGATGCTGCGCAAGCGGCGCGCCTTGAGGTCCCTGCGCAAACTCTCGCCGCGCCAGGTCCGCCAGCTCATTCTGAGCCACCGCATCACACTCCGCCAGCTCACACAGAACCTGGCCAGGCCCCGGAGTTGAATATGAACCATTCCGGGCCGGGCGCCGCCGAACCTTCCCCCGATTCCTGCCCGGGCTGCGGCGCTCCAGCCATGCGCACTCTGTGCCACGGCACCGACAGGCTCTATGCCACCACCCCGCGCGTGTTCCTGGTGGTCGAGTGCCGCCAGTGCCGGCTCATCCGTCTCTACCCACGCCCCACGCCGGACGAAATCCAGCACTATTACCCGCCCAACTATTGGTACGACCCCGGCGGCGACACCGCCGACCGCCTGGCCGAATCCTGGCGCCGTTTCGTTCTGCGCGACCATGTCCGCTTTGTCCGGCGTGCGCTGCGCGACTCCGGTCTTTCCGGCCCCGTGCTCGATGTCGGTTGCGGAGGCGGGCTTCTGCTGCGCGAACTGAACCTGCCGCAGGACCGCACCATCGGCCTGGACTTCTCCGTCAACGCGGCCTCGGTCGCCTGGTCCACCAACGGCGTGCCGGCCGCCTGCGGCGCTCTACCCCGCGCCCCGTTCCGCCCGCAGAGCTTCAGCCTGATCACCATGTTCCACGTGCTGGAGCACCTGTACGACCCGGCGGTCTACCTTCAGGCCGCCCGCGAGCTGCTCCACCCGGAGGGCCGGCTGATCGTGCAGGTGCCCAACGCCGCCTGCTGGCAGTTTCTGCTGTTCGGCGAAGCCTGGAACGGCCTCGACATTCCGCGCCACCTGATCGATTTCAAGGAAGACGACCTGGCCGGCCTGCTCGAATACTGCGGCTTCGAGGTCGTCCGCCGCAAACACTTCTCGCTGCGTGACAACCCCGCCGGCCTGGCCACCACGCTGGCCACCGGGCTCGACCCCATGGCGCGCCGTATCCGCGGCCTTCAGGAGTCCCACCGCCTCAAGCTCTGGAAGGACTTCACATACTTCGCGCTGGTTCTGGCGTCGATTCCTTTCACCATGCTGGAAGCCGCATGCCATGCCGGCGCAACCATCATGCTGGAGGCCCGGCCCAAAGAGTAACGGATGACTTACGCCACCGCCAGCCGCATGCTTCCCGCCTGGCTCCTGCGCTACGTCTATTCGTTTGAAGCGATGATTGAGCGCTCGGTCCAGAGGCTGGCGGAGTTGTTGCCCGAGGGCGCCCGGGTGCTGGATGCCGGGGCTGGAGAGAGCCAGCACGCGCTGCACTTCCCGCATTGCCGTTACACCGGCGTCGATCTCGCCGTCGGCGACGCTGGCTGGAACTATTCGCGCCTCGACGCCCTGGCCGATCTCAATGCCCTGCCGTTCCCGGACGGCGTCTTCGATGCGGCTCTGAACATCGTTACGCTCGAGCACCTCCGGCAGCCCGCCCGCGCGCTGGGCGAGATCGCCCGTGTGCTGAAGCCCGGCGGCACGCTCTTGCTGATTGCCCCGCACCAGTGGGAGGTCCACCAGGCCCCCCACGACTACTTCCGCTATACCTGCCACGGCCTGCGTTACCTGCTGGAGGAAGCGGGCTTCACGGTGGATGAGATCGAGCCCGCCGGCGGGCTGTTCCGGCTGCTATCGCGGAGGTTGCTGAACACAGTGCAGTTCTTCCCGGGCTTCGCCAAGCTCATTCCATTGCTCTTGTTCGTCCCGGCGGCGCTCATGCTGCCCGTCTTGGACCCGCTGGACCGGAACCGCGACTTCACGCTCGGCTACCGCTGCCTGGCGCGGGCGAAAGCCGCTCCCCCGCAATCGCACTAAAGTTTCCCTCGCGAGAACCGATCTCATGAGCAGTTGTGACCCTGAACCCAAGGAGGTCGATCGAAAGAGTGGATCACAATCAGCGGGCGATCGCGCCACTTCGCTGAAGAGCTGCCCCGCCCCCACCGGCATCGCGACCGTTTTCGTGTCCATGCCAGCGGCTCTCGCCGCACAGCGGGCGGAGATGACAGCTACCATCCGTGCGACGCAGGCCGCGCGGGTCGAGGTGAAGACGCGCGGTCGCCCTTTTCCTTCGCCTGCTACATAGCCCCCCGGTACCATTACGATTCTGTGCGGACTGGGCCTTCCGGTCCCTGGCGCGACCGCTCCCCGGTCCCTATCGTGGAATCAGAAGCCTATGTTGCAGTGTCCCAAGTGCTCGAGTCCGGCCACACGACCCTCC
>JACRKW010000023.1 GCA_016215215.1 Acidobacteriota bacterium
CACGTCCTCGGTGACCTCTTCGTCGCGGTGAGACGGCAGGCAGTGAATGAACAGAGCGCACGGGGCAGCCAGTGCCATGAGTTCCGCATTCACCTGCTAAGGCGCGAAAAGGCGGGCGCGCTCGGCGGCGTCGTGCTCCTGTCCCATGGAAGCCCAGACGTCGGTATAGACCGCTTCCGCTCCAGCCAGGCCGGCAGCGGCGTCGTTGGTCACCTGGATCGCCGCTCCAGTGGGCGCCGCGAACTCGATTGCACGGGAGGCAATGGCCGGGTCGGGCTCGTAGCCCGGCGGGCAAACGCACGTGAAGTGGATTCCAAGCCGCGCGCAATCGAGCATCAACGAGTGGGCCACGTTGTTCCCATCTCCGACAAAGGCCAGCTTGCGTCCCTCCCAGCCGCCCCAGTGTTCCTTCAGGGTTTGCATGTCGGCCAGGGCCTGGCAGGGGTGGTACTTGTCGCTGAGCGCGTTGATCACCGGGATGCCGCAGAAACGTGCGAGGTCGTCGACGGTGGACTGCGAGAAAGTCCGGGCGACGATGAGGTCGGTCCAGCGTTCGAGATTGCGGGCCACGTCGGCCACCGGTTCGCGCCCGCCGACCGGGCCGACGGTGAGGATCGAATCGCCGCCGAGTTGCTTTGCGGCCACTTCGAACGTGATGCGCGTACGAAGCGAGGGCTTCTCAAACAACAAACTCAGGATGCGCCCTCGCAAGGCGGAGCGGTAGTGCGCCGGGTGCCGCTTGACGTCGGCCGCCAGGTCCAACAGGGTGACCAGTTCGGACGCGGAAAGGTCAAAGTCCGAGCGGCAATCGGCCGCCTGAATGCGAGGGAGCGTCAGCGGCAGGCTGGGTTCTGTGGACATGATGACTGAATACTTATTCGTTGATATGAATAATTACACAGTCGCGAGGGCCCGGTCAACCCTCGCGTGAGGATGCTGCAGGTAGCGTACGGAGAACGATCAGCAGTCTGGGGGGCTGGCTCGGGTCGCGATTGGTGTAATCCAAGGCGGCGGACAAGGTGGAAGAGACAAGTTCCCGGGCGGTTTGGGCTTCGCCGCCGAGCAGGGCCTGCACCAGGGCGCCCTCTCCCCATGGTGTTTGGTCAGGGGAAAGGGCGGCAGGAATGCCTGATGAAGAGATGGCGAGGATGTCGCCGGCGACCAGGTCCACGGCGCCCTCCTCCAGCGGCGGGGCATCCGGGGTTCCGAGGGGTAGACCGCCGGTGGCCAGACGCGTAATCTGGGAGCCTTCAGGTCCCCAGCGCAGAAGCAGGGGTGGGTAGTGGCCGGCGTTGACGTAGCTGAGTTTGCGGGAGTCGGCGGCGTACCGGGCGCAGAATAGAGCGACTGGCTCGCGGTTGGCCGCGGAAAGCGCCAGCGCCTGCCGGGTGGATTCGAGAACTCCGGCCAGGCTTTCCTCGCCTGCGAGAGTGCGGCTGCGAAGCAGCGCCTGCAACTGGACGAGCCGGACGGCGGACTCCTCGGGGGGGCCGGGGATCTCGGCGATGAACACCGCTGTGGCTCGATTGGGAAGCGCAAGCACGTCGTAAAAGGCGCCTCCGGGGATGTTGCCGAGCCAGTATTCGGCGCCGAAATCCAGGCCGGGCAGGGTTGTGCGCTCGGGCGGCGCCAGGTGAGCGCGGGTGACGCGGGCCGTGCGCCGGGAGGCCTGTTCGTGGGCGCTCTCCATCGCGCGTTCAAAGGCAGAGGCGGCGAACGTGGCGGTGGCCAGGGAGATTGCGGCCTGGCGGCCGATGGCTTCGGCAAAGCGCAGGTGGTGCGGATGGAAGGGCTCGCCCGAGTTTCTGGGGCCAAGGACAAAGAATCCGCCGAGGGCGAGATCCTGCTGCATGGGAACCACGACGGAGGATTCCAGCAACGCGAGTTGGTTCTGTTCGGCGGCGAGAAAACCCGCGTCACCTTGCGACCAGCGCAAGGGGCGTCCTGTGGCGTGGTTGAGCACTGTCAGAGCGTGAAATGTGCGAGTGGCTGACAGCCGCTGGCAGAGCAGGGAAGAGGCGGGGATCTCCACTGGATGCTCAGGGGGGCCGGGCACGGACGCCGACAGGGTGTAGGAGTCGCCGGACGGGGAGTAGAAGTAGACGTGGGCGCAGCCGAGGTGGCCGGAGATCAGGGCGCAGGCGCGTGGAATGATGGCGGGCGTGTCGAATAGGCTCTGGAGTTCAGCGCAGGCGCTCCGGGCGAGCAGGCTCCAGTCGCGGCTCCGCGCAGAGCGGCGGAGCACCCAGGCAGCGGCTTGATTCCAGCCCCAGTCAAAGGTGATGTAGGAAACGCCGGCGCCAACCAAGGCCAGGGCCAGCCGCATGGGCAGAGTCTCACCGGCGCTGATGGTCAGAAGTAGGGCTACGGCGATGGCGACCAGGACTGTCAGTAGCAGAGGACGAAGAGTGGGACGGTGAGGCTGGCGGTGCTGGAACCAGGAGATGGAGAGGTCGATGCGTAGCGTTCTGGATGAGAAGAACGCCGCTGCCATGCCGGACGCGAAGATGAACAGGACTGCCAGCCAGATCAGCAGGATGAGCCATTGCAGGTATTCCGGTTCGGCACGCATAGCGGAGGTATCCGGATGGGGATTCGAACGATTGTACCGTGAGCGTGGCTGTCTGGATCAGAGACTGCAAGGTGCGCCGGCTCCGGACCGAACCGTTGGCTGGAGAATCCTGGTGGCTGAGACGAGGCTCCCCCCGCCCTTGCGGGGCGCCTGCCTCAACCCCACAGCCTCACGCCAGCCCGATGAGGAATGCCCCAGCGGCGAATCGTGATACTATTCAACACGGAAGCGCGTTGCGACCAATCCCCACTCGGCAGGAGGCTACTGTGCCGGAGGGTTGTCTGCTCAGCCAGCGATTATGTTCTTCGACACGCCAGTCTATTTTGTCTTCCTAATCCCCCTGGTGTTCATCTACTGGCGGTTGGAGCGAAAGCAGCAGAATGTGATGCTGCTGGCGGCGAGTTACTTCTTTTACGGTTGGTGGGATTGGCGGTTCGTCTCCCTGATTCTGATCTCCACGCTGGTGGATTTCTTTGCCGCGAGGTATATCGCCAACTCCGCGAACCATTGGCGGCGCCGGGCTCTGCTGATTCTCTCTCTCACCCTGAACTTCGGCTTTCTTGGGTTCTTCAAGTACTTCAACTTCTTTGCGGATTCGCTGGCCTCGACCCTGGTCGCCCTGGGACTGCCGGCCGTCAGTGTGACAGTCCTCCAGATCCTGCTGCCGCCCGGCATTTCGTTTTACACCTTCCAAGCCGTGGCCTACATCGTGGACGTCTATTTCGGCAAGCTCGAACCGGCAGATTCTCTGGTTGATTATGCGCTGTTCATCAGTCTTTTCCCGCACTTGATCGCTGGACCGATACAGAGGCCGTCACACCTCCTGCCGCAGGTGCAGCATCGGAGGACGTTGGATCCGGAGAGGATCACCGACGGTGTCATGATGATTCTGCAGGGCCTCTTTCGAAAGTGCGTCGTTGCGGACAACTGCGCGTTGCTGGCTGACGCCGCATTCTCCGGATCCTTGGGCGGGCCTAGCCTGGGAGTGGGACTGATTGGCGTCTACGCCTTTTCCTGGCAGATCTACGCTGACTTCAGCGGTTACAGCGACATCGCACGAGGTAGTGCACAGCTCATGGGATTTCACTTTATGGTGAATTTCAGGCAGCCTTACCTTGCGGTCAGCCTGCAGGATTTCTGGAGACGCTGGCACATCAGCCTGAGCAGCTGGCTGCGGGACTATCTCTACATCCCGCTTGGCGGCAACCGCCTCGGCGAGGTGAAGACATACCGCAACCTGCTCGCCACCATGCTGCTCGGCGGACTATGGCATGGAGCAAATTGGACGTTTGTGGTGTGGGGCGGGATTCACGGATTGTGGCTCAGCATGGAACGGCTTCTTGGAATCAAGGAGCCGGGCGGCCGGTCCTTCGTCAGGGACTGGGTGGCGCGGATCGCGCTCTTTCACCTTGTGTGCCTGACCTGGATCTTCTTCCGCGCGCAGAACCTGGGTGCGGCGCGCGACTATCTTGCCGGCATGACCGTTCTGCGATGGGAACCGCACCTCTTGCCGGCCGCCATCTTCCTAATCGCCTTCAGCGTGCCGATGTTCGTGATCGACCTCCTCATGGAGGCGCGCGGCGAAGAATACGTTCTGCAGTTCTCAAAGGGACGCACCCGGGTGTGGGTGGGAGCTGGGGCTGTTGGTCTTCTGCTGCTGTTCTCCGGCAACCTGAGTAATGCGTTTATCTATTTTCAGTTTTGAGAGAGAAATAAAGAACGACAATGGATTCCAGAAGACAGGACGCACACGAGAGGCCGCTTGCGCGGCTGCGGGTAGCCGTCCTGGTCGTGCTATGTACGGCCATTCTGCTGGTTCTGGCGGAACTGGGCGCGAAGGCGGCCGCGCGCATCAGCCGAATCGAGCGCCGGACCACGGAGGAGATTTCCTCGGCGGTGCGCATGCGGGGCGGGAGAGCCGACGGCGTGAGGACCGTGCTGCTGGCGGGCAATTCGCTTCTGCTTGAGGGAGTTGATCTGCCGGCGCTGCAGCAAGAGCTGCGTCCTGCCGTCGAGGTGGAACGATTAGTGGTGGAGGGGACGGCCTACCTGGACTGGTACTACGCTCTACGGCGCCTGTTTTCGGAGGGGTCGCGTCCCGACGTTGTGGTTTTGAAACTGAGTGCCATCCAGTTGCTCTCTGATGGAATCCGGGGAGACTACTCAGCCAACCGATTGTTCGCCTTGGGGGACTTGCTGGATGTCTCGCGCGATGCCGGCTATTCGATGACTGCGACTTCGTCGCTGCTGTTTGCCCACTACAGCACCTACTACGGAACGCGGATGGAGCTCCGCAAATGGTTTCTCTCTGAGCTGATGCCGGGGATGAAAGAGTTGCAGCCTCGCCTGGCACGCTTGAACAGGAAACCGGCTTCGGAGAGCGCAATCCGGCGAAGGGTTCCTGCCCGGCTGGCCGAGCTTCAACGTTTGGCGAACCAGCACGGCGCTCATCTAGTCTTGCTGTTACCGGCGACCTCCGCTGAAAGATCCGAATCGAGGGCACTGTTTGATGCGGCAAGGAAGGCGTCTACCGTGGTGCTGGAGCCTGCCGCGCCTGGAGCGTTTCCGGCGGCTCTGTTCAGCGACGGCTTCCATTTGAACGCGGGAGGAAAGCGGGCATACACTCAGGCGCTGGCGCCGCTTCTGTGAGGCGCGGTATTGGCCCGATAGCCTCATGCTTGACTCTGCGCGGCAGGTGACCGAG
>JACRKW010000319.1 GCA_016215215.1 Acidobacteriota bacterium
CCCATCCCGTCGCCGATCTCCCCCAGCACATCCAGCGGCCCGTGACGCGTCATCAGCAACTGATGTCCTGGCCCCTCCAGCGCGCTCAGAGGCGGACGGAGCCGCCGCGACATCATCATCCGGTAAACCGCATCCAGTTCCTCTAGCGCATCCACCAGTCGTTCCAGGTTCGTCGCCGCCCGCGCATGTACCACATCCACATCAAATGTGTCATATGGCGCTCCATGCAACACAGCGCTCACCCCACCCACCACGATGAACTCCACCCCGTGCCGCAGCAGAGTGCTCAAAACCAGGTCATAGTTCTTTTCGGGCTGCAATCTCCATCAACCTCGTTGTGGCGTTCGCGTGCCCTTGCAGCCACGCCAGCCGCTCCTGCGGCGTGAGCGACAGCATCCACCGCACCAGCGTCAGGTCCACGCCCGCTTCGTTGTACAACGGCAGATCCTGCTCTTCCGGATCCCCGACAGGCTGTGCCGCGCTTGCCATCCTGCCTCAAGTATATGCCCGCGCGCCTACACTTCAATGGTCCCGCGCAGGTACAACACCGCCTCGCCGCCCATCCGTACGCGGTCGCCTCGCAGTTCGCAGTCCAGTTCCCCGCCCCGCGCCGACACCTGGCGTGCGATCAGCCGGTTCTCACCCAAACGCGCCGCCCAATAGGGCACCAGCGTGCAGTGCGCCGACCCGGTGACCGGGTCTTCCGGCACACCGTGCTCCGGCGCGAAGAAGCGCGACACGAAATCCACTCCCTTCACCGATGACGGCGCAGTCACCATCACGGCGAACCGGTCCAGCTCGCACAGCATCAGCAAGTTTGGCTTCAGCGCCCGGACCTCTTCCTCGGTTTCGTAGAGGACCATGTAGTCGCGCGCAGCCCACACCTCTTTCGGATTCCCGCCCAGCGCCTCCAGCAGCCCGGCGCACGGCTGGACCCGTTCCGGTGGCCGCGCTGGAAAATCCATCACCAGCTTGCTCCCCTCGCGCTCTACGACCAGCACGCCGCTACGCGTCTCAAACTCCAGCTTCACCGCCTCCGGCTCCAGAAACCGGAAAATCACGTAGGCCGACGCCAGTGTGGCGTGCCCGCACAGGTCCATCTCCGTCGTCGGCGTGAACCAGCGCAGGCCGTAGCGTTCGCCCTTCTTCACGAAGAAGGCCGTCTCCGCAAGATTGTTCTCCATGGCGATCGACAGCATCAGCGCGTCGGGCAGCCACCGCTCCAACGGGCAGATCGCCGCCGGATTACCCTTGAACACCTCGCTCGCGAAAGCGTCCACCTGGTAAAGCGTCAGATCCATCCTCTCAATGTACCTCCCTTGGCGAATGCCGAGACGTCCCCCAGCGCCTGGGCCAGCCGCGCCGACGCCAGCAGCCCTTCATACCGCACCCGGATGGCCTCTTCCTCGGCCTGCGCCAGTTCGCCCTGCGCCGTGATCACGTCCAGATTGGTCGTCAGCCCCGCACCGTGCCGCAGCCGCGCCAGTTCCAGGCTCTGGCGCGCCGCCGCCGCCGCCCGCGCGGTCACCGCCCCGGCCTCGTGCGCCGCATCGCGCTCGATCTGCGCTCTGGCCACTTCCTGTGCCGTCGCCAGGTCCAGCGCGCGCCGCTCCTGGTCCACCTGCGCGATCCGCAGCCCTGCCGCCTTGATCTCGTTCTCGATGCGCCCGCTGGTCCACACCGGAATCGTGAGCGACACGCCCAAAGTGTAGGTACTCAGCGAACGGATCGGCGACTGTCCCAGAACGCCATAGTCGGCGACGGCCGACAGCTTCGGCCAGCGTTCCCGCTCGGCCTGCTTCTTCTCCTCCACCAAGGCCCGGCGCTTCGACTCCAGCGCCCGTGCCTCGGCCCGCACCCGCGCCTCCGGCTCAGGCCCGGCCGCCTCCACGTCCACCAACTCCACCGCCTCGCCCTGCTCCAGCCCGATGGTCTTCTTCAGCAGCGTCACCAGTGCGTCGCGGTCGCGCCGCGACAGCACCACCGTCACCTGTTCAGACTCCATCCTCTGCGCGGCCCGCGCCACGTCCAGCTTGCTCGACGTGCCGGCCGCCTCGGCCGCCGACACCTGGCTCCACAGCGCTCGCGCCGTTGTGGCGCGCGCCTCGGCCGCACGAGCCCGCGAGTCGGCCGCCAGCGCCCGCAGGTACACGTCTACCACCGCCGCGCGTGTCTGCTCGGCCATCGCCTCGGCCTCATCCCTGGCCACTCCGCCGCGCTCTTTGGCCGCGCGCCACGCCGCCAGCAGGCTCAAGTCCAGCACCGTTTGAGTAACTCTCGGACGCGCGTCGAACACCGTGTACGGACCTACCCGTGAAGGCAGACCCTGCCCGCTCAGGCCGATCCCGGTCAGGTTCGACGTCTGTTGCGCGCCACTGGCGCCCACGCTCAACTGCGGCCTCAACGCCGCCCGCCGCACCAGAGCCTGCGCCTCGCTCTCCAGCACCCTCAACCGCGCCTTCTGGATATCGGGATTCGCGCTGCCCGCTTTCTCCAGCGCCTGCTCCAGCGTCAGGCGCCCGGCCAACAGCGGCCACGCCAGCGCTGCCGACAGCAACAGCCGTTTCATTTGCGCACCTCCAGGAATGCATCCACCCGCAGACCCACCGGCAGCCGCTGGCCCGCGTCCAGTTCAACCAGCGTCTCCAGGATCTTCGTGTCCACGCGCTCGCTCGGCTCGTCCGTGCGCACGTTCTTGCGCCCCAGAGCCTGCCCGATGCGCACCACGCGGCCCGTGAACCGCTGATCGCCATAGGCGCCCGCCGTCACCCATGCGGGCTGCCCCACCCACACCTTGGCCACGTCGGACTCATCCACGTCCACGCGCACCCGCAGTTTCTCCACATCGCCCAGCGACACGATAGGGGTGTCGCCCTTGCCGCTCACCGTCTCGCCGGTCTTCCGGTAGCGCCGCAGCACGCGGCCGTCCAGAGGAGCGCGGATGACCGTCTTCTCCAGCATCGCCCTGGCCTCGGCCAGCGCCGCGCGCGCGCGTGCCACCTCGGCTGCGGCACGCTTCAGATCTTCCACACGCGTCTGCGCGCGGACCACGTTGAGCCGCTCGCGCTGGGCTTCCACCCGCGCCCGAGCCATCTCGAAGTCGCGGCTGGAGAAGTCATACTCACTCCGCGACACAGCGCCACGTTCCAGCAGCCCGCGCCGCCTTTCGCGCTCGGCCTGGGCCACCGACAATTGCGCCTCCGCTTCTCTCAGCAATGCCTCCGCCTCGCGCTTGTCTTCGTCGCGGGCGCCGTTCATCAAGCGCTCCTCCTGCGCTTCGCGTTCCCGTAACGTCGCTTCGGCCAGGCCCACGCGCGCCGCGAAGTCGTTGCTGGAAAGCACGGCGATCGTCTGCCCATGCTTCACCCGGTCACCCTCTTCCACCAGGACCTGCGCCAGCTTGCCGTCCATCTCGGCGCTGACCTTCACCTCTTCGCCTAACGGCTCCACACGCCCCGCAGCCGCGATGAACGCACGCCGGGCATCGGCACCGGCTGGCGCTGGAGCCGCCTGCACCGCTTCGCGGTTCGCCAACGCCGCCGCCAGCGCCCCGCCGGCCGCCAGAATCGTTACAACTGCCAGTGTCTTCTTCATGCCGCCATCTCCTTCTTTGCCTCTTCTGCCACCGGTTTCACCACACGCCCGTCGGCGATATGCACGATCCGGCTGGCGTAGTGCAGCACGCGGTTGTCGTGCGTTACCACCACCACCGTTCGCCCGTCTTCACGCGCCAACCCGGCAAGCATCTCCATCACCTTCTGCCCGGAGTGCGAATCCAGTGCAGCGGTCGGCTCATCGGCCAGAATGATGGGCGGATCACCGGCCAGCGCCCGCGCAATGGCGATCCGCTGCTTTTGCCCGCCGCTCAGGTCGGCAGGATAGGCCTTCAGCTTGTCCGCCAACCCCACCTGTTCCAAGAGGGCCGCGGCTCGCTTGCGCGCTCCCGCTCCGCCTACGCCCTTCAACTTCAATGCCAGCTCAACGTTCTCCCGCGCCGTGAGCGCCGGAAACAGGTTGAAGCCCTGGAAGATGAAGCCGAAATGCTTCAGCCGGACCCGCGGCAGCTTGCTCTCCGCCAGGCCCACCACTTCCAGCCCGTCCACTTTCACGCTCCCGGACGAGGCCTGCAGAATGCAGCCCATCACCGACAGCAGAGTCGTCTTCCCGCTGCCCGACGGGCCCATCAACATCAGCACCTCGCCGGCGCTCACATGCAGGTCCACTCCAGACAGCGCGCTCACCGCCGCCTGCCCTTTGCCGTACGTCTTGTGCAAGTCTCTGATTTCGATCATTGGTTCAACCCCTGAAAACCATCGCCGGATCGATGCGCGTCGCCTTCCGGATGGAGATCACCGCCGCGCCGGCGCACATCGCCAGCGCCAGTCCCAGCGCTCCAATCGCCAGTTCCGGGGGCAGCGCGATGGGAGCGTTCCCGTCCTGGCTGCCGCGGGACACAAGCCAGGCGATCACGATCGCCATGACATACCCCATCACCGCTGAGATCGCCGCCTGCGCCAGAATCACCTCGTAGATCCGGGCGTTGGCCGCGCCCATCGCCTTCAATGTCCCGAACTCCCTTATGTGGTCCATCGTCGCCGCGTAGATGGTCTGCGCCACTACGACCACACCCACAATCAGCCCCAGCAGCGCCCCCAACAGCGTGGTCACCCCGGCGCCGGTCTGGAACACCCAATAGCTCTGCGTCTTGGCGCGCATTTCCTCGTTTGTGAATACCGCCAGGTTGGGGAGCTTTCGCTGCAGCGCCGCTTTCACTTGGCCGACGTCGGCGCCAGTCTCGGCCTTCACCAGCATGAAAGTGCTCTGATCTTCGCTCATGGCAGCTCCCGCGTAGTTCTGTGCGTTCTTGAACGAGCTGAAGACGTAAGGCGCGGTGGTGAAGCTGTGGATCCCTCGCGTGAAGCCCGCCACCCGCGCCCTGCGGTTGCTGATCTCCACGATCTGGCCGATGCGCGTCACCCCAAGCTTCTGCTTGTAGAGCTCATCCACCATCACGGTGTCTTCGCTGCGCAGATCGTCCAGGTTGCCCTGCACAATGTTCCAGGGACCACCCATTGGATGGTCCAGATCGAAACCGGCAATTGAGACCGACTCAATGGCCCCAGACGGCAGTTTCCACGGCACCCATGCCAGGTTGTAGCGATCCACCCTGGCGACACCCTTCACCTGCAAGGCCTGCCAGCGGTAGCTTTCCCGGAGCGGCGAGCCGCCGTTGACGTGCGGGATCCGCGGCGCGGTGATCCAGAGATCCGCTCCGCTCCGCGCCACCACGTTCGAACTGGTGTCCATGAAGCTCAGGAACAGGCCAAACTGCACCAGGATCAGCACCAGGGCGAAAACGATGCCCACCAGCGTGACCGCCAGCCTTACGCGGTCGTGAATCAGGTTCTTCCAAGCGAGGGCGATCATAACGTTGTAAACTTTGTAACAAACGATCACTATCTGAACACTGTTCATCTTAAGGCAAGTGTTCTCCTGTTGTCAACAACTTTTTGTTTTACTTCAGGGAACCGAGCACTCGGTCCAGGACATGCTCCAGGAGTATGTCCTTGTCAATAAAGGGAAAACCGCAGTTGTAGTTCAGCCCCAAGGCCACACCGTGGACGAACAGATAAGTCGCCTGGACCTTCGCTTCCAGGTCTCCCGGCGCGATCTCCCCCGCCTCCATGCAGAGGCGCATCCCCGTCCGCAGGCGGTCAAACGCCTGCAATGCGACCTCGTGGATGCTCTCGAAGGTCTTGGGGTCCAATGAGCTGATGACCGCAACCGGCGGGCTCATCACAAAGCTGTATGCGCTCCGATTCTCCAGGGCAAATTCCAAGTACTCCCGCAGGCTGCGCCGCAGCGTCTCCATCGGCGGCAGCTCAAGCACACGGATCTTCTCCATGCGTCGTTCCAGCTCGGCGAAGGTGTCATAACAGATGCTCGCCACCATCTCGCCTTTGTCCTTGAAATACAAATAGATAGTGGATGGCGCATACTCGATGCGCTCGGCAATCTTGCGCATTGAAACACTCTCGTAGCCTTCGGCCACGAACATCTCGGTAGCGGTGGCCAGAATCTGCCGCCGGAGATCGTCTTTCTCTCTTGCCCGTCTTTCGGTGATGCCCATTTTGTGTACGTCTGTAGGATACTGAACATCGTTCAGCGAAGCAAGCGTTTTCCATAGCCCCTACATTTCATCGAAACGTGATAAAACCTTAAGAACGTCCCTCAGCAATGGAGAACAGGCACCGAAACACAACGCTCCTCGCGGCCACCATCGCCCTGGCAGCCGTCTCCGCTTCAGCCCAACCGTCCAACAACGCATCCCCTGTCGGAACGAATCTCTGGTTCTTCCGCGATTGGGTCTCCGAGTACTCCATGGTTGACGCTTTCAAAGCGTCGCGGCCGTGGGTACCGCACTGCATGGACTGCAGGCCAGTGGTCTGGGACACCGGCGAATCCAAGCAGATCGAGCTCGATGAGCGTGGCTGGGTCAAGTCACTCCCATCGCCGGTCAGCGGCGCGAGGTTCACCAGCGTGGGGACGTTGATGTTCACCGCCATCGACGGGCACTATCCAGCCGGGCAATACGTCGTTCTCTATGAAGGAGAGGGGACACTGAACTACGGGCGGGACGCCGTGAAGCGGGAAGACCTTTCCTCGCCCGGACGGGACGTGCTCGACGTCACTCCGTCGGCCGGAGGCATCTGGCTCACCATTACTTCCACTGACCCGGCCAAGACGGGCAACTATCTGCGCAACATTCGCGTGATCATGCCCGGCTTTGAGGAATCCTACCGTGAGCAGATCTTCCACCCGGACCTGCTCGAGAAGCTGAAGCCGTACCGCGCGATCCGCTACATGCAGTGGGCGGAAACCAACGGCTCCACGCAAAGCAGTTGGAACACGCGGACGCTGCCCGATGACGCCCGCTGGAACATCCCTGGCGGGGCAGGAGTTCCGGTGGAGATTTTGGTAGTGCTCTCCAACCGGTTGTCGGCCGATCCCTGGATCTGCATGCCGCACATGGCCGGCGACGATTACATGGCCAGCTACGCCGCGCTGGTGCGCGACACCCTGGCTCCTGACCTCCGTGTCTACGTCGAGTTCTCGAACGAAGTCTGGAACGGCTCGTCCGGCTTCAACCAAAGCGGCTACGTCCAACGGCAGGGCATGGAAAAGTGGCAGAACCCGTCCATCAGCCCGTTTACGAAACAGATCAACTGGCACGGCATGCGCACGGCGCAGATGTGCGACATCTGGAAGTCGGTCTGGGGCGAGCAGAGCGGGCGCGTGCTCTGCGTAATGGGCGCTCAATCCGGCAATCCGTGGACCGCTTCACAGTCTCTCGATTGTCCTCTCTGGAGCGAGGGGGCGCCCTGCTACAAGCACGGCATCGACATCGTGGCAGGCGGGCCATACTTCGGTGGCTACCTCGGCGATCCTAGATTCGAGGAGCAAGTTCTGGCGTGGACGAAGGATGAGGACCAGGGCCTGGCCAAGCTGTTCGAGGAACTGCTGACGGGAGGCGTGCTCTCCGGCGGCCCTCCGGGAGGCGCGATGGCCCGGGCTTTCCAGGAGATGGATGATTTGACAATGATTGCTGCCGACCGCGGTCTGGGCGCCGCCGCCTACGAGGGCGGCTCGCACTTCGCCTCGCTGCGCTCGAACGCCACCGTGACCGACCTCTTCCGCGCGGCGTCGCTGGACCCGAGAATGGGCGGCGTCTACGACCGCTACTTCGCCGCTTGGCGCGACCGCGGCGGTCAGATCTTCATGCACTATTTCAACGTCGGCAACACGACGCGACTGGGCTCCTTCGGTGCCCTGGAATACATGGATCAGTCCAGTTCCCCCAAGTACGACGCCATTCTGCGGTTCATCGGCGAAAACCCATGCTGGTGGGCCAACTGCGCCCTGCCCGCACCGGCGGCTCCGTAGAGGATGCCACCGCTTGCCCACGACCTCGATTCGCGCGATCATGAGGCTTCTCCCGGAGGTGATTCACATGTTCATTCGTACTCTTGCTCTTGGGCTGATTCCAGCCGCATGTTTGATGGCGGTCGACATTCCGGCCGCTAAACTCAGGCTCTTCCAGCCGCTGCCGGCGACGATGGAAAAGAACTCCAATCCGTCCACGCCGGCCAGGGTCGACCTGGGCCGCATGCTGTATTTCGAGACGCGGCTTTCCAAGAGCCACAAGTTCTCCTGCAACTCCTGCCACATGCTCGACCGCTATGGCGTTGACAATCAACCCACCTCGCTCGGGCACAAGGGCCAGCGCGGCGACCGCAACTCACCCACCGTCTATAACGCCGCCGCTCACATGGCGCAGTTCTGGGACGGCCGCGCGGCCGATGTCGAAGCCCAGGCCAAAGGACCGATCCTGAATCCGGTGGAGATGGCGATGGCCGGCGAAAGCGCCGCCGTGGAAACGCTCAAGTCCATGCCGGAGTACGTGGAGGCCTTCCAGAAAGCCTTCCCAGGAGTGAAGGATCCGGTCACCTACGACAACATGGCGCTGGCCATCGGGGCCTTCGAGCGCAAGCTGGTCACGCCTTCGCGCTGGGACAAGTTCCTAGCCGGAGACGCCAAAGCCCTCACCGACGCCGAAAAGGCTGGCTTCCTCAAGTTCAGCGATGCCGGTTGCGGCGCCTGCCACTCCGGCGCGCTGCTGGGCGGCATGTCCTACCAGAAGATCGGCGCCGCAAAACCCTATCCCGATGCCGCCGACCAGGGCCGCGCAAAGGTCACCAAGAACGCGGGAGAGAAGTTCTACTTCAAGGTGCCCTCGCTGCGCAACATCGACAAGACCGCGCCGTACTTCCACAACGGCAAGGTGAAGACGCTGGATCAGGCCGTTGCTGACATGGCTGAATACCAGCTCGGCAGCAAGCTCTCGGCCGCCGACACGGCCTCCATCGTCACCTGGCTCAGGAGCCTTACTGGAGAGATCCCGGCCGCCTACATCAAGGCTCCCAAGCTGCCCGCTTCCACCGCCAAGACGCCAAAACCCAGCGAAGCGGACTAAGCCTGTGAGCGCCCGGAAGTCTGCCTAGAGACCTATTCCGGCCATATCCACGATGAGTCGGGTCCCATCCTGAACCAACAACACCGCCTTGCCGAACAACAGCCGGCGATAGCCGGCAGGCGGCGGGCCGATGCGCTTTTCCAGGTCCGCTGGGAGCGGTTCCAGTTTGCCTTCCAGAGCAGGCGGCAGATTTCCGCCACGCCGGATCTGTTGGGCCACGCCACCCGGAGGCTCCGCCCCCCGTTTGGGCAGGCCTGGCAGGAGGTGGCCGGATCCGGGCCGGAAGTAGTCTTCAATCAGCCGGATCTCGGCGTCTCGAAACGCCGGGTAGCGCTCCCTCCGCTCCTCGGGGGGAGTGTCCTTGCTTTGCGCCAAGGCTCCCATTGAAGCGAGCAGACCCAGGATGAAGACTCTCCGCATCGGGTCCAGAATACCAGCCGTCGGGCTATTCGTAGCGGAGCGCATCCACCGGGTCCAACCGGGCGGCCTTGCTGGCCGGCCATAGCCCAAAGAACAGCCCCACCCCCACGCTGACAGCAATCCCCATCGCCGCCGCCCACACGGGTACGCTGGTCGGCAATGAAGGAAACGCCATGGCAGCGATCCGCGAGATCGCCCAGCCCAGGCCCATGCCCAATAGTCCTCCGGCGAAGGTCAACACCACGGCCTCTGTCAGGAACTGAATGACAATGTCCACCTTGCGCGCCCCGATGGCCTTGCGAATGCCGATCTCCTTGGTCCGCTCGGTCACCGACACCAGCATGATGTTCATCACGCCGATGCCGCCCACCAGCAGCCCGATGGAG
>JACRKW010000320.1 GCA_016215215.1 Acidobacteriota bacterium
AGGGTGAGTTCGACGGAAGAGACGCGCTTCTGCCGGAGCGCCGCGGCGGCTTCCAGGACTGTCATTCGGCGGGTTTCTCCGTGGGCGGGGTGGGGGTAAAGACCTGGGCCGGCTCTTCGCTCCAGTCGATCATGCCGCGCAGGCCGAGCATGGTCCTGGCGATGGCCTCCAGCCGCTGGATGGAGGTTTCTGAGAGCTGAATCTTCTGGGCTTCGGCGATGGCTTTCCAGGCTGGCCCAAGGCTGGAGGACATGCTCTAATGATGGCATGCCGGCACAGGACTTGACGAGCACGGACATGACGCGTCCGCTAACGGATTTCAACGAAGACGAGGCGATGTTTCGCGACGCAGTTCGCGAGTTCGCGCGCAACGAGATCGGCCCCAAGGCGCGGGCGATGGACGAGGCGGGGCTCTTCGACAAGGCCTTGTTAAAGCAGATTTTCGAAATGGGCCTGATGGGCATCGAGATTCCCGAGGAGTACGGCGGACAGGGCGGAACGTTCTTCCAGGCGCTGATCGCCATCGAAGAACTGGCAGCGGTGGACCCGAGCGCGGCGGTGGTGGTGGACGTGCAGAACACTCTGGTCAACAACGCCGTCATCCGCTGGGCGAACGAAGAGCAGAAGCGGCGCTGGCTCCCCCGGCTGGCACAGGACACACTGGCCTCCTACGCCTTGAGCGAAGCCGGAGCCGGCTCGGATGCCTTCGCCCTGGCCACGCGCGCCACACGGGACGGCGAGGATTGGGTGCTCAACGGACGTAAGTTGTGGATCACCAACGCCTATGAGGCGGGCTTCTTCCTGGTGTTCGCCAACGCCAACCCGGAGGCGGGGTACAAGGGAATCACCTGCTTCGTGGTAGAGCGTGGCATGGCCGGCTTCAGCATCGGCAAGAAGGAAGACAAGTTGGGCATCCGGGCCTCATCGACCTGTGAGCTGATCCTGGACGGCGTGCGCGTGCCCGCGGCCAACGTGTTGGGCGAGGTGGGCAAGGGCTACAAGATCGCCATCGAAACGCTGAACGAGGGGCGCATCGGGATTGGCGCGCAAATGACGGGGTTGGCCGAGGGAGCGCTGCAACAAGCCGTGGCCTACGCGAAGGAGCGCAAGCAGTTCGGGAAGGTCATCGCCGAGTTCCAGGCCATCCAGATGGATCTGGCACGAATGGCCACGGACCTGGAGACGTCACGGTTGCTGGTGTACAACGCTGCCAGGCTGCGGGAGGCGGGCCGGCCCTTCCTGAAGGAGGCGGCGATGGCCAAGTACTGGTCGTCGCAGGTGGCGGAAACCGTGGCTTCGCGGGCCGTGGAAGTTCTAGGCGGCGTGGGCTTCACAAAGGACTTCCCGGCGGAGAAGTTCTACCGGGATGCGAAGATCGGGCGAATCTACGAGGGCACCAGCAACATGCAGATGCTCACCATCGCCAAACAGTTGCTGGCGTAACCACAGGCGCGCGCAAAGCATCAAAACGGAACGAGGGAAGCAACCATGCGCGCGCTCATTCTGCCGATTGTCCTGATGACCACCGCCGCGGCTCAGGCGCCGCCGGCCCAACCGTCCGAAGCCGAGATCGCATCCATCATCGACAAGTTCGCGGCCAAGGAAGCGGAGTTCGCTAAAGCGCGGGAAAACTACACCTACCACCAGAAGTACCGTTTCGACGAACTCGGCCCGAATGGGCGGTCGGCAGGCAAGCTGGAGATTGAGGCGGACATCATCTTCACGGCGCAGGGCAAGCGCACCGAACGGGTTACCTACGCTCCCCTGAACACGCTGCAGCGGATCCAGTTCACGGCGGAAGACGAGCAGGACATTCGCAACGTGCAGCCGTTCGTGCTGACCACCAATGAACTGCCGAACTACAACATACGATACTTGGGCAGAGAGAACGTCGACGAGATCTCATGCTTCTCCTTTGCCGTCAAGCCGAAGAAGATGATCGAGGGGCAGCGGTACTTCGAGGGACTGATCTGGGTGGATGATCGCGACCTGCAGATTGTGAAGACGTACGGGCGCGCCGCCGGCATCGGGAAGAGGGTGGCGACTCAGAGGTTCCCGAAGTTTGAAACCTACCGCGAGCAGATCGACGGCAAGTACTGGTTCCCCACCTACACTGTGGCCAATGACACTCTGAACTTCGAGGCCGGCCCAATCCCGATCAAGATGGTGATCCAATACAAGGACTACAAGCAGTTCAAGGCGGAATCCACCATCACCTTCGGCGACGAGGTGGACAAGCCGGCGCCGAAACCAGACGAGAAGAAGGCTCCGGCGAAGAAACAGTGACTCCTGTTCGACCCCGGATTCGTGCCGTTCAACCTGCTCCAGACCCGGCTCAGCGTTGAACCGTCCTCCGGCCGGAATTCATCTGCTTAAATGGGACTAACCTCATGTCGGACCACGGTTTCCGGGCCCGCCGCGACTGGGCTGCGCTCAAACGAAGACTGCGTGAATTGAAGATGATCGCCTGGGGCGCCCTTCACCGGGATCACCCCATCATGGCGCACATCATCCCGATCCGCCGCTGCAACCTGGCGTGTACCTACTGCAACGAGTACGATGACTACTCCAAACCCGTTGACACCGACGTCATGCTGGAGCGGATTGACGCTCTGGGGCGGCTGGGAACGGGCATCATCACCATCAGCGGCGGCGAACCGCTGCTGCATCCGGACCTGGACCAGATCATCTCGCGGATTCGTTCCACGGGCGCCGTCACGGGGCTGATCACCAACGGCTACCTTCTCACGGCGGACCGCATCGAACGGCTGAACCGCGCCGGGTTGGACCACATGCAGATCTCGATCGACAACGTGATGCCGGACGAGGTCTCGAAGAAGAGCCTGAAGGTGCTCGACAGGAAGCTTCAGTTGCTTGCCGGCCACGCGCTGTTCCACGTCAACATCAACTCGGTGGTGGGCGGCGGCGTGAAGGACGCCAACGACGCGCTCACCATAGGCAACCGCGCCGTGCAATTGGGCTTTTCCTCGACCATCGGCATCATTCACGACGGAGGCGGGCAGCTCAAGCCGCTGACGGCGAAGGAACGGGAGATCTACCTGGCGGTGAAGGCGCTGGAGAAGCGGAACTTTTCGCAGCTCAGCTTCTTCCAGGAGAAGATCGCCAACGGGGAGCCGAATGACTGGCGCTGCCGCGCCGGCGCGCGCTACGTGTATGTCTGCGAAGACGGGCTGGTCCACTACTGCAGCCAGCAGCGCGGCTACCCTGCCAAACCACTGCTGGAGTACGGCCTAGCCGACATGCGGCGCGAGTACGACACCGAGAAGGCCTGCGCGCCTCATTGCACGGTGAGTTGCGTGCACTACGTCTCCTACTTCGACTCCTGGCGGGCGCCCCAAAGCCGGAAAGACACCCGGCCCTTCGAATCTCCGGAGGAGCCGTTGGTGCACATCCAGCCGGCGAGCCGCTAAGTCATTCGCCGCGCAGTTCGGCGGCGATTTCGCGCGCCACGCGGCGCGCCTCCTCCAACTGGCCGCGCTCGAAGCTGATGGCGCCGACGCGCGGGTGGCCGCCGCCGCCATAGCGCTCGCAGATTGTGGCCAGGTTGTGCGTGGGCTCCTCGGGAGCCCACGGATTGGAGCCGACGCTCACCTTCGTGCGGAAGCTCGACAGGCTCACCGAGACGGTGTAGGTGGCCTGAGGGAAGAGCGAATAGGGCACGAACTTGTTGTAGCCCTCCATGTCGTAGTCGGCGACGTCGAAGTAGACCACGCCGGCGGCGCAATGGCCGGTATGGCCAATGACGTCGATGGACCGCAGGTGGCGCTCGTAGAGGGGCTGGAAGGCAGCCTGGACCTCCGCGTCCGCCATGATGGTCTCCAGCGGCTGGCGCTGCATCATACGGATGATCCGCTGCACCATCTCCGAGCCCTTCACGGCCTCGATCACCAGGGTGAGTTTCATGGCCGGCTCGGCCATTGCGACGGCCTCGGTGGCACTCTTGTAGAGGGCGCCGTCGATGATACCGGCCCAATGGACCAGGTCGGAGAGGTCGGCAGCTTCGTAGCCGTAGACGGAACGCGCGATGTGGGCGATGAACTCGGTGCACGAGCGATAGCCGGGATCGAAGTAGAACTTACGTGCGTCCTTCTTGCTCTCGTAGTCGAGTTGGTCCTCGTGGCAGAGGAAGGCGCTCTGGTGGTGGTCGAACCACCACGTCACGCGATCGGAATTGGAGTATTTGAAATCGACGATGGCGTTTTCGTGGCCGTCGAAGAGCCCGTCGTCGAACAACTGGGAGGCCTTGTGGGCCATGCCGGTGTAGTGGTAGTCGGCGCCGTTGTAGAACTTCTCGGCGGAGAAGCGGCTGAAAAGGGCGGCCGAGGCGGCGCCGTCAAAACAATGATCGTGATAGAGAACGCGAACCTTCATCGAGGAAACCACCGTTCAAACCCGTGGGACGGAAGAAACCTTCCAGGTTGCCTCAACAGGGGGCTTGGATGCAAGTGGCGGAAGCGCTTTTGTCAAGCCTCGATAGAAATGTCCGCAGCTGCTCCTCTGGCTCGGGATGGCCGCAGCAGAAGAACTCGCCTGTAACAAACGCCGTTTGAGTAAGTGACGGAGCGCTTCAGAGTGACTCAGGTCACAGTCATGGGAGGGCTGCCCTCCTACCATGGAGGGGTTCCACGGAAAACGCATGTCATCCTTTGATCCCTCTTCGCCCGCGATTCGGACGGGTTGGGCTCCGTTACTCGCCCGGCTGACGGCCGGCGCGTTTGCCTTTGAACTCTTCTCCGGCCTCGCCATCACGTTCGGCCCCTTTCACCCCACGGTCCAATGGAGCCTTCTGGTCCACACTTTGGCTGGATTGCTGTTGCTGGCGCCGCTTGTGTGGTATTTTGCGCGCCACTGGCGGGACTACGCCTCACAGGCCCTCTCCGATGTCCTGCTGCTGGGCTATGTCGGGCTTGGGGCTCTGGCAGTGTGTGTCTTTTCCGGACTTGCCCTCACCTGGCAGGGGGTGCTCGCCGAGCGCAGTTCCGCCTGGTTGCGCTATACCCACCTGATTTCGACTCTGCTGGCGCTGGCGGCATCGGTTCCGCACGTCTTCATCGCCTGGCACCGGCGCCGCGCATCTGACTTCGCACGGCCGGCCGCGGGCTGGGCCATACACTCAGCCGCCTGGACGGTCGCGGGCGCCGTCGCGGTGGCCGCGCTCACGGCCGGCTACTCAGGCGTGAAGTACCGTAATGAGTTTCCGCGAGACTACAACTATCTCTACGGGAAAGACCGCCCCTTTGCGCCCAGCCTGGCCCGAACCTCCACCAACGGCGCCTTCGACGCCCGCTCCCTGGCCGGTTCGGCCACCTGCGGCTCCAGCGGATGCCACAAGCAGATCTACGACGAATGGCAGCCGAGCGCCCACCGCTACGCTGCGATGGACCCGGTCTTCCAGGGCATCCAGAGTGTCATGGCCAAGCAGAACGGTCCGGAGTCCACACGATACTGCGGCGGCTGCCATGACCCTATCTCGCTCTTCTCCGGCACGAAGAATATCTTCGTGGAGAACCTCACCGGCCTGCAGGGCTACAACGAAGGGATCTCGTGCACCGCCTGCCACTCCATCCAGAAGACCGATATTCGCGGCAACGCCAACTACACCATCTCCCAGCCCGCCGAGTACCTCTGGCAGTGGGGCGATGCCGGTACTCCGGGCGCCTTTGCCCGCAATTTTCTGATCCGCACCTACCCCGCCGAGCACAACCGCCTGAGCAAGCGCGTCTTCAAGAAGCCCGAATACTGCGCCGCCTGCCATAAACAGTTCATTGACCAGGAAGTGAACAGGGTCGGACGGGTTCAGTTGCAGAACCAGTACGACAACTGGGCCGCCAGCCATTGGAACAAGAAAGGCGATTCGCGCGCCACGGTGGAGTGCCGCGAGTGTCACATGCCGCTGGTGGATTCCACCGATCCTGCCGCGGGGGACGAAACGGACTACAACCGCAACGCCAAGGACGGGAAGCACCGGAGCCACCGCTTTCTGGCCGCCAACAATTTTGTGCCAGGACTGCTGAACCTGGACGGATCCAAGCAACACCTGGAGCTGACCGGAAAGTGGCTCCGCGGCGAAATCCAGATTCCTGAGATCCGCAACAAATGGGCCGAAGGCCCGGTGGTGAAGCTGCGCATCGACGCGCCCCAATCCGTCGCTCCCGGCCAGAAACTTCCAGTGCGTGTCATCCTCGTTTCGAACAAAGTAGGCCACGACTACCCAACCGGTCCCCTCGACATGATCCAGAGTTGGGTGGAACTTCGTGTTGTGGACGACACGGGCCGCACCATCTTCGTCTCCGGCCGCCGGGACGAGCGGAACTTCCTGGAGCCCGGAACTTTTCTCTTCAAGGCCGAACCCGTGGATCAGTATGGTAATCTGATCGATCGCCATAACCTCTGGGAGATGGTCGGAGTCCGCTACCGCCGCTCGCTCTTCCCCGGCTACTCCGACACGGTCGAGTACAACGTGGTCTGCCCCTCAGGTGGTCCTCCGAGCTCGAACGAGCAGCCCGGCAAACGAGTTCGCGAGTTCTCAGTCCCGGCTCCGGCCAAGGGCAATCTGCGCATCTCTGCCACTCTTCATTACCGCAAGATCGACCAGTTCCTCCTCAACTACGTGATGGGTGAGGAGAAGAAACTCACCGCTCCGATAGTCGACATCGCCAGCGCCACGACGGAGGTCGCCGTTTCGGCGCCCCCACGATGACCCGGCGCTATCGGCGCGTGGTTTGGACGGCCTCCACGCTGACTGCCCTCTCCCTGATCGGAGGGCTTGCCGCCTGGCGCATCCACAAGGAGAATCAGCCCGAGGAGTACACAGCCGGCGAGACTTCCGCCGACATCACTTCCACCATCAGCGAGCAGGCTGCACACAAGAATGCTGGTCCCGTCACGGATTACCGCGCCGAGGTCAAGTCCCGCGTATCCGACCCGCTACTCGATCCGGGACGCAAACTGCCTGAGGGCGCGCCCGCCCCCAGGTTCACCGACGTCACACAGGCCGCCGGCCTGGCCGGCTTCCGCCAGTTCAACGGTCCCCGGTCCTCACAACTTCCGGAAGACATGGGTTCCGGCCTGGCCTGGGGCGACTTCGATAACGACGGATTCGACGACTTGTTCCTCGTCAGCGGCGGCGGCGCGCTGAACCTGCCCGATTCGCAACTTGCACCATCGTTGCTGTACCGCAATCTCGGCGGCGGCCGCTTCGAACTGGTGCGCGACTTTCCCGAGACCCGCATCCGGGGCATGGCCGCCGCCTGGGGGGACTACAACAATGACGGTTGGCTCGACCTGGCCGTCACCGGCTACGACACGATCCTGCTGTTCCGCAACGAGCACGGCCGGTTCGTCCGCGACAGGCAGTTCCCCTCGCCGAAGGGCTTCTGGACTGGCGCCTCCTGGGGCGATTACAACCGCGACGGCGCGCTGGATCTCTACATCTGTGGCTACGTCAAGTACGCCGCCAGCAAGGGCGACTCCGGCCGCAGTACTCAGCAGTTCGGCCTGGAGGTGCCTTTCACGCTCAATCCGGCTTCCTACGAGGCCGAGCGCAATCTCCTCTTCCGCAACTCCGGCAAGGGGACGTTTTCCGAAGTGGCCCGCGAGCTCGGCGTATCCAATCCGGAGGGGCGCAGCCTCAGCGCGTTGTGGCACGACTTTGACGGAGACGGCTGGTTGGACCTCTACGTCGCCAATGACATCTCCGAGAACAAGCTCTACCTCAACCGGGGCGGCAAGTTCGTGGACAGGGGCCGCGCCGCCTGGGTGGAAGAATACCGCGGCTCGATGGGCCTTGCCGCGGGCGACTTCGACCGGGACAACGACGACGATCTCTTCATCTCCCACTGGATCGCCCAGCAGTACGCGCTCTATCAGTCCCTACTCTCGGAGCAGAAACTCTCCGGCGACGGCAAGACTGACCTGCATTTCACGGAGGTGGCCGCCATGCGCGGCATCGGCCAGCCCTCCATGCAGTCCATCGGCTGGGGCGCCAGCTTCGGCGATTTCGACTCCGACGGCTGGCCCGACCTCGTCGTGGCCAACGGCAGCACGTTCGAGGAGAAATCCTCCGCGCCGCGCAGGCTAGTTGCTATGCCTTCGTTCTTCTTCTGGAACGCTCGCGGCGACTACTTCCACGACCTCGCCCCGTGGAACCGTTCCCTTGCCAAGCCGCTGGTCAGCCGCGGCCTGGCGGCCGCGGACTTCGACAACGACGGCTCGCTCGACATCGCCATCATCGACCACAGCGGCGGCGTGCGCCTGCTCCGCAACGACCTGCCGCACGGCAACTGGGCCGAACTGCGCCTGCGCAGCCGCGTGCCGGCCGCGCCGGACCGAGCCGGTTTCGGCGACGGCGCATCGGTGACCGCCTGGACCGGCGACGTCCCGTTGCGCCGCACGGTCACCAGCGCCTCTTACCTCTCCCAGGACAGCCGGCGCGTCCACCTTGGGCTCGGCGCGGCAGCCCGGATCGACCGCCTGGAGATCCGCTGGCTCAACGGCCGGAAGGAAACATGGAATAGTCTGGAGGCGAACCGCATCTGGGAGATCAGCGAGGGGGAACCACAGGCCCGCCTTGCCGCTTCACGACGTCAGATCGACAAGTCGGAGCTGCCCCGCTTCTGGGAGAGGCAGCGCGCCGCCATGGACGCCATGAAGCGGGACAAGGACCCTGCCAAGGCGGCACGGCTCTTCCGGGAAGCGCTCGCTCTGGATCCTTCCCATGAGGATTCCCGCTACTACCTGGCCAACAGCCTCGCGGCATTGAACGATGTGCCGGCCGCCATCGTGGAGTTGGAACTACTGGCTCAGATCAACCCGCAAAGCCGGCGTGCGTTTCAACGAAAAGGTGAACTCCAGGCGGCTTCCGCGGCGAGCCGCGCTCAGCTCGGCGCCGCGCAGACCACCCTGAACTCCGCTCTCCGCTTGAATTCCGAAGAGACAGGCACGCTTGTTCTGCTGGGCGAGGTGGCTCTCGCCATGGGCGACCTGGCCGGGGCGGAGCGTCACCTGAGCCACGCCTGCCAGGCCAACGTCCGAGCAGCGGATGCGTGGTTCCTCCGCGCCTACATCGCCTGGAAACGCGGCGCTGCACAACAGGCCAGTTCCCTGCTCGTCTCCACCAAGACGGCCCGCGGCCCGGACTGGAAGCCCTCCGGCTCAGCCATGGAAGGAGACGTCCAGCGGCGTATGTTCGAGGAATCAGGGTTTCTCAGCGTCTTCGCGCGGGCCTGGGACGGCAACTCCGCGCCACCGTCCGCCTTCGGACCTCTCGAACAGTATCTCCACCGCCTCCGGTAGGACCAATCCAGCGGCAATATGCGCGGAGAACATCGCGCAGATAAGGCCCATGCCAGATCAGCGCGGATAGGGGTGGCCGCGCAGCATGGTCAGCGCCCGGTAAATCTGCTCGGCGAGCACGGCACGGGCCAGTTCATGGGGCATGGTCATGGACGAAAGCGAGAGTAGAAGATCGGCACGCGGCTTCCATTCCGGCGGCAGGCCGTCGTGGCCTCCAATAAGGAAGACCAGGTCGCGGGCATCGAGTTCGGCCTTGCCGACCAGAGCGGCGAACTCGCCTGAATCCAGGCGTTTACCGGCAGGATCGAGGAAGATCTTG
>JACRKW010000321.1 GCA_016215215.1 Acidobacteriota bacterium
AAGAAAACACTCGCGGAAGAGACCGTGTGGTGGTGCTGGGATACCGCCTGTGGAGGTCGGATTTCGGCGGGGATCCCGGCATCGTCGGCCGCAAGTTAAAGATCAACGGGGCCGAGCACGAGGTGGTGGGGGTGATGCCGCCGGACTTCACGTTTCCGCCGCGTTCACCGGCGGCGTTATGGCTCCCTCTAGCGCCGCTGGAGCGGTTGCGAAACGACAGGGGATCTCACTGGGTGCAGGTGATTGCACGGTTGAAACCGGGGGTCTCCTGGCTGACCGGGCACCTGGAGCTGAATGAAATTTCCCGAAGGCTGGAGCGAGAATACCCGGCATTGAACGCCGGACGAGGCGCCACGGTGCAGCCGCTGCACGCTGAGGCAGTACGGTCGACGGGACAGGTGCTGATGGTGCTGGCCGGAGCGGTCGGATTCGTGCTGCTGCTGGCCTGCGCGAACGTGGCGCACCTGGTGTTGGCCCGGGCGACGGGGCGCCGGCGGGAGCTGAGCCTGCGGATGGCGTTGGGGGCGGGGCGATGGCGCATTGTGCGTCTCTTGACTGTGGAATGCGTGCTGCTGGCCTCGGCGGGCGGCGTAGCCGGCTACTTCGGGGGACGTTGGTGCCTGGACGCGCTGCTGGCGATGGCGGGAGACCAGTTGCCGGCCGGGGTAGAGGTGGTGGCGGATGGGTCCGCCATCTGGTTCTGCGTGCTGGCTTCGCTGATGTCGGCGATCCTCGCCGGCCTGATTCCGGCCCTCAGAGTGAGCCGGATCGACCTGCAAACGGCGATGAAGGAGGCGGGCAGCTCCACGGGAACGGCGTTACTCCGCAGCCGCAGCGCGCTGATGGTGTGGGAGGTGGCGCTGGCCCTGGTGCTGGTGGTCGGAGCTCTGCTGCTGATGCGCAGCCTGCGCGCGCTGAACCACTTCGACCTGGGTTTCCAGACCGAGCGCGTCCTGACGATGCGGTTGGCGTTGCCTGAAGGCCGGTACACGCAGCGCGAAGAAGCGGTTGCCCTCTATGGCAGCCTGCTGGAACGAATCCGCGCCATCCCGGGCGTGAGTTCGGCCGGAGCGATCAATTTCCTGCCGGTGCAGTTCTGCTGCGCCAACATCACCTTCGCGATCGAGGGCCGCGACCCGGGGCCGCCTGGGCACGAACCCTCGGCCGAGCACCGGCTGATCACGCCCGGCTACTTCGAAGCCATGGGGATTCCTTTGGTGGCGGGCCGGTACCTGAGCGAGGAAGACGGCAGAGGCGGGCGGAGCGTGGTGGTTTTGAGCAGGAGGACGGCGGAGCGCTACTTCCCGAACGAGAATCCGGTTGGCAAGAGCATCCGCTACATCACGAGAGTCTGGGAGGCGGACTGGCTGACGGTTGTGGGCGTGGTGGGAGACGTGCGGGGCAGTGGGGTGTACCGGCCGTCGCCGACGGTGATCTACGTGCCGTACGGCCAGTCTGAGTGGCCGTGGCAATCCACCAGCCTGGTGGTGCGCTCGCCGCTGGAACCGGCGGCTCTGGCATCCACTGTGCGGCGGCTGGTGCGCGAGAAGGACTCAGACGCAGCGCTATTCATGGTGAAGACGATGCAGAGCGTGGTCTCCGATTCGGTAGTCCGAACGAAGCTCCTATCGCAACTGCTCACCATTTTCGGCGCGCTGGCTCTGATTCTGGCGATGGTGGGGGTCTACGGCGTAATGAGCCACCTGGTCTCCCAGCGCACGCACGAAATCGGCGTACGGATGGCGCTGGGGGCGAGCCGCGGTGAGGTGCTGCGGCTGGTGCTGGCGCGCGGGCTGCACAACGCACTGCTGGGAACGCTGCTGGGGCTGGGCGGGACCCTGATGGCGAGTTTCGCGATGCGGCATTTCCTGATCGGCATCCGGGTAGTGGATTTCTGGACCTATCTGGCCGCTGCTTCGGGGATTGTGGCGGTAGTGCTGGCTGCAAGCACCATGCCCGCCTGGAGGGCTTCGCGGGTGGATCCGTTGAACGCATTGCGCGATGAGTAGGTCTGGAAAAAGACAACAAGGAGGTGTCTTATGAGACTCGCAAGAGCGTGCGCGCTGTTCACCATAGTGGCGCCGCTGTCGGCCGTGCAGGAGGCGCTGCCGGCTGGAGAGTCGATCGTCGACCGGTACATCGCCGTCACGGGCGGCCGGGAGGCGCACGAAGGGATCAAGACCGAAGTGCGGACGGTGCAAGTGGAGGTGAAAGGGCGAGAGCTGAAGTTCGTCGCGACCACGTACCGGGCGCGGCCGGACAAGATGTACACGATCACCGAGATTCCGGGTCTGGGAAAAGTCGAGGAGGGAGTGAACGGCGAGGTGGCGTGGAGCCTGTCCGCGGTTCGCGGCGCCGCGCTGAAGGAGGGAGTGGAGCGGGATCTTTCCGTCTACGGCTCACGGCTGGACTCGGAGACGAACTGGAGGAGGTGGTTCTCGAAGGCCGAGGTGGCAGGTGTGGAGGATTTTGAGGGCCGCGCCTGCTACAAGCTGCTTCTGACCGACCCGGAAGGCGAGCAACACACGCGATTCTACGACAAGGAAACGGGCCTGCTCGCGAGAGTGCTTATGGAGGTGAAGCTGCCACAGGGCAAGTTCCCCATGGAGATGCGGTTCTACGACTATCGCGAAACGGGCGGGGTGCGGCGGGCGCACCGCACGCTGCGGGTGATGCCGGGGCAGGAGATGGAGTCGCGCATCGAGAAGGTCGAGGTGAATGTGGAGATCGATCCGGCGCGTTTCGCGCTGCCGGCGGCGGTGAACGCGTTGATGGAGAAGCCGAAGGGCGGCTCCTGAAGGAGTCCCCCTTGAAACAGAGAGCACTGGTGGCGGCAATGGCGCTGTCGTTGGTGGGCGGGGACTCCGCGCCGGCGTGCACGGGATTCTGCGGATCGGCGAAGGGCAAAGTGCTGGTGGGGAACAACGAGGACTTCGGCAATCCGCGCTCGCGCGTGTGGTTTGTGCCCGGGGAGAAGGGCGCCTACGGGCGCGTGTTGCTGGGTTTCAACGACGGCCGGGCGCAGGGCGGCATGAACGAGAAGGGTCTGATGTTCGACGGCTTCGCCACGCCGCGGCTCGAACTGGCGCCGACTCCTGAGAAGTCCATCTGGTTCGGCGATCTTGGCGACAAGGCGCTGGCCGAGTGCGCCACGATAGATGAGGCGATCGCCATGTTGAGCAAGCTGGCAGGCGCCGACAGGGCCGTGTTCTTGTTCGCGGACGAGCGCGGCGAGGCGGCCGCCATCGAACCTGACGGCGTTGTGCGCAAGAAGGACTGGTTCTTCGTTCAGACCAATTTCTATCAATCCCGCATCGCGCCAACCCAGGCGTCGTGCGAGCGCTTCAAGATCGCGCGCCGTATGTTGGAGGATTCGGGGGGCGACATCTCGGTCGACCTCTTCCGGCGGATTCTGGCCGCGACTCACCAGGAAGGCAATTCGACGACGCAGTACTCGAACATCTTCGACCTGAAGGCCCGCGTGATGTACCTGTACCATTTCCACAACTTCGAAAACGTGGTGCGGCTCGACCTCGCCGAAGAGTTGCGGAAGGGAGCCCGCAAACTCGAGATACCTAGTCTGTTTCCGCGGACCTACGCGGCCGAGGCGCACGCGCGCTGGTTCGAGTCGCAGCAGAAGAAGTAGAGCCGGCCACACCTTGACCAGCCGGGAGGGATCAGAGTGACGCCGTCCCGGGCTCAGGCCGCAGGCGGGCGAAGGCGGCTTCGACCGGGTCGGGCGCGGCGTGGCCGAGGCGGCGGCGATGAACTGACGGCGGTTTGGTGTCATCGGATAGGCCGGCCCATGGTTTCGCACATTCCCGGTGCGATCTGGAAGGGGCTCTCACTGCGAGACCTGATTGCATTACAATGTTTTAATGCTTTGGTGACATGAAGGCGCCATCGGTCTGCTTGCAAGTTGGGCCTGGATAGGCAGACTCAAGTTAGAGGGAGAGATTCATGCATTTGGGTGAAGCCGGACCAGGGCAACTGAGACTTCTGCGCGCCTACATGGCCGGGGCGGCGCTTCCGACGCTGTTTCTGCCCTTCGCGCTGGCAGCCTACTAC
>JACRKW010000024.1 GCA_016215215.1 Acidobacteriota bacterium
CCCTTCCGGCCGTAATCGAGTGTGTGATTGTTGGCCAGCGAGACCGCCGAAAAGTACTTGTGCAGCAAAGGCAGCGCCGACTTCGGTCCCCGGAAGACGTAGTTCTTGTAGGCCATCTCCCCGGCGCTGACGATGGCGCATTCCAGGTTCGCCACGGTGAAATCCCCGTCCTTCAACGCCGCCGCCACATCGGCGAACGGGTCGCCCCCGTGTGCTACCACGTGGCCGGGGCCGTTGTCGAGCATCACGTCACCCGCGAAGACGATCCGAACCGCGGACTGTCCCGCCGCTGCCATCGCAAAGACTGCCAACACCACCAGCCGCGTCATGAGCATCTCTCCATTAGACCGGGGAATGGCTGCGATGCGCCAGCTGCGCCCGCTGCCCGCTAAGCTGGTGGGATGTTCCGGTGGCTACTCGTTCCGTTGTTCCTCCCTGTGGTTGCTGCCCAGCCCGCCTTCGACCAGACCCAAGCCGAGCGCTTCGCGCGCCTGGCGCTGGACTGCGTCCACAAGGAGTACCCCAACAAGATCGCCCACGCGCTCAACTCCGCCGCCGACGTGCTGCCGCCCAGCACACTGACCCCGGCGTTCTATGGATGCTATGACTGGCACTCCTCCGTGCACGGCCACTGGCTGCTTGCCCGCCTGGTCCGCCTCTTCCCCACGGCCCCTTTCGCCCCCGAGGCCCGGGAGGCGCTCAGCCGGAGCCTGACGCCGGCGAACCTCGCGGCTGAAGCCGCCTACTTAAGCGCACCCGGCCGCAATACATTCGAGCGGCCCTACGGCCTCGCCTGGCTCCTCCAGCTCTCCACCGAACTCCGCGGTTGGGACGACCCGGACGCGCGCCGCTGGTCCGCCGCGCTTCTCCCGCTCGAACAGGCCGCCGTGGCCCGCCTCTCCGCCTGGCTGCCCAAGCTCCAGTTCCCCATTCGCACAGGCGAGCACAACAACACGGCCTTCTCGCTCGGCCTGATCCTGGACTACGCTCGCGCCGCCCGCAACCAGCCATTCGAGCAGTTGCTCCTATCCCGCGCGCGCGACTATTACTTGAAAGACCGCGCCTGCCCGCTGCACTACGAGCCGTCCGGCGAGGACTTCCTCTCCCCTTGCCTCGCCCAAGCCGACCTGCTGCGCCGCGTCCTGCCGCGGAAGGAGTTCGGCCCCTGGCTTTCCGCATTCCTGCCGGCCATCCAGCTCAAACCGACCGTCGTTTCCGACGTCACCGACGGCAAGCTCTACCATCTTGCGGGGCTCAACCTCTCCCGCGCCTGGATGCTCGACGGAATCCTCTCCGCGCTTCCGGCAGCCGACCTCCGCCGTGCCGGGCTTTCCGCCCAGTCCAGGGAGCTTCGCGCCGCCGGCCTCGCCGCCGTCACCGCCGCACACTATGAGGGCGGCCACTGGTTGGGCAGCTTCGCCGTCTACCTGGTCTCGAACCGTGGCATTTTGCCGTGATACCATCGCCTGCCATGAGGCCCCTCTTCCTCCTGGCCGCCGCGCTTCCGCTTGTCGCCCAGACCGACGCGCGTTCAGTCACTCCCTTTCTCACGCCGCTCGCCACGCCTGACTTGGTCGCCTCCGAGATTCGTCACTACCTCATCGGCAAGGCGCCAGCGCCGCCGTCGAAACTCGAGCCCGGTCTGCGCCAGCGCTTTCTGGAGCAGATCGTCTTCCAGGGTTGGCCCAAGGAGTGGATCGACGCGCCGCTCGAAGCCGAGGATCTGGGACTGATCCCCTCAGCCGACCCGGGCTACCGCATGCGCCGGTTGCGGCTGGAAATCGTCCCCGGCTTCTTCACAACAGCCATCCTCTATGAACCTGCGCAACGGACGGGCAAGCTCCCTGCGGTTCTGAACGTAAACGGGCACGTCGGCGCCCCCGGCAAGAGCGTCGAGTACAAGCAGAAGCGCTGCGTCGAACTGGCTCGCATGGGCGCGCTGGCGCTCAACCTGGAATGGCTCGGTTTCGGCGAATTGACCCACCCTGAAAACACCCATTGGAACGCCGCACGGCTCGACCTCGCTGGCGCCAACGGGCTCGGCCTCTTCTATCTCGCCATGCGAAAGGGCCTCGATTACCTGCACCAGCATCCCAATACCGACCCGGCTCGACTGGCTGTCACTGGGCTCTCCGGCGGCGGCTGGCAGACCATCGTTCTTTCCGCGCTGGACCCGCGCGTTACGCTGGCCGCCCCGGTGGCCGGTTTTTCCGCCATCGCCGCGCGAATCGAACGCACCGCCGATACCGGTGACTACGAGCAGAACGCTACCGATATGCTCACAGTCGCCGACTATCCGCATCTGGTTGCTCTGCGCTCGCCACGGCCGACGCTGCTGATCTACAACGCCGAGGACGACTGCTGCTTCCGCGCCCCCCTGGTCAAGCCGGACATCTACGACCGCATCCGCCCGCTGTTTGAGTCCGCCGGCGTTCCGGCCAACCTCGCCTGGCACGAAAACCTCGATCCCTCCGATCACAACTACCAGCTCGACAACCGCTTGGCCTTCTACAGGTTCATCGCTCGCCACTTCAATCTGAAGGCCCCAGCGGCTGAGGCTCCCGCCGAACTGCTCTCCTACGAGCAGACCGTCGTGGGCCTGCCGCCGGGCAACCTCACTATCGCTGCCCTCGCTAGCCGGCTGGCCGCGCGGAAGAGCGCCGCCGCCGATCTCAAGACCACATTGCGATATTCGCCCGACTCCCTTGCGCGGGCCTGGCCGGCGAGAAACTCCAAGTCCAAGGGGCTGGAGACCATCGCATGGCGCCTCGACTTCTCCAACGGCCTGGCCGCTTCGGCCGTCTGGCTTCGAGCGATCGCCTCGGCGCCCAACGCCCGCGCGACCATCATCCTGAATGACAAGGGCAAGGCTGCCGCGGCCACCGCGGTATCGGATCGCGTCAATCGCGGCGAAAATGTCTTTGCAGTCGACCTGTTCCTGCACGGCGACTCCGCGCCCGAAAAGCCAGGCCCCGCGCACTACGTCCAGATGTTCAACGCACTCGGCGACCGGCCGCTCGGCCTTCAGGCCGCCCAGCTTGCCGCCATCGTGGCCTGGGTGAGGGAATCCACCGGCGCGTCGGAGATCCGCATCGAGACGGCGGGACCCCGCACGCACCTTGCCGCCGTTGCCGCCGCGTCGCTCCATCCAGGGCTCTTTTCTGAGAAGGTGATCCGCGACGGCCTACCGTCGCTCCGGGCGCTTCTCCAGCTCCCCTACGACTACCTGGCCCAGCCCGAACTCTATGTGTTCGGCCTGCTTGCGGCTGCCCCGAACCTGCAATGAGACTTCTTCTATTTGTTGTCCTCCTTGCGCTTGCCAACGCCGCCCAGGACGACCTCACGCGGCTCCGGCCCGGCCGCCCCTATCGGTCCTCCTCCAACAACCCCGACCCCAACTCCAACGACGACTCGCTCCGTCCTATTCCCGGCGAGACCATCACCTTGGCCGACCTCACCGGGCCCGGCATGGTCAACCACATCTGGCTCACCGTCGCCGCCAACGAGTACGGCTGGCCCCGCCTGCTGCGCCTGCGTGTCTACTACGACGGCTCCGCCACCCCGTCGGTCGACGTCCCGGTGGGTGACTTTTTCGCCGCCGGCCACGGATACGAGCGGCCGGTCAACTCGCTCATGGTGGTGAACGGCTCTTCCGGCCGCTCACGGAACTCCTATTGGCGGATGCCCTTCCACAAGTCCTGCCGCATCACGCTGACCAACGAGGGCCGGAGGCGCGTCTCCAACGTCTATTACCACGTCGATTGGGAGAAGCGGACTGCGCTCCCGCCCGACACGGCCTATTTCCACGCCTGGTACCGGCAAGAGATTCCGGCCCGGAGCGGCATGCCCTACACCGTATTGAACGTGCAAGGAACAGGCCAGTATGTCGGGACGCTCCTCAACGTCATCCAGAACGAGGCTGGCTGGTTTGGGGAGGGGGACGAGCTGATCTACATTGATGGCGAAAAGACCGCCTCCATCCAGGGAACCGGGACCGAGGACTACTTCAACGATGCCTGGAGTCTGCGGGTCTCTTCCGGACCTTACTGGGGAGTCCCCGTCGCGGAAGGCACCGGCCCGGGCGCCCGTATGTCCGCTTACCGCTGGCACCTGCGGGACCCACTGCCCTTCAAGAAGAGTCTCCGCTTCGACTTCGAGCACGCCGGCTGGACGTACAACGCCAACGGCTCGGTTCGTTCGGCCTTTGAGGAACGGGCAGACCTCTTCTCCTCAGTCGCCTTCTGGTACCAGCAGGGCATTGCCCGCGGCCTGCCTGAGCTTCCTTACGGATCCGCCCGCCTCCCCCACGGCAATGCGCGGCAGATCGAGGCGGAGTCCTTGTTCGGCGCCGCCAAGACTTCTACCGGGCGCGTGGAAGTCCAGAAGGAGGTCTTCTGGTCGCGCGACCTGCTGTTGTTCCGCGCCTCCAGCCCCGGCGCATCGCTGGAACTCCCGATCGATGTCCCCGAGGCCGGTCACTACGAGATCGTGGCCCAGGCGGCCCATGCGCCTGACTACGGCGACTATCGCGTCCTGCTTGACAGCAAACCGCTCCAGGCCGGCGTCGAGCTCGAACACGAACCCGGCGCCAACGCCGGGGCGGAGCCGGCCATCCAGGGGTGGCATTCCGAGCTCTATGTCGCCGAGGACCACTTGCTCGGCTGGGTTCGTCTCGCCCCAGGCCGCCATACCCTCACTTTCGTCTGCACAGGGAAAGACGCGCGTTCTACCGGTTACCACCTCGGGCTCGACACCCTGATCCTGGCCCGCATCGCCTCGCCTGAAGCCACGCTGCCGCCTGCCGTCCCGAAGACTCCGGCCGCTCTGATCGAAGCCATGGATTCGCCCGATCCGATTCTCCGCGGCCTTGCCGCGGTCGCGCTCCGCGACCTCGGCGCACAAGCGCTTCCCGCCCTGACGCGCCTGGCGCGCGCACTCAGGCAGGACCAAGAAATCGCCGTCCGGATGCGGGCTGCCGACGCCATCGCAGTCCAAGGACGCGCCGCGTTGCCCGTGCTTGGTGACCTGATCGCAGCCGCCGAAGCCCCCAACGAGCACGTCCACGTGCAGCGTAGCGTCGCTCTCGCGCTTGGCCGCATCGGCCCGCAAGCGGCCTCCGCCGTCCCGGTGCTCCGGAAACTGGAGGGAGTTCCGCGTGTGGGTCCGGCCGCGACCACCGCTATCCGGTCGATCCTGCCCGCAGGCCGGTAGGGCGGTTCACGGGCTCAGTTACCGGCGAAAGGTCCAGCGCAGTTTGACGGCGATCAGCGGCGCTCAACTCCCTGGGGCTCAACAGCAGCCTTTGCCAGCCGCGGTTCCACACCACGAACAGGTCCGTGCCGGGCTGGATTGTCCAGCGCAGCCGCATGTTGTTGCCCACATTCTGCGACTCGGTGTCGTACTGCAGGAAGCTGCTCCAGGCCAGATTCGGGCTGAAGGCATATACGAGGTTCATCTGCCACAAGCGCTGGACAAACGTGCCTTCCTTCAGCCTGCCGAAGTTCTGCTCGCTCTCCGCGCCCACCTGCCAGTGCCCCTTGCGGTCAGTGACCCAGATCTGGTTTTCCTGCTGCAGCAGCCGCCCGTTATAGAAGCTCCCGAACCAGGTGGTGTTGGCGGCATCCCACCGGCGGTGTCTGCTGGTTTCGAACTCAGCCCTGTACCGTGTGAAGCGATAGGCGCCGGCCGGCAGAGTCACTCCCTTCGAGATTTCAAATGGGCCTGGCAGGAACTCATACGATGGCGCCCAGTTGAATTCGAACCGGTCGCCGGACTCGAGCATGATGTTGACCGGCGCCCAGAAGAACCGCCAGGACTCGGTCTGGCCCAGGTGGTTCGTCACCCGGTAGTAGCGGTGCTCCATGAACTCCTGGCGCACCCACCGGAACGGTCCATCCTTGCGCGGGCGCGGACGGAATTCGCACGACGCGTCAAACCGCCGGGTGCCGGGACGAGGCAGAAAGCCCAGCCCGGCCTCCAATGATTCTCCGAACTGGTTCAGCGAGGTGAAGCAGTCCCAAAGGTCGTTGGGATAGTCCACCTTAAAGCCCCATCCCGTCCGGCTGCCGGTGCGCGGCTCGCCAGCGCTCGCCGCCGCCCACGCTCCGATCAGGAAGTTCTTGTCGCCTGCAAACTGCGAAGTGCGCCACACGCCGTCGAATCCGGCCAGTGTGTTGCGGTGGATGCCGTCAGGATTCCCGTTCGTCAGCAATGTGCCCAGGCGCAGCTTCGGCGTCACGTCGTAAGAGATGCGGCTGGCAAAGAGGTTCGTTCCCGGCACCGCGGGCCCCGAAGCCTCAGCCGGCTTGTTGCGCGTCTCCACATCCAGCAGTCCGATGTTCCATTTGCCGATGCGGCCGTTCAGCTTCACTCCGGCGTCGATGGGGATCTGACGGCCCCCGTACAGTCCCACGTTCCGGCTGAAAAAGGGGATGAACTGTTCTCCGAGCCCCAGCCCGAATTCAAACTGATTGGCGCCCTCCAGGAAGAACGACCGCTTCTCCGGGAAGAACAGGGGGAATCGAGTCACGTTCAACTGCCGCGAATCCACCTCCGTTTCTGCGAAGTCCGTGTTCATTGTGAAGACGGCCGCCAATTGCGGAGTCATGCGCCACGTGACGTCCGCGCCGGGCTGCCCTTGCCAAACGCGGCTGCCCTGGCGGTAATCGGTCTGAACGCGCCCCACGGCGAAGGGGCTCACCTCAAAGCCCCGGCCCTGCTCCAGTCCGCCCACGCCCGAAAGCTTGCCCGCGCGGCTCAAGTCGTACAGCACCGAATCCAGCGTCAACGAGGTCCACCGCATCACCGTCCGGTCGCGCGCGATGAACCGTTCCAGATTCACTCCCCATTCCGCCAGCCCCTTGGTGAAGCTCAACGTGCGCGCCGGTATCTCAATCTCAGCCGACCATCCGTGGGGAGTTCGCGCGGTCCGGGCATCCCAGATCCCGTCCCAGTCCAGTTTTGGCTCCTCCGAACCGGCGATCATCCCGTCCACGCGAGCGCCGGCTGCATTCACTCGAAAGAAGTACCCGGTTCGCCGGTCGCCATAGGTGTCGAGTACCACGGCCACACTGTCGTCACCTTCGACATGGCCGTCCCGCCGCATGGTGTGCACGGCGATCGAGCGGGGATCCGGATCGCTACACTCAAAGCCGAAGTACAGCTTGTTGTCCAGCACCCGCACGCGAACAGTTCAATCGCCGCGTTTCCCTCACGCCACGCCCGCTCGTCCAGTCTGCCGTCCAATTGGATGGCTCCGCTTGCCGGCTCGGCGGCGATTCCAGCGCTCCCGTTCTGGGCCTGAACAGGGTGGCAGGCCAGCCACAAGACCGCAGCAGCAACTGGTGCCCTTCGACGCAGGAGGTCCATCGGATGCTCGACTCCAAGCATCGGACGCCTCGGTAGGCCGGGTCAACTGAGCGGCATGTAAACAACGTGCCTGCCGCCGGCTCCAGCGCCAGATGTGCCGCGGGCGGTCAAACCGACATCGGTCCGGCGAAGTACTCGCGCCGGGCCCGCCGTCCGCTTCTGTCGGCTGGGTCGAAGTAGGGCTTCATCCAACTGTCATTGGAGATCAGAAACTGGGGTTTCCAGTCCTCAGGCTTGCCGGCGGCGACCTTTTCGGTGTGCCACTTCACGACCTCGCGAAACGCGTAGTGCGAGTAGAGGCGCATGTACTCACCGAAGTAGATATCGGCAATCCGTTTGTCGCCGTGGATCGCCAGCATGTTCTCGTCGTTTGTATCGGTGCTGGCCTTGCTGAAGTTGGCGCTTCCGGTGACCACCACCGGGTCGGCCCCCAATGGATCCACGAGCATGTACTTGGTGTGGATCCAGTACACGTGCACTCCGGCGGTGATCTGCGGCATCTCCGACAGCCACTTGTCGAAGGCGTTGGTCACGATGCGGTTGCCGATGGCGAGAACGACATTAGGGCGGTTGCGGATGTTCTGGATGTCCTGCTTGTCCCGCTGCAGGGTCTTGGGATTGTTGCCCTCCTTCTCCAGCAAGGCCATGCGCAGGATGTTGTCGTTCTTGTTGTAGACGTCCTTGAACTTCTCGTGCATCCCGAAGGCGAAGGTCATGAACAAACCGCCCTTGGCCTTGCCTGCCAGCCGCGCGTACCAGTTGAGCGAGTCCAGGTCCGTTCCTCGCGGGGAGAACACCGCGGCCGTGCCCTTCCACGGCACCGGCGGCGCCGGGGAAGCCTGCACGTTGGAATCCCGGTAGTCCTTATCGATTCCCGGGTCGTCGTTCAGCCGGTTCCAATAGTCCATGTATGCCTGCGCGACGGTCTCGTCCTCGACGATGTGGCCCAGGTTGGAGTGGCCGAAGATGCCGTTCTCGGTCAGGTTGGTGGATCCGGTCCAGACGGCCTTGGGCTTTCCTTTGAAGCTCAGCACAAAGAACTTGTTGTGCATGAGCTTGCCGTTGGCGCGGCCCTTGCAGAGCGACTTGATCTTCGCCTTGGCAATGGCATCGCGGTTCTTCTTGAAGGGGCCTTTGGGCTCCTTCTTACCTGTCTTCTTGTTTGTCTGGTAGGCTTCGATGTCGTCAAATAGCACCTTGACCACGGCGCCATTCAAGTGAACTTGCTTCAGGCGCGCGAGGACATCCGGCCACTGAAACTCGTAGACCGCGCCATGGATGGACCAGCCCTTCTTGGCGCGGCCCAGAAAATCGAGGAGCGCCTTAAGCAGTCCGCGCGAGAGCCAGTCATACGCGTCCTGCCCAACCTTATTCGGCTTCTTGTTTCCGAAGCGGCGGGCGTATTCCTGCGTCGCCACCGAGCCGCGATTGAAGAACGCCGAGTGGCCGGGGCCCGTTTCGGTCTCGGTCGTGATGTCGACGGTCAGTTGCGCCTTGGCTTGCAGGTTGGCTGGGTCACCGTACAGGGCCACGATGTTGTAGGTGTACTTCTGCCCCGGAGCAACGCTGTAGTCGGCCCATTGAAACGCCTGGAACGGGTGGTCCCGGCTTGAGAGCTTTGTGCCGGCGGCCGGATTCGGCGCCGTTTCCTTGAAGCTCTTGGTGGAGCGCAGCCAGTAGGTTTCACCCTTCTTGTGATCGGTGCGCTCAAACGCGAAGCCCCGGAATCCGGGGCGCTTGGACGCCGCCAGATCGAGGCCGAAGAACACCACGTGGCTCCCGGCAATCGAATTGACGGTCAGGCCAGACTGACTCTTTCGAACGCGCATAAGACCCCCTTCATTTCGTCTATGGAAGACCGCGGTCCGGCCTGGACGCCGGGTTTACTTACTTCCCTGTGCTTTCGCCCCAGCGCAGGCCGATCCGCCATCCTCGCGGCTCAGATCCCACAGGAGCCAGTCGTCGTTGTCGACGAAATCCTCCAGGCGATGGTCCCACTTCTGGGGTAATTTCTGATTCGCTGCCGCGATGAACGGCAGCAGCGGCTTCTGAGGTGGATGGTTTCGCTCGTGTGTATCGAGCGCTATCTCGGGCCATGCAAATTGGTCACGGTACTGTGCGAATCCGAAGCCGTCGAAGAAGTGCTCACCCCCAACCAGAGGCATGTACCAGAGGCTGGGGCTGGCGTTCAGGTTCTCCTTGATAGGGACCTCGCGCGCCAGTTCGTCCAGCAGCTGGAGACCCTTCGGGTCACCCGCCAGGTGCTGGCGGAGTTCGTGCAACTTGTCGAAGTGGACATAAGGGCTGACGAACAGGACCGGCTTGCGCTGCTGCCGCGCGAGGATGATCTCGTGGGGCGTTCCAACGCTGTAGATATTGGTCGGGCAGTAACAGACGACGAAATCGCTGGTATCGACCATGCGCAGGTCGATGTGCAGCGCGGGCCAGAAGGACTCGGCGATCTTGGAGCGCGCCGAAGCGCCCTCCTTGCCCCCCTTGTATGTCCAGCCGGCGCGCACGTCGGTGGTCCCCTCGCCCTCCTTGCCGAATTCGTGCATTCCACGGACCTCGGGCTTCTCCCACGGGTCGAAGACGGTCACCCCATAGAAGCGGAGGAACTGGCCGACGCGATTCCGCCAACCCGTGGCCTTCTCCACCGCCCGTGAAGCGACGAAGTCCATCGGGCCGGACAGATACACTCTGGCGTCTTGAAGCAGGTTGCCGTTCTCATCGCCCATCGTTCTTTCTCCTTTTCACTCAGTGCACGCAGCCGTCCGCCGCCGCTTCCGGCGGTCAAGTCCGGGCAAACTGGAAGTTCACGAAATCGCCCTTTTCTTCGAGCGACAAGCCGGCGTAGGGCCGGGTGAGGCTCGGCGGCATCCGCAACATGCGGGCCGTCGAACTGAAAGCCGCCGAGGCGACCGGTTGGAACCCGAAATCCCTCTCGATCGGTTTGGGGGAATGCTCCCACCAGACCAGCCAGTCTGCGGCGGCGCAGAAGATCGCGGCATCCAATTCGCCCGGCGACCTCTGCAGCGCCGTGGCGATGCCGGCGATATGGGCGGTGAAGGCCTCCGGTTTGACCTCAGGCAAACGTGCTCCGAGATACAGACGCGCACAGCCGGTTTGCCAGTCCACGCTCCGGTTGAAGAGGTGGTAGGGTTTGTCGAACTCCAGAGCGCCCCGGAACAACTCCGGGAAATCGCTCTTGCTGGCCGCCATGTCGAACACCAGTTCGTGCATGGCGCCATAGGCACGGCCTCCGACGCAGCGCTTGGCCTCGTGATAGGCGTTCTTGGTGCGGTAGAACACCAGCGCTACTTCATCTGGTAACGCGGAGTTCGGATTCGCCGGAGGCACCGCCGGCAGATAGGCGGTGAGGCCGTACAGTCGCTGCATTTGGCCGGTGAGGGGCATGAATACCGTGGCGAGTTGGCCTAGGAGGGAGGGCCTCCCGAGGGCAGGCTGCTTGCGTCCCCGGAACACGCGCACAGAGTCGGCCGGTACCGGCTCCGGCGGGCCCGTCACAGCACTGGCGTATGAACCGGCGCCGGCGCCGTGCAGGCGACGCCACCCTTGCACCAAGTCCGCGTTCAGCCCGGCAAGCTCTACCGCGGATCGCGCCGCGTCCTGTTCGGCATCGAGCAGGGCGCCGGCCTTGTTCTGAATGGATTGCGCCAATTGCGGATCGCTCTCGCCAAGCCGGGCGCTAAGGAACCCGCCCTGGACCAGGGCGTGGATCCTGCGGACGCCGAATTCGGTCGGCTCGTTTTCGGCGGCCATGCGCGGATCGCGCTCAAACTGCGCCGTAACCGCGATCTTATGGGCCGTGCTGGAGGTGCTGAAGATCCCGAACAGGCGGCGGCGAGCCAGTTCGTACGCCTGGCGGCTGGAAATGCCGCCCGACCAGAGCACGGAAACGCCGATCTCGTTGGCGTATGCGGCGATTCGCTCGATGGCGTCGACAGTCAGGACGCCGGGGTCGTCCTTTGCGTCAGATTGTCGCACCAGCCGGCGCGGCGTGACGCGATCGGGGCTGTCGAACAGCGCGATCTTGGCTCCGCATCCGCGGGCCATCTTGAGCCACACCTTCGCGGCTTCTTCGCAGCGGGAGACGTCGTATACCTCGGTGGCGGTAACCAGCGGCGTGTCGATGTAGAAGGCAGGAATGGCGGTCCAGCCCGCGGTCCAGCGCGTGATCAGTTCAATGGCCGTGGCCTGCTCTTCCAGCGTGAGCGGGAAGAGTCCGTACTTGCCGGCGGAGAAACCGTTTACGCGCGCGGTGTGCAAACCGGTCCAGATTGTGCGCGCCGCCGATTCTACGTCCAACTGGTAGCGGTAGGAGAGACGCACCCTGGCTTTCTGGGCGGCGGTGAGCAGCCGCTGCAATTGGGCGGTATCGAGGATGTTGAGCAGGGACTGGACGCCTAGCCGGCGGCGAGACGCTTCCCGCAACTCGGCATCCACTGCCACTTCCTTCAGGCCGGCGCGCGCGGCCGCTTCCAGGGCGGCTTCGATGGCGCTGAGCTGATCCTCGCCCGTAATCTCGTTTTCAAAGACGATCAGCGCCGCGAAGCGGTGCAGGTTCGCCGGACCGATCTTGCCTTCTTTGCGCGCGGCCTCCAGGCGCTCCATCACGGCGGTGAGAACAGATGGGTCCTGACCCTGCTCGACAGACAGACGCACCACCAAAGGCCTGGGCAGGCCATTCGGAGTTTTCAGGAATGGAGCGAACGCGGCTACAACGGAGTCCACCCAGGCTTGGTCGGAGGCTGATGCCGCCGTCACCCGGAACTCGGGCAATTGCTGCTCCAGCCTCGTATTTACACGGACGCCGACGTTGGTGGTGCACATGAGCTTTCCGGCCGCCACGGCATTCAGAGCGTCGTACTCCTCCGGGCCGATGGGGACCTCGCCCGCGCTGGTCATGCGTTCGCCGTCGAGCGCCACGCCCAGGCAGAGCGGATCCAGCGGCCCCAGGGCCTGCGCCTTGGCGGACGAATAGGCAGCTTCCAGGACGATTTGTCCGGCGCTGCCCTCGTCGCTGACTGCAAACAGCGGACCGTAAGCCTGACTGTCGTAGGCCGCCAGACACAGCGGCGCCATATAGGGAGCAGGAAGTATTGAGCTCATGATAGTTGACCCCGAATGTCGAACCTCGGCAAAGCCCAACGAGCCTCAAACCGCAGGCAAACGAAGGGCTTCGCGCGCCTCCATCAGACCGGCTGTCGCGGTCAGAAACCGCCGTCGAGAATCATCTCGTTGCGCTGGCGGATGTCGGCAGGCACGAGAGACTCATAAAACGCGGTGAAGTTATCCTCATCAAGCGGACCCTCATCCGGCACCTGGAGGACGGTGAACCACCGGTTCAGCAGGCAAAAATGGCCACAAAGCCAGGTCAGTTCGACGATCCGGGAGTCCACGTGCCGGGCAAACTGGTCCGCGGGCAGAGCGGCCAGCCGGGGATCCCGGCGAGAATCCGCAGCCAGTGCCTCCCGCAAGCGGGCAAAATCGGCGTCGCTGACCGAATGCGCGTCTCGAGTCACCTTGGCCGTGTAGTCCAGCACCACTCGTTCGAGCTCGGTGTAGACCGAGGGATGCGCCTCGTGCTCGTGCAGATGGAGAAGCTTCGCGTGTCCCTCCTCCGCGCGCCCAGCGTCGCTGAACAGTCTCATCCCGATGCCCGAGTGGTGCGTAACCGAGTAACGGGACCGGTTGATCAGCGATGTCTTCGAGATGACCAACTCCTTGAGGAAACGGTCATTGAAGCCGGCCNCTCCTGCACAGATCCACGGAAAGTTGGAGGATCGAATATGAAGGTATTGCAATACTCGACCTCGGTTTGAATCAAGGCTGGGCAGTAGGACATCACGCGGGCGAGATTGTTCCGGAACCCTCCCCAGGTGATCTCCGCCATGGTCATTCCAGCCACGGTATAGGGATCGAGTTCGTCGCGCTGGAGCGGGCGAATTCGCGTCCACGGGCCTTGTGAAATCTTGCTTGTTGGGGCTGTAACAGCTCCTGCACCGCTACCCATAGGTCCTCCTTGGTCGACGGCGTGCTTCGAGCTTACAAAACGGTACGAGTGATACTACATCAACGATGTGAGGGATGCAAGGGGACTTTCGGTCCCATTCTTGCCGCGCCTATTCGATGCGCATGGACAATTCACGACTCAAGGCTAATGATTCGTGTAAAAAGACACTGTTGTCCAGAAAGTACCGGCCTCTCCCGGCGTTGGCTGAAGACGGTGGACGGCGGGCGCGAACGCTTGGGCACGCACAGTTTGGAAACGAGCGGCGAGCAGCTCTTCTCTATATACTGATGGGCGCGCGGGCCGGATCGCCTCCTGGCTGGCTGGACCCTCGCCATTCTTCCCCGCTCATACGGAGTTGTCATGCTCTCTATCAAAACCCGATTCGCTTTGGCGCTGGCCGGCGCAGGATTGGCCGCCGCACTGCTCAGCGTGCCCCTGAACGCGCAGGAAAGTGGATGGACGGACCTGCTTCCGGACGAGCCGCTCAAGGGGTGGACGCGCGTCCCGATCCCATCGATCGGCGGCGTAGACCCCAGGATGCAATGGCGTGTCGATGCGGCCCAGCGCGCCCTGATCTGCGACGGAACCGGAGGCCACGAGTGGCTCCGTTACAACAAGGAACTGGGCGACTTCATCCTCCAGGTGGACTGGCGCTTCACCCCCCGCGGACCCGAAGAGAAGAAGTACAACAGTGGCATCGGCGTGCGCATGACCCGCTTCGGCGACATCTGGCACCAGGCCCAGACCGGCCTCACCGGCGGGTATCTTTTCGGCGAAACTATCACCGACGGCGTCCTGAAGCGGTTCAACCTGATGAAGGAGATGAAGGAGAATCGGATCAAACCGGCCGGCGAATGGAACAACTACGAACTGCGCGTGCAGGGGGATCGGATTACCATGGCCGTGAACGGCGCGGTGGTATGCGAACTCGCCGGCGTCGGTCTGCGGCGCGGTTACATCGGACTTGAGGCCGAGGGCTACGAAGTCACGTTCCGCAACATCAGGCTGAAGCCGCTGGATTAGGCGCGCCACGACGCCGCGGCACGCGAAATCGTCCGTCGCGACTAGCAGTTTCAATCCCCGTTCGCCAGCCTGGCGGGGGCATCTTCTGAGGATAGGTTTGTCCTCCCAGTCGACGAGCAGAAGGCGCTTCTCAAGCCCAGCCGCTGCGCCGGTCTGGTCGAGTCGCCTCCAAGTGGGCCCGTCTGCTGCAAGCTTTCGCCGCGCGCCGTCCGGTGTTCTTCATTCTGTGACTGCAGTCACAGACCTGCGTCACTCCTTGGGTTGAAATCCACACCGGGGGGCCTGAGGCCCGGCAACGCCAAGGAGGCAATGAATGATTGGGATCTGGATGCTGCGGATATCGGCGGTCTACATGGTGATCGGGCTGGTACTGGGTCTCGCCATGGGCATCTCCGGCGATTTTCTTCTGTCGTCCGTCCATGCCCACCTCTCGCTGTTGGGCTGGACCACGATGTCGATCACGGGCTTTGTCTATGTCCTGTTTCCTGCCTGCTGCCGGAGCCGGCTTGCGGCCTTACACTGCTGGGGGCACAACATTGGATTGCCCGTGATGATGGCGAGCCTGACGCTGTACACCTTGGGTCACAAGAGCGCGGAGAAAGCGATCGGCGCCGGGTCGACCATCGTACTTCTTTCGCTGTTGGTGTTCACGGCCAATCTGTTTCTGAACGGAAGAACCGATCCGCCTCAATAGTTGGCGCTCCGGCCGACGTCCTACCTCAAAGCCTGTTCGATGTCGGCGATGATGTCGCCCAGGTCCTCAATCCCCACCGAGAACCGCACCAGGTTTTCCTGGAGCCCCATCCGTTCCTTCTGCTTGGGCGGGACATCCCTGTGCGAAGCGATCCATGGGTAAAGCACCATCGTGTGCACGTCGCCCAGCGATGTCGCCTTCACACACATCCGGAGCCGGTCCAGGAAACTGAAGACCTCCGTCTTGGTCCGCGCGTTCTTGAGCTCAAAGCTCACCATGCCGCCATAGAGGCCTCCATCGAGCAGACGCCGGATCACCCCGGCGTCCGGGTGCGCTGGGTCGTCGGGGTAATATACCCGCTCCACGCCGGCGTGTCCCCGCAGCCAGGCGGCCAGTCCCTGTGCATTCCTGCACTGCCGTTCTACCCGCAACGGGAACGTCTTGATGCCTCGCATCGTCAGGTAGCACTCCATCGGACCCAGCACTGGGCCGGCGATGCGCGAGAGCCGCCGCACGGTTTCGAAGTGCTCCTCGTCGGTGGTGATCACGCCGCCGAGTGTGTCTCCGTGGCCTCCCAGGTACTTCGTCAGGCTGTGGACCACAATCTGCGCGCCCAGTTCCAGCGGCCGCACCAGCAGCGGCGTGGCAAAGGTATTGTCCACGATCAAGGCTGCCTTGGCCGCGCGGCACACCCCCGCCAGCGCCGGGATGTCGCCCACCCGCAGGAGCGGGTTTGAAATGGTCTCCATCAGCAGCACGCCCGGCTCGAATTCGTTCACCGCCGTCTGTACCGCCGCCATGTCATTGGTGTCGACCAGCCGCGTCTCGATGCCGAAGGGCGCCAGCACGTCGTACAGCAGCTTCAGCGTCGCCCCGTAGATGTCCCGCGCGCAAAGCACCCGCTTGGGACGATCCAGCAGCGCCGCCATCAATGCGTGTTGCAGCGCGATCATTCCTGAAGCGCACGCCAGCGAGCCGTACCCGTTCTCCAGCGCCGTCACCTGCTCTTCCAGCGCCTCGTTGGTGGGATTCAGATACCGCGAGTAGGCGAAGCCCTTCTCCTCGGCTCCGAAGATGCGGTCCTGCTCGGCCTGATCGGAGCAGATCCAGCTCGCAGCAAAGTGAACCGGTGTGGACACCGGAATCTGCTTCTGCGCCCTTTTCCGGTCGCCGGAGTGCACGGCTTTGGTTTGGATCTTCATATCACTTTCGCTTCCAGCGCACCCCGTCCTTGGTATCTTCGAGCACCACGCCCTTTTCCAGCAGCTCGTTGCGGATCCCGTCGGCCCGCGCGAAGTTCTTCGACTTCTTCGCCTTGGCGCGCTCTTCCACCAGCCCTGCGATCTCGGCATCGCTCAGCGATCCGGCAGTCCCGGTAGGCTTCAACACCTCGAAGATAGCGTCGAACTCCGCCAGAAGTCTGCCCGCCGAGGCCACGTTGCCCGCCAGAAACTGCCCGGCGTCCAGCGCCGTGTTGGCCTCACGCACGTACTCGAAGATCGCCGCCAGAGCATCGGCGGTGTTCAGGTCGTCGTCCAGCCCGGCGTGGAAGTCCGCCAGCGCGCGCGCCGAACGCTCTTCCATCTCCGCGTTGAGCCCCGCCGCCAGCCGGTCGTTCTTCAGCCTTAGATCGAAGTTGCGCAGCCGCTCGATCGAAGTCGCGGCCGCCTTCAGCCCGTCGAAGGTGAAGTTGAGCTGCTTGTTGTACTGCGACGAAGCCAGAAGGTAGCGAATCGATTCCGGCTGGTAGCCGCGCTCCACAATGTCGCGTAGCGTGTAGAAGTTGCCCAGCGACTTCGACATCTTCTGGCCCTCCACCATCAGGTGTTGGGCGTGCATCCAATAGCGCACGAACCGTTTGCCCGTCAGCGCCTCCGACTGTGCGATTTCGTTCTCGTGGTGCGGGAAGATCAGGTCCACGCCGCCGGTGTGGATATCGATCGTCTCGCCCAGGTATTTCATCGCCATCACAGAGCACTCGATGTGCCAGCCCGGCCGCCCCGGGCCAAGCGGCGTCTCCCATCCCGGTTCGCCCGGCTTCTGCGCCTTCCACAGCACGAAGTCGCGGGCGTCGTCCTTGTCGTATTCATCGACCTGGACGCGCGCGCCGGCGATGTTGCCGCTGAAGTTGGTATGCGACAACTTCCCGTACTCGGGAAACGACCCGATCCGGAAATACGTCGAGCCCTCGCTCACGTAGGTGTGGCTGGATGCCGCCAGCTTGCCGATCGCCGCCGCCATATCGTCGATGTGCTCGGTGGCGAACACCAGCCGCTCCGGCCGCTGCAATCGCAGCAGCGCCGAATCGTCCAGGAACGCCTGAGTGTACTGGGATGTGTACTCCTTCAGCGTCTGCCCGGCCGCCATCGCGTTGCGGATGATCTTGTCTTCCACATCGGTGATGTTCATCACGTGGTCCATCACATAGCCGCGGGCGATCAGCGTTCGCCGCAAGATGTCCTGGAACGTGAAGGTCCGGAAGTTGCCGATGTGGACGTAGTGATAGACCGTTGGCCCGCACGTGTACATGCGGACAGTCTTGCCCTCGGCAGGCGAGAACTCCTCAAGTTCCTGGGTGAGAGTGTTGTAGAACCGCAGCGACATGGGATTAGTAAGGGGGGCTAAACTATATAGTTTACCCCTTGAAGACGCTTCAGTTTGAAATCCAGGCCGTCTGCCCCGAAACAGGCGCCCGAGCCGGCCTCCTGCACACCGCTCACGGCGTCGTGGAAACGCCCGTGTTTATGCCCGTTGGCACGCAGGCCACCGTCAAAGGACTCACCCAGAAACAACTTCTGGAGGAGCTCGACGCCAAGATCATCCTGTCCAATACCTACCACCTTTACTTGCGCCCCGGACATGAGCTGGTGGAGAGCCTTGGCGGCCTGCACGGCTTCATGCAGTGGCCCAGGGCCATCCTCACAGACTCCGGCGGCTTCCAGGTGTGGTCGCTCAGCCAGCTCCGCAAGCTCAAGGAAGAGGGCGTGCTCTTTCGCTCGCACCTGAACGGAGATTCCCACCTCTTCACGCCCGAAAATGTCGTCGATGTTCAACTGGCGTTGGGCTCCGACATCATGATGATGCTGGACGAGTGCACCGACTATCCGGCCACTCCGAAGGCGGCGCGCAAGTCGATGGAGCTCACCGTGCGCTGGGCGGCACGCGGAATGAGCCACTACCGCGAACGCATGAAAGAGCGCCAGCCGCGCAACGCGCTGTTCCCCATTGTGCAAGGCTCCATCTACCCGGACCTGCGCCGCGAATGCGCCCAGAGTCTGCTGGAACTCGACGCCGACGGTTACGCCATCGGCGGACTGAGCGTCGGCGAACCGCGCGAGTTGAGTCTCGAGATGACCGAAACGGCCGCGCCCCTGCTACCCGCCGACCGGCCGCGTTACGTCATGGGCGTCGGCATGCCCGAGGAGCTGCCGGAATACGTCGCCCGCGGCGTCGACATGATGGACTGCGTCATGCCCACGCGCAACGCGCGCAACGGCTGCCTGTTCACCCGGGAAGGCAAGCTGATCATCAAGCAGGCGCAGCACCGCGACGACGCCCGCCCGCTGGACGAACAATGCCGCTGCTACACCTGCCGAACGTGCTCTCGGGCCTATCTTCGCCATCTCTTCCAGGCTGGTGAGATGGCCTTCAGTACGTTGGCCTCGCTCCACAACCTTACCTATTACCTTGACATCATGCGACGGATGCGGGAGGCTATTCTGTTTGGGACCTTCCCCGCGTTCCTGAAGACTGCGCGGTCGCTTGCCCCGGTTCGAACCCAGCCCTGATGCCCTCAGCGGCAAGGTTGGAATGCGAAGGCGGACCGGCGCGTCGCAAGCCGAGGGGCGGGGCCTGTTTCGGGTGATACCGAATGGAAATGAGCTTCATCTTGTTCCAATCTACGGCGGCCCCCAACGCGCTGCTCCAGTTCCTGCCCATCATCCTGATTTTCGGGATCTTCTACTTCCTGCTCTTCATGCCGATGCAGAAGCAGAAGAAGAAGCAGCAGCAGATGCTCGCCTCGCTGAAAAGCGGCGACGAGGTGATCACCACCGGCGGCATTGTTGGTACCATCACTTCAGTCAATGACGACGACACCATCGTGGTTCGCGTCAAGCCGGGCGACGTGAAGCTCCAGATGATCCGCGGCGCCGTGGCCAGCCTGAAAGAGGCGGAGAAAAAGTCCTGACCGAGCGGGAAGTAATTCAAACATGCAGAACCTCAAGTGGAAAGCTGTCCTGATTGTCGCTACCGTGCTGATCTGCCTGTACGGCATCGTCGGCATACCGAAATCGACGGATGAGCTGATCGGAAACTGGAAGAACAACATCCGGCTGGGACTCGACCTGCGGGGCGGCACCCTGTTGGTCCTCCAGGTGCAGGTGCAGGACGCCTTCAAGGCGGAGGCCATCATGCAGATGGAGCACCTGAAGGGCGAGCTCGGCAAGCAGGCCATTCCGTTCGCCTCCATGGAGAACACCGAGCCCAAGACGATCGCCGAGGCCGAGAAGATCGAAGTTTTCGTCAAGGGCGTGCCTTCTGAAAAGACGGGAGCCTTCCGGACCGCGGTCGCCGATGTGATGGCAAGTTGGACGCTCACCCCGCTGAACTCCACCGATTACCGTCTGACGATGAAGCCGACCGAGGCCCTGACCCTCAAGAAGGACACAGTGACCAGGTCAATGACCACCATCGAGAGCCGCATCAACGGCCTCGGGCTGGCTGAATCCAGCGTTCAGCTGCGCGGCGGCACTGGCAATGAGAGCGAGATTCTGGTTTCGCTGCCCGGTATGGATGACCCGGCCCGCGTGAAGTCGATCCTACAGACTGCGGCCATGCTGGAGCTCTATGAGGTCAAGGACGGCCCGTTCCCTCGCCAGGAAGACGGTTTGGCCAAGAACGGCGGCGTGCTGCCGCTGAATACCAAGCTGCTGCGTTCGGTTCCGTCGGCCTCCAGCCCACAGAATGAGGGCTGGTACCTGGTGTCGCGGACGCCCGTGGTTACCGGCCGTGACCTGCGCGACGCCAAGCCGGCGCAGGACGAGTTCGGGAAATGGGAAACTTCGTTTGTCCTCTCCCAGGACGCCAAGGGCCGTTTCGGCCGCTTCACCGAGGCCAATGTCGGCCAGCGTCTGGCCATTGTGCTGGACGGCCAGGTGCGCAGCGCGCCAACCATCCAGAACAGGATTGAAGATCAGGGCCGGATCACCGGCGCCCGGGACCAGCAGGATGCGGCCGACCTGTCGCTCGTCTTGCGGGCCGGCTCCCTGCCGGCTGGAATCCAATACATGCAGGAACAGACCGTGGGGCCGTCGCTCGGAGCCGATTCGATTCACCAGGGACTGCTGGCCGGCGTCGTCGGCCTGGTGGTGGTCATCTTCATCATGCTGGCCTACTACCACATGAGCGGCGTCAACGCGACCATCGCTCTGCTGATGAACGCGGTCATCCTGATCGGCGTGCTGGCCTACCTGAAGGCCGTCTTGACGCTGCCGGGCATCGCCGGCATCATCCTGCTGATCGGCATGGCCGTCGATTCCAACGTGCTGATCTTCGAGAGAATTCGCGAGGAGC
>JACRKW010000323.1 GCA_016215215.1 Acidobacteriota bacterium
GGTGCGGCCCGAACTGGAACAGTTGGTCGCCGGCTCAGCGTAGCGCCGGGCGGTGGCAAGAAGGTCCGTTTGCTATAGTAAGAGTTTCCCCCCTCTATGCAGCCTTCTTCACCTCAGGAAATCGTTTGCGCGCACAGTCCGGATTCTGACGACGCCTTCATGTTCTATGCTCTGGCGACGCGCAAGATCCGTTCCAGGCTGGTGCAGTTTCGTCATGTGTTGGAAGATATCGAATCCCTGAACCGGAAAGCGATGGAGGGTGTCTACGATCTGACCGCGATCTCATACCACGCCTACCCGTACGTCGCCGACAAGTACATGCTGCTGGCCAGCGGATCGTCGATCGGTGACGGATACGGACCGCTGCTGGTTTCCAGCGTGCCCATGACCGTGGAGGAACTGAAGGGCAAGCGTATCGCCGTGCCGGGCAAGATGACCACCGCCTATCTGGCGCTGAAGATCATGGAGCCGGATTTTGAAGCGGTGGTGATCCCTTTCGACCAGGTTCTGGAAGCCCTCAAGGAGCGCATCGTGGATGTCGCTCTGGTGATCCACGAGGCGCAGTTGACGTTCGCCAAAGGCGGATTCCACCAGATCACGGACCTGGGCCGGTGGTTCAAGTCCGCCTATGACCTTCCGCTGCCGCTGGGCGCCAACGCCCTGCTGCGGAAGCTTCCGGAAGATGTCCGGGCCGAGTGCTGCCGCCTGATGAAGGAAAGCATCACTTACGCGCTGGACAATCACGAAGAGGCGCTGAACTACGCCATGCAGTTTGCTCGGGATATGGAGCCGGCGCTGGCGGAAAAGTTCGTCGGTATGTACGTGAACCACTACACCGTGGACGCCGGCGAGGTGATTCCTAAGGCCGCCCAGAAGCTGCTCGACCTCGGCTTTGAAGCCGGGCTGATTCCGCGGCGCGTCGAAGTCGAGTTTGTCCGATAGCGGATTTCAAGCCCATGAAGCACACCGGTCTGATGCTGGCCCTGCTGCTGAGCATGCCTGCGTTGTGCTGGCAGGACAAAGAGGCCAATAAGCAGAAGATCAAGGACTTGCGGGAGTACGCCAGGCAGGGCTCTCCGGCCATTCCGCGCATTACACCCTATTTGCAGGACAGCGACCTGGAAGTGCGGCGTGAGGCCGTCAAAGCGCTGGTGGCGGCTGGGTCGCAGCGTTCACTCGAGGCGTTGACAGCGGCATGCTCCGACAACGACGCCGAGGTTCAAATCCGGGCCACCGACGGTCTGGTGAACTTCTACCTGCCGGGCTACGTGGACCGGGGCATGTCGGCGAGTCTCAGGCGGGCCGGGGGGTTGACGGGCAGCAGGTGGTTTGAGGGTAACAACGAGGCGATCGACGCCGATACGCCGCTGCGGCCGGAGATCACTGAGGCCCTCATCGGGTTGGTTCGGGGCGGGGTATCGATGGAAGTCCGCGCGAACGCCGCGCGCGCGCTGGGCGTCCTGCGCGCTCGCGCCGCAGTGCCGGTGCTGGTGGAGGCGCTGAAATCCAAGGACAGCCGGCTGATGTACGAGTCCCTGGTGGCACTTCAGAAGACGCGCGACCGCTCCGCCGGTCCGAACGTCGCGTTCCTGATGCGCGACCTGGACGAAAGAGTACAACTGGCGGCCATCGAGACAGCCGGTATTCTGGGATCCAAGGAGGCCGTTCCCGGCCTGAAGCGAGTGCTTGAGAGCCCGGCAAATAAAAAGGTGCGCCGGGCGGTACTGGTCGCCCTGGCGCAAATCGGCGATCCAGCCAACCGGCCTCTGTTCCTGAGCCTGGTAGCCGACAAGGACGACGATGCACGCGCCGCCGCCGCCGAGGGACTGGGTAGGCTGGCAGCGGCCGAGGATCGGCCCACGGTTGAAAAGGCCTGGTCGGACGAGAGGAAGACCTCGCCCAGGCTGGCGCAAGCCTTCGCGCTGGCGCTGCTCGGGAATGTGGATACCTCGAGCTTCGGGCCGGTCGGCTACCTTGTCAACAGCCTGAATCAGAAGGCATGGCGCGGAGTGGCGCTGCCGTATCTGAGCGAGCTGGCGCTCAAGCCGGAGCCGCGCTCGGCCATCATCGTGGCGCTGGGTCAGGCAACCACGCGTGATGAGAAAGCCGGGCTGGCCCAGGCGCTGGCCGGGTGCGGGTCGGCCGATGCTGTGGCAGGTCTGGAGAAACTCTCCAAGGACGATGACGCTTCCGTGGCGCGCGAGGCGCTGCGGGCGCTGCGTATTCTGAAGGGATCCATCCGCTGACGCAAAACGGGCAGGTCCGAAGACCTGCCCGAATGTGCGAAATCGGTTGGGGAAGGGGAGTTGTTACTTCGCCTTCTTCTGCTTCTGCTGGCCAACGCGGACCTTGAACTGCTTCTGCTGCATATCCTCCCAGGCCTTCCAGTCAAAACGTTTGGAGGCATCGGCGACATACGCGGCGGCGTCCATGCCCTTCGGCAGCACGGCCATGAGGGTGGCTTCCTGGCCCTGAGGGCCGGTAATGCGGAAACGGCGGACGTTCGGAATCGACATAACCCTTCCACTATAGCAAAGCGCGCAGCGCTTCGGCCAGATCGGAGTGGCCGAAGGTGAGGCCGCCGCGTTGAGCGGCTTCCGGGAGCACTCTCTGGCTGCCGGTCAGAATGGAGGACATCTCACCGTAGAGCAGCCGCAGAGAGAGCGATGGGACTGGGAGAATCGCCGGTCTTCGCAATGTCTCCGCCAGGACTCGGGTGAATTCGGCGTTCCGGACTGGCGTTGGCGCAACGGCGTTCACCGCGCCGCGCACCTGGGAGTTGGACACGGCCCAGCAAGCCATGCGGACGGCGTCGTCGATGTGGATCCATGACATCCACTGGGCGCCGCCGGCCAGCGGGCCGCCCAAACCCAGGCGGAACGGCAGCAGCATCTTGCTCAAGGCCCCGCCGCCCGATCCGAGCACGACGCCGAAGCGCAAGCGGACCACACGAATCCCCAGCGAGAGCGCCAAATCGGCGGTCTGCTCCCACGCGGCGCAGGTTTCGGCGAGGAAGCCCTCGCCGCGGGCAGAGTCCTCAGTGAGGACTTCGTCGCGCCGGTCTCCGTAGTAGCCGATGGCCGCGGCGCAGACCAGCGCCTCCGGGCGCGGCGAGACCGTGCTCAGCGCCTCTACCAGGCGGCGAGTGCCGTCCACGCGGCTGGAGCGGATGCGTTCCTTCGCCGCCGCCGTCCAGCGTTGTGCAACCGGTTCGCCGGCCAGATGGATGACGGCGGCAGAGCCGGCAAGGCTGGTCTCGGACGGCGTCTGCCGGCCTGTGGCGCGGACTTCGTGGTTCTCCGCTTCGAGGGCGGCCCGGATTGCCGAGCCCAGGAAGCCAGAGGCGCCTGTCAGGGTGATCCTCATGTTCTTCCCATCTCAACACAGCCCGCCGGACCGGCGCGGCTACAATGAGAGGGACGTTTCCCCTTCCCATGCGAGCCTGGAACCGGACCAAACTGCTGTGGGGCTACCTGCGAGGCAAGAGCCGCCTGGGCGCGCTGCCGGTGGAGTATATCGTCGAGACCACGGCCAAGTGCAACATCTACTGCCCGATGTGTCCCCGCGAGACGCACCCGCAGCCCAAAGAGGACATGGACGAGCCGGTGTTTGAGGCCCTGTTGAACCAGGCAGGATCAACAGCCGAGCACATGATGCTGATCGGGCTGGGCGAGCCTCTCTTGGACCCCAGGATCTTTGACCGCATCGGCCTGTGCCGGCGCCACGGCGTCTCCACCCTGATCTCGACAAACGGTACGCTTCTGGACGAGCAGGCCGCCGCGCGCCTCCTTGCCACCCCGCTGGAACATATCACGCTCAGCTTCGACGGCTACAACAAGGAGACCTTCGAGTTCTACCGCAAGGGCGCTAAGTTCGAGCGCGTGCGCGACAACTTCGTGCGCTTCTGCCGCATGAAGCACGAGCGGGGCTCCAAGATGCAGGTGGTGGTGCAGATGGTGCGCATGGACGGCAACAGGCATGAGGTGGACGCCTTCACTCAGTTCTGGCGGGCTGTGCCCGGCGTGGATCAGATCCGAGTAAAAGAAGACGAAACCAACCTGATGCGGCCGGAAGCCGGACACGCCAGCGGAGAGTGGCAGCACCCGTGCCATTACTTGTGGCGTGGGCCTCTCTACGTGAAACACAACGGCGATGTCTACCCGTGCTGCCAGAGCTACATGCTGGACGGCGCGCCGGTGGGTAACGTTGGGGCCCAAAAACTGCTTCAGATCTTCGACGGCGAAGAAATGCGGCGCATGCGCAGGCTGCACGTGGAGGGCAAGGCGGGCGAGATCGATATCTGCTCCCGCTGCTGCACCACGATTCCCCACCCGCTGCTGGTGGCCGGTAGCCTGCTGATGAACGGCCGCACTGTGCGTGCGTGGCTGCCGGTGGTGGAGCGTTTGGTCTACTTGGCCAAACTGCCGGCCGGCTGGCTCAAGCCGCCGCGCGCCTGATCGCCGGCCTTGAGCAGCGGATTGGCCATGCCCTGCTGCTCGTAGTATCCGGGGCGGACGCGCTCCACCACGGTGGCGACGCTACGATCGACCATGGTGAAGAAGGGCTTGGGGCCGAGGCCGATCCAGAAGGCCAGGATCAGCAGCGGCGTGAAGTAGGTCACCTCGCGCCAGTTCAGGTCCTTGAGTCCCTTGTTCTTTTCGTTCTTCAGGTCGCCAAGCATGGTGCGCTGGAATAGCCACAGCAAGTAGGCCGCGCCCAGAGCGATGCCGATGCCGCACGACAGAGCCCACCAGAACGATTTCTCGAACGCTCCCTTGATGATGGTCACCTCGCCGATGAAGCCGTTCAGCGGGGGCAGACCCATGGAACTGAGCGCGGCGATGAGGAAGACGAAGGTGAAGACCGGCATCACCTTGAACAGCCCGCCGTAGTCGGCGATTTCGCGCGTGTGCCGGCGCTCGTAAACCACCCCGACGATGAGGAAGAGCATGCCGGTGGAGACACCGTGGTTGATCTGCTGGATGATGGACCCGGCGATTCCAGCGTGATTCACGGCGAAGATGCCGAGCGTGCAGAAGCCCATGTGGCTGACCGAGGAGTAGGCCACCAGCTTCTTCCAGTCCTTCTGCATCAGGCTCACCAGCGCGCCGTAGATGATGGCGATGATGGAGAGCGCGGCGACAATGGCGATGGTCTTCGGGTCACGGCAGGGTTCCGGCAGCATGGGCAGCGAGAATCGGATAAATCCGTAGGTGCCCATCTTCAGCAGGATGCCGGCCAGGATGACGGAGCCGGCCGTAGGGGCCTCGGTGTGCGCGTCCGGCAGCCAGGTGTGCAGTGGCCACATCGGGACTTTGACCGCGAAGCCGAGGAAGAACGCCCAGAAGACCCACCATGCCAGGTGGCCCGGCATCTGCGTCTGGAGCAGTTCGGCCATGTCGAAGGTCTGGCGGTGGAACTGGACCCAGTGCTGCCAGTAGAAGGCCAGGATGCCGAGCAGCATCAGCATGGAGCCGATGAGGGTGTAAAGAACGAACTTGATGCTGGCGTAGCCGCGGCGCTGCCCGCCCCAGATGGCGATGATGAAGTACATCGGGATCAGGGTGAGTTCCCAGAAGACGAAGAACAGCAGGAAGTCGCGTGCTGCAAAGACGCCCAGCATGCCGAACTGCAGCAGCATGAAGTGGCCGTAGTATTCCTTGAGCCGCTCCTCGATGGCCGACCACGAGCAGAGGATCGACAGCAGGCCCACCAGCGTCGTCAGCAGGACCAGCAGCACCCCGTAGCCATCCACGCCCAGGTGCCAACTGGCCCCGATCGAGGGGATCCAGGGGGCCTTTTCGACGAACTGGAAATCGGCGCTCGGGTCAAAGCGGAACCAGAGCGGGAGCGATACCAGGAAGCCCGCAAGAAATACGAAGTTCGACCAGAGCTTGATCAGCCTGGCGTTGGAGGAGGGGAGGAAGAAAAGAACAAGAAGCCCGGCGAGGGGCGTGCACAAAACTACCGAGAGCAGATGGTCCATATCGGGGATCCGGCCAAGTTGTCATTCTATCCCAGCCGGCACAGAAATGGAGAATGGACTCTGAAACAGGTAAGGCGGGGCGCCGGGCGCCCCGCCTTTGATTCTGCTCGCGGCCCGATGGCTACCGGTAGGGAACCATCTTGGTGAAACCGTAAATGAATGCAAACACACTCGGCTCGGTCTGCCCGCCGGCTACCAGCGGCGCCTGGAAGCGGCCGGTGGAGGGGGAGTGGGTCTGCTGCAGGGAGAGTGTGGCGAAACTGGTGTCGCTCGAGCCCGGGGTTGTGGGATTCTCCGCCGCAGGCATCTGTTGGAGTATCGACGCGGGGACGTCGATCTTCGCCGCGCTGGCAGGTGCAAAGCAGATGAACACCCGGTTCACGGTCTTGCTCTCGTCCTCGGGCGCTTTGCCTCGAGATATGCCCACCAGTTCCACTAAGTCAGCGGCGGCGCCGCCGCTCCATGTGACGGTCAGGTCAGCGGCGCGGTTGACGGCGGTAATTGCATCTTTGTTGGTCCAGGCGATGGAGTCGCTGACGTTCAAGTTGGCCGTGAAGGCCCCAACGTCAGCGCCGCCCGTGCCCGTCAAAGCAAATGCGCCCCTCTTCACCGCGCTGGAACTGCCAGCTCCGGGCAGGCCCGGGATGGAAGGCAGTCCGGGAATGGAAGGCAGCCCCGTGCCAGAGCTCAGCGTGACGTTATAGCTATTGTTCTTCGCGTCGCGAGGCACGTCCTTATTCAAACTGTCCGGGCCTGTGAGCTTGAGCTTGGCCCCGGCATCCAGTGCCGTGGTGGGAAAGAAGGCGGAGGTGTCCGGCACGGTAAAGATGCTGCATCCGTTCGGATTGAGGACGAATCGATCGGTCCCGCTCTGCGCCATCCATTCTGCCATCGCCCTGGCGTCGTACTTGGTGAACTCACCTCCTGCGTTTTCGCTCTTGGTGTCCAACGTGAAGCCTTCAACAGTCATGCTCATGGACTGCTGCGTCACCGTGAAGCTGCCCAAGACGACCGATCCGCCGCCGGCCAGGCTCTCCAGCCCGGTCGGAGAGATCCCCAGCGGGTGGTCGCAAACCGTTTTGTCGCCCGCCACCGTTGGGATGGTGGCCGGAGCGCTCACTACTTCGCCGATTCGCACTCGGATTTCCACCGCACAGCCCTCGGGCAGGCCGGATTCCGGCAACGTCGCCAGCAACCGGTCGAAGCCGGGCCGCTGCGGATTGCGGCCCAGGTAGGCGACAGGCACTTCCTGGCCGCCGATCATCAGAACAGCACCCTCCACCATGTTCATCTCAGCCGGCAGTTCGTTATCTGCGGCCTCGATGGGGCCGAGTCCGGCCGCGTCCATCTCAAGCGTCTGCGCGGCCCTGGCCGGCGCGATGTAGGTGACGTTGACCGGATCCCCCTCTGCCGGGCGCACGCGCGCCTGCACCATACCTGAAGGTTTGCCGGTATTGGTGATAAGCCCGAAGTTGCGGTCCGCGACCTTCACCGCGTAAGGATCGCTAAGCCTGCACAACCGCCGATCCGTCCGCAGTGGTCAGAGCCACCGAGACGCCGCCCAGGTCCTGCGGATAGGGCACGTCGGCCTTGGCGGCATCAGGCGGCGCCAGGTCTTTCCCCGTAATGGTGAACGCCGATCCGCGTGACAGCGTTGCCGCCTCCGAAACGGCGGCCAGCGTCCGAACTCCAGTCTTCTCAGTAATTTGCGGCTTTGCTGCCGCGGCAAAGCCGCAGAGAGCCACGCCAGCGATGCACATCCAATTGATTTTCATAGTCCTCCAATGCGACAAGGGCGGGCCGGCAATACGCCGCAGCCTCTCTGATTCTCCCCTCATCGCAGGTGAATCCAGTGTAGGGGGTGTCGCAGTATCATCGCAAGAAGCAAAACGACCTATTCCCTGGGAGCGATTCCGAGTACGCGCATCTTCTTGTACAAGTTGCTGCGCTCCAACCCGAGGGCCTCGGCGGCGCGGCTGACGTTGCCGCCCGAGTCCTCCAGCTTGCGCAGAATGTAATCGCGCTCGGCCGATTGCCGCACCTCCACCAGGCTCTGGCTTCGGTCTTGTGCACGGTCCGCCGTCTTCCGCCCGGAGGGCAGCGGCACATGGCGCGCGTCGATGCGGATCTGCGGATACATGATCACGATCCGCTCCATGAGGTTCTTCAGTTCGCGCACATTGCCAGGCCAGCCGTACTGGCGGAGCACGGCATAGGCTTCGGGGGTCAGTTCCTTCGGCTTGCGGCCGTATGCTGTGGTGAACTCACGCAGGAAGTGATTGGCGAGTTCGGGGATGTCCTCAACCCGCTCACGCAGCGGTGGGACCTCGAAAGGAATGACGTTCAGCCGGTAGAAGAGGTCCTCCCGGAAGTTGCCGCGCTCGATCTCGTCCTCGAGATTCTTGTTCGTGGAAGCGATGACGCGGACGTCCACCTGCACCGGCTCGGCGGAGCCCACGGGCTCGAAGCGCTGCTCCTCCAATACGCGCAGCACCTTGGCCTGCGTTTTCAGACTCATGTCGCCAACCTCGTCCAGGAAGAGAGTTCCGCCGTCGGCCTTCTCGAACTTGCCCGTCTTGTCGTCCAGGGCGCCGGCCAGGCTGCCTTTGCGATGGCCGAATAGTTCGCTCTCGATCAGCTCCTCCGGGATGGCCGCGCAGTTGAGTTCGACGAAGGGGGCGTCGGCGCGGGCGCTCTGGGCGTGGATGGCGTGGGCGACCAACTCCTTGCCCGTGCCGCTCTCCCCGTAAATGAGCACGCGCCCATTGGTCGAGGCCATCAGCGCGATCTGCTGCCGCAGCGCTTTGATGGGTACGCTCTGGCCGATAAGCTGCAGTTTGCCCCGGCCGGAGTCCCTCAATTCCTCCAGCGCCAGGTGGAGCCGGCGTTGCTCGAGCGCGTTCTTGAGCACCACCAGCACCTTCTCGATGGTGAGCGGCTTTTCCAGGAAGTCGAATGCGCCGAGCTTGGTCGCCCGC
>JACRKW010000025.1 GCA_016215215.1 Acidobacteriota bacterium
ACTCGCCCATGATCTTCTGCGTCTCGATCTCCATCTTCCCTTCCTCGCCGCCGATGAAGGGAATCACGTTGCCCATGATGTCCATCGACGGGACGCCCGGGTAGCCCGCACCGGAGATCGCCTGCATCGTGGTGGCGATGATCTTCTCGATGCCGAACGGCTTCATCGGCGCCAGTCCCATGGTCAGCGCCACCGTGGAGCAGTTGGGGTTGGTGGCGATGGCGCCCTTCCAGCCGCGCTTCTTCTGCTCGGCCAGCAGCCGCAGGTGGTCCGGGTTGATCTCCGGTACCAGCAGCGGCACGTCCTTCTCCATGCGGTGGTTCTTCGAGTTGGAAACCACAAAATGCCCCGCCTCGGCGAACTCGCGCTCGATCTCAGTCGCCACTGAGGCGTCCATCGCGGAAAACACCAACTTCGGCGCCGACTTGCCCGGTTTGCAGTCGGTCACGGTGAGGCCCGCGATGCGCTCCGGCATGGATCCGTCCAGCCGCCACGAGGTGGCCTCGCCGTACTTCTTCCCCGCCGAACGGTCGCTGGCGCCCACCCACGTCAACTCAAACCACGGGTGGCCCTCAAGAAACTTCACGAAGCTCTGGCCCACCATACCGGTGGCGCCGAGCACGCCGACTTCGATCTTCTTCGTCATGTCCTTCACTTCCTTCGCTTGAGCTACCGGCTGTGGGGATCGGGCTTTCATTCCCTCGCCTGCCAGCCGGTGTGTTTCAACCAGCCGTTAGGCAGTCAGCAGGCGAGTCACCATAGTCTTGTAGATGGTGACTGCCTCCAGTAATTGCGCCTTGGGGACGCGCTCTTCGCTGGTGTGGGCCAGGTGGATCGTGCCCGGACCCACCAGGAAGGGCTTGCCCCAGGCGCCATTGAACGCCGGGATGTCCGTGGTGTAGGCCACCACGGTGGTCTCGAATCCGTCCAGCGCGCCCAGGTGGAGCGCCGGAATACACAGAATCTCGTTGGCTTCGGCCAGCCCCGCCGTGGCTTCCGCCACAGCCGCCCGCACGGGCTCCGGATCTCCCACCAGCCGGAACATCAGCGCGGCCTCGGCTGAGTCGGCGATCACGTTCGGAGTCCGCCCGCCGCTGATTTGCCCGATATTGACCGTGGACGGACCCAGCACAGGATCCACGGGCAGCGCCAGTTGCCCGATCCCTTCAACTCGTACCTCAGCGCGCCCTTGCTGCCCAGCGCCAGGCGGTTTTCGGTCGGCTCGCCGTTGATGATGAACTTCGACCCGCGCGGGTTCTTGCCCGCGTGGTAGGCGCCGGCGCTGTTCTTCTCCTCCCCCACCACGAACAACAGCCCAAAGTTACGGACGCCCTCACCCAGCAGCAACTCCGTCGCGCATAACATCGACGCGATGATGCCCTTCACGTCGCACGCCCCGCGGCCCCAGATGCAGTTCTCATCCTCGCGCGAAGCGAAGAACGGCGGAACCGTGTCCAGGTGCGTGGAGAGCGTCACCACCGGCTCGCCGAAGCAGGCCAGTATGTTGAACCGCCCCGGCTCCACTTCAATCTTCTCCAAGCTACCGCCATGATGGCGCGCAAGTCCGCTCAGGAGCGAGTGCAGGTAGTCTCCGACCCGCCCCTCATTCCCGGTGATGGACTCAATGTCCACCAGCGCGCGCGTGAGTGAAAAGACATCCATGGCTGGATGGGGAACTACCAAGATATCGAACACCAGCCCATCGATTCAACCTGCGCTTCACCTGCCCCGCACTTGGAATTGCATGCACTCGCGCTGATACACTGCCCGAACGGGCCAACGCCCAGCCAAGCACCCCGGCAGCCACTTTCAGTTCAAGACCACCTTCACAGTGCTTCCGCCGGGGCCCACAGGCGCCGCAGCCTTGCCGGTTCGTCCGCCGTGCGTCACCTCGATGTCGTAGTCGCCCAGAAACGCCCGCCTGTGAAATACACCGTCGGCGTTCGTTGGGCCCTTCTCGTCCGTCCACCACTTACCGAACACCAGTTCGCGCCATACCTCGTAGTTCGGTTTCGGGCTCCAGTCCCTGCGCACCATTGCGCCGTTCGGCCGCCAGTGCCGCCCCTCCCAGAACCCCCACATCAGGAACGCATCCACCTTGGGGTGGCTGAAGCAGGCCATCAGCAGGTCGCGCGTGAACTGAGCCTGCGCGGCTTCGTCCTTCGTGTCGAAATCAAACTCCGTGATGTGAATGGGCAGCCCAAGCGAGCCAAAGCGGTCCAGGATCTTCAACATGCGCTCCGGGGGCGTCGGCTCCCGGAAGTGGCCCTGAATCCCCACCCCATCCAGCGGCGCGCCGCGCTCGCGCACGAATCTCAGCGTTTCGAAGAAGTGATTCTGGTGCTCGGTGTCCAGCCCTTTCGCCTCGATAATGTTGAAGTCGTTCAGAAACAGTTTTGCCGCGGGATCGAATTCCCGCGCCTGCTTGAACCACGCGGCCATCTCGCCGGCCCCCAGAATGTCCATTACGTCGTGATTCGTGTACGGTTCGTTGAGCACGTCCCAATCCGGCACCAACCCCCGCGTGGCGCTGATTTCATCCTTGATGTGATCCATCACCCGCCGCCGCATGGCGCCGGGGTCGTCCTCCAGCCCGCGCAGGTCCTTCGGCAGCCATCGCCAACTCGGCCACACCAGGTTGTGGCCCCGGATGCGCGTGATGCCGTGGTCGCGCATCCACTGGATGCCCTCCAGCGCCCGCTGCCGGTTCTGCTCCCATTGCGGCCACTTCAGGTCATTCTCAAACACAACGCTGTTGAAGTTGTCCAGCACGAACGCGCGGTACTTCTCGCTGTCCGGCGTATCGGCCAGCAGCATTTGCGCCGCCACCGCCGAGCCCCACCCGAAGGCGTGCCGCTTCATCTGCAACCGCACCTGCGCGCCCTTCACCGGCCGCCCGCGCGCGTCGGTGACCTCCACCTTCACATCCGCCTTGCGCAGCCTCTCGATTCGCTGCAGCGCCTCCACGCGCCAAGGTTCCCCGACGCCAGGGCCCTGCGCGTACAACCTCACCGCCAGCATCCAGACCGCGAGACGCATTGCCTCCTCCTTAGTTCAGGACTACTTTGACGCTCGCCCCTTCCGTGCCGATCGACACCACAGCTCTTCCTTTCCGCTCGCCCTGCGCCGCCTCGACCTCGTAGTCGCCCCGGAACCCGCGCACGCGGAACACGCCGTCCTCGCCCGCCGCGCCCTTTTCGTCGGTCCACCACTTGCCGTAGACCATCTCACGCCACACCTCGAAGTTCGGCTTGACCGACCAATCCTTCCTCACCATGGCGCCCTGTGGCAGCCAGTGGCTGCCCTCCCAGAAGCCCCACATCAGGAAATTGGTCACCGCCGGATGGCTGAACGCCGTGATCAAGAGGTCGCGCGTGAACGCCGCCTGCAGCGCCTCGTCCTTCGTGTTGAAGTCGAACTCCGTGATCTCGATCTGCTTGCCGAACGGCGCGAAACGATCCAGGATCCACCGCATCATCTCCGGCGGCGTCGGCGATCCGAAATGCCCCTGCATCCCGATGCCGTCCAAGGGCGCCTCCTGTTCAATCAGGTAGCGGATGATGTCGTAGTACCCGTTGCGGTGCGCGATGTCGGCGCCGTTGGCCGCCAGGATGTTGTAGTCGTTGACAAAAAGCGCCACTCCGGGGTCGTACTCGCGCGCCTTCTTGAACCATGCCGCCATCTCAGCGTCGCCCAGAATCTGCTGCAGCGCCTTGTTGGTGTACGGCTCGTTCAACACGTCCCATTCCTGCACGCTGCCGCGTGTGGCTGCCACTTCGTCCTGGATGTGATCCAGCACCCGCTTGCGCAGGGCCTCGGGATCGCTCTGCAGTTTTGAAAGATCCGCGGGCAAATACTGCCAGTTGGGCCACACCAGGTTGTGTCCGCGAATCTTCGTGATACCGTGATCCAGCATCCACTGGATGCCATTCAGCGCCCGCGCGCGGTTTGCCTCCCACTGCGGCCACTTCAGGTCGTTCTCAAATACCACCATGTTGAAGTTCTCGAGGAACATGCGGCGGTAGTTTTCCACGTCCGTGCCGCTCGCGCTCCGCCTCTCACCCAGCAGCAGATCGGCCGCGATTGCCGTCCCCCAGCCGAACGCGTGCCGTGTCATCCGCGCCCGCACCTCCGCGCCCGGCACGGGGTTGCCTTCACCGTCCACCACCTCCACCGCCAGGTCGCCTTTGCGGATCTGCTCGATCCGCTCTTCGGCCGCCGCCCGCCACGGCGCATCCGGCGCCGCGCCCTCGTAGAGCGGGTCCAGCCCCAGATCCACGGCTTTGACACCCGGCCCGTAGTTGTTCACGGCTACGCCGCCCAGCAGCGCAACCTGCGTCTGCTGGCTGAACCAGAAGTCGACGTAGTAGCCGCCGGGTGCGTAATCCTCCGCCATCTGGAAGTAGATCTTGAACTGCCTCCAATCCGGCCCTGCCAGCAGCGGCTGCGAGTACGACTTCGTGTAAGGAGAATCCCGTCGCTCCACGTTCAAACGAACCACGCATTCCCCGTTGGTCGGCTCCAGGCATTTCAGCCAGAACGTGGCCAGTACGGCGTCGTCCCTTTTCACCGCAGCGGCGCCCAGCGTCCGCACCCGGATGTCCCACTCGTTGGACGGCAGCGCCGAGGTAGTCAGCTTCAGCGCCTCATTGAACTCCGCACCCTCCGCCGCAACGCGCTCCACCGTGGCCCGCCCCGGCCCGCTTGCCAGCGACAGCCGAAGAGCCTGCAGCGGGTCGCCCGCGATCATCGGCAGGGGTTCGGTCAACGACTGCCCCCAAAGCCCGCACACCGCAACCGCAAACGCCACCGCAAACCGCATCGCTCACTGCCTCCGCAGCCAGTATACCCGCGCGCCGGACTTCCGGCCCTGCCGATCTGGGATAATTGCCAATTGAAGTGAGCAGATTCTGGACCTGTTTCCGGCGTGCGCTGGCGGGCGCATACACGCACGGCGCCCTCGGATTCGCCAAAGGCGCGGCCTACTCCGCCCTGCTCTCATTCTTCCCTGTCCTCACCACTACCACCGCCGTCCTCATCCAGATGAACGCCGCCGAAGTCTCCCGCAAGATCACGGGGGCCATCTTCAAAGTCGCGCCTCCCGGCGTCGAGGATCTCATCCGGCACTTCATGACCCAGCGCGGCTCGCGGCCCGTCGCCGTTCCGATCGCCGCCGGCATCCTCGCTCTGTGGGCGGCCTCCGGCGTCATGATGAGTTTGATGGAGGGTTTCCAGGCTGCTTATCAGCGCAAAAGCCGCCGTGGCATCTTCCACAATCGCGGCGTCGCCATGTGGCTGGTCCTGGTCGCCATCTTCCCCGTCGTCGGAGCCTCTTCCGTCATGATTTTCGGCGACCGGGCCGAAAACACCGTCCTGCGCCTCATCGGAGTACTGGCCGCGGGCGAGACCCTCGCCGGCGGCGTCAAGTTCTTCAGCATGGTCGCCCGTTACCTCATCGCCCTCTCCGCCATCGCCCTGGTCACCGCGCTGCTCTATCACTTCGGCCCCGACGCCGGCCGCCGCCGCCGCGTCTGGCCCGGCGCCATCCTGGCTACAGCCCTCTGGCTGGGCATCACCACCGTTTTTGCCTGGTACGTCCGCAATATCGCCAATTACAACGTCCTCTACGGCTCAATCGGCGCCGTCATGGCCCTCTGCGTCTGGATGTACCTGCTCAGCCTCACCGCCATGATCGGCTGCGAATTCAACGCCCACCTCGACAAGCACAGGAATGGATAATCGCTGAATGGGTTTCCGCCTCGGCATCGACTATACGCCCCGCGGCGACCAGGGTCAGGCCATCGACCAGCTCGCCCGCGGTATCCTCGACGGCGAGCGCCACCAGGTCCTGCTTGGCGTCACTGGCTCCGGTAAGACCTTCACCATGGCCAAGGTCATCGAACAAACCGGCCGCCCCGCCCTGGTCATGGCCCACAACAAGATCCTCGCCGCCCAGCTCTACCAGGAGTTCAAGACTTTCTTCCCGCACAACGCCGTCGAGTACTTCGTCAGCTATTACGATTACTACCAGCCCGAAGCCTATGTGCCCGCCTCCGACACCTACATCGAGAAGGAAGCCACCATCAACGACGAGCTCGACAAGCTCCGCCTGGCCGCCACCCGCGCCCTCTTTGAGCGCCGCGACTGCATCATCGTCGCTAGCGTCTCCTGCATTTACGGTCTCGGCTCCCCGGAGGCCTACTACGGCATGTTGCTCATGCTCGAAAAGGGCCAGACCATCAGCCGCGAGCAGCTCACCGCCAGGCTCGTCGAAATCCTCTATGAACGCAACGACGCCGATTTCCGCCGAGGCACGTTCCGTGTTCGCGGCGACATCGTGGAGGTCTGGGCCGCCTACGACGACGACGCCTACCGTATAGAACTTTGGGGCGACGAGATCGAATCCCTCTCCCGAATCGATCCGCTCACCGGCCAGGTCCGCGAAACTTACCTGCGTCTTCCCATTTACCCCAAGACGTATTACGTGATGAGCCAGGAGACCAAGGAGCAGGCGGTTATCAGCATCGAGCGCGAACTCGCGTGGTGGTACAAGGAGCTCCAGAACCAGGGCAAGCTCGTCGAGGCCCAGCGCCTTTGGCAGCGCACCATGTTCGACATTGAGATGATCCGTCAGGTGGGCTACTGCCATGGCGTCGAGAACTACTCGCGCCACTTCAGCGGCCGCCTGCCCGGTGAGCCGCCGCCCACCTTGCTCGACTATCTCCCCTCCGACGCCATCCTCATCATCGACGAAAGCCACCAGACCGTCCCTCAGATCGGCGGCATGTACCACGGCGACCGCTCCCGCAAGAACACGCTGGTCAACTTCGGTTTCCGCATGCCCAGCGCCTTGGACAACCGTCCCCTCACCTTTGAAGAGTTCGAGAACCGCGTCCACCAGACCATCTACGTCTCGGCCACCCCCGGGCCCTTCGAACTGAAGAAGACCACCGGAGTCTTCGTCGAGCAGATCATCCGCCCCACCGGCCTTGTCGACCCGCCTGTCGAAATCCGCCCCATCAAGGGCCAGGTCGACGACCTGCTCGGCGAGATCCGCAAACGCACCGCCGTCAACGAGCGCGTCCTCATCACCACGCTTACCAAGCGCATGGCCGAGGATCTCCACGAATACTACGCCGAACTGGGCGTCCGAAACGCCTACATGCACTCGGAGGTCTCCACGCTGGACCGCGTCAAGATCCTCCGCGACCTGCGCCGCGGCGACATCGACGTCCTCATCGGCGTCAACCTCCTGCGCGAAGGCCTCGATCTGCCGGAGGTCTCCCTCGTCGCCATCCTCGACGCCGACAAGGAGGGCTTTCTGCGCTCCACAGGGTCTCTCATCCAGACCATCGGCCGCGCCGCTCGCAACCTCAACGGCCGGGCCGTCCTGTACGCGGACGTAATCACCGACAGCATCCGCCGGGCCATCGACGAGACCGATCGCCGCCGCCGAGTCCAGTTGGACTACAATGCCCAGAACGGCATCACTCCGCAGTCCATCGTCAAACCTATCGACATGAGTCTGGTTGCGGTAGCCGAAGCGGACTACGTTACTCCCCCGATCGAAAGCGACGATGAACTTGCCCTCCTCAATCCCGAGCAAAGGAACGCTCTCATCAGCGAATTGGAAAAGGCCATGCGCGATGCCGCGCGAGCCTTCGAATTCGAGAAGGCGGCCCAATATCGCGACCGCGTCAAGGCACTGAAGACGCCCACCCCATATGAGAAGACTGAAGCCAGTGGGGCTGATGGCATCGGGGAGGATGGTTGATTCGGCACTGCTCCGCGTGCCGGCCTTGGCGCACGACCTCGGTCCGGTCGCCGCTTCCACCTTGCGCCTCGCCTCCCGTTTCGCCAATGCCTTGCGCGCCGGCCACGCCGCCCATGTCGACGAATTCAGCCTCTGTGACCTGATCCTGATCCAATCCCCCCGTGCCGGTCTGCCGGCCATCATCCGCGCCCTCCTCTCCAGCAGCGTCTCGTGGTGCGGTCGCGCCATCGCCCTCATTGACGGCCAGCTTGACTCCTCGGTCCTGGACTCGCTCCGCGCCCGCGGCGCTCACGCCTGCGCCGTCACCTTCTCCTCGACGGGTTCCACTCTGCTGGGCCGCCCGCTGGCGGTGGCCGAAGGCGACCCTGCCGCCCTGCGGGTCGTCCGAACCTGGACCTTAGGCAGCAACGTCCACATGGTCGAGCTCCGCCCGGGCGCCAGGCATTTATTCACGGCCGGTCTGGCGATCGCCTCGGCTCTCATCCCCTGTGTCGTCGACGCCGCCGTCTGCAGCCTGCGTACTGCCGGCCTCAGTTCGCAACAGGCGCGCCGGGTCATCGCGCAAATTACTGAGAATACTGCCTTTTCATACACTACCCGGGGACGCAGGTCCAGGTTCAGTCCGGCATCGGCAGCCCGTTGGCCGCAATTGGAAGCCCAGTTAGCCGCACTGGCAGCCACCGATCCGGCCTTGGCACGCTTTCAACGGCGTGCTCTAGCCGCGGCGGCGGAGTTCTTTTGGCCACTCGGCCGTGGTCTGGAAACCGCCGATTCGTCCAACTCCGGCGCGTCCCTCCCGCTCCAGGCCGCATCCATACTGGTAGGGCCGAACGTCCCGTCAATCGATTAGAATCAATGGTAGTTCCCCTCCCTGGACCCCGATGCTCAGAAACAAAGTAGAGAAGCCCGAAGACCTCAACCCCGTCGAAACCCGGGAATGGCTCGATGCCCTTGACCAGGTGATTGAGGAAGGCGGCCCCGACCGCGCCCGCTACCTCCTGGAACGGCTCGCTATCGACGCCGCCACCAAAGGCGTCCCGGCGGCCCTCGGCGTCACCACCCCCTACCTCAACACCATCCCCCCCGAAGAGGAACTTCCCTACCCAGGCGACCGCGACCTGGAGCGGCGCATCAAGAGTCTGGTCCGCTGGAACGCTGTCGCCATGGTCGTACGAGCCAATAAGTACGACGACGGCATCGGCGGCCACATCTCCACTTTCGCCTCCTCGGCCACTCTCTATGAAGTGGGCATGAACCACTTCTTCCGCGGCTCCATCCCTCATGAGACGGGAATCCAGCCGGGCGACTTGGTCTACTTCCAGGGCCACGCCTCCCCCGGGATGTACTCCCGTGCCTTCCTAGAGGGCCGTCTCTCCGAGGAGCACCTCAAGAACTTCCGCCACGAACTGCGCGACACCCCTGGCCTGAGCTCTTACCCCCACCCCTGGCTCATGCCCGACTTCTGGCAGTTCCCCACCGTCAGCATGGGCCTGGGCCCCATTAACGCCATCTACCAGGCTCGCTTCTGCAAGTACCTTGAAAACCGCGGCCTGCTGCCCAAGACAGACCGCAAGATCTGGGCTTTCCTCGGCGATGGCGAGATGGACGAGCCCGAGTCCCGCGGCGCACTCCAGATCGCCGCCAACGAACGGCTCGATAACCTCATCTTCGTCGTCAACTGTAATCTCCAGCGGCTCGACGGCCCCGTGCGCGGCAACAGCAACATCATCCAGGAGCTTGAAGGCATCTTCCGCGGCGCCCAGTGGAACGTTATCAAACTCATCTGGGGCAGCGATTGGGACCGCCTCCTCGCCAAAGACACCACCGGCCTCCTGATCCGCCGCATGCACGAATGCGTCGACGGCGAGTTCCAGAACTACAAGGTGCGCGGCGGCGCCTACGTCCGCTCCGAGTTCTTTGGCAAGTACCCTGAACTGCTGGACCTGGTCTCCGGCATGTCCGACGAGCAGCTCGGCAACATGCGCCGCGGCGGCCACGACCCTCTTAAAGTGTTCAACGCCTTCAAGCGCGCCACCGGCAATATCGGCGCGCCCACCGTCATCCTCGCCAAGACCGTCAAGGGCTACGGCATGGGAGAGGCCGGCGAGAGCCGCAATACCACCCATCAGCAGAAGAAGATGAACGAGCAGGAGCTCGCCAAGCTCCGTGAGCGCTTCAACGTCCCTATCCCGGAGGAGACCGTCCACACCGTCTCCTTCTACCGCCCCCCTGACGACGCGCCCGAGATGGAGTACCTGCGCGACGCGATCGCCGTAAGGCGCTCGGCGGCTCCTTACCGGCCCGCGCCCCCAAGCCGCTCCGCCTGCCTGTCCCGGCGGTGAACGATTTCGCCGAATCTCTCCAGGGCTCCGGCGGACGGCCCGTCTCCACCACCATGGCCTTCGTCGCCATCCTCAAGCACCTGCTCAAGAACAAAGACCTGGGCAAGCTGATCATCCCCATCATCCCCGATGAGGCCCGCACCTTCGGCATGGAGAGCCTTTTCCGCCAGATCTCCATCTACGCCCCCTCCGGCCAGCTCTATAAGCCCGTCGACAGCGAGCAGTTCCTCTACTACAAGGAGGCCCGCGACGGCCAGATCCTGGAGGAAGGCATCAACGAAGCCGGCTCGCTCGCCAGCTTCACAGCCGCCGGCACAGCCTACGCCAACTACCACGTCCCCGCCATTCCGTTCTTCATCTATTACTCGATGTTCGGCTTCCAGCGGGTGGGTGACGCCATCTGGGCCTTCGGCGATTCGCGCGGGCGCGGCTTTCTCCTGGGCGCCACCGCCGGCCGTACCACCCTCAACGGCGAGGGTCTCCAGCACCAGGACGGCCACAGCCACGTTGTGGCCTCCACCGTCCCCAACTGCGTCAGCTACGACCCCGCCTATGCTTACGAGATCGCCGTCATCATCCAGGACGGCATGCGCCGCATGTACTCGAACAACGAGGATGTCTTTTACTACCTCACCCTCTGCAACGAGAACTACGTCCAGCCCGCTCTTCCTCCCGGCGAAGGCGTTGCCGAAGGCATCGTCAGAGGCATCTACAGGG
>JACRKW010000322.1 GCA_016215215.1 Acidobacteriota bacterium
ACATCGAGCTGCAAGAACTTGAGTGGCCTGTAGCCGTAGCCGACGCTCCAGGCAAGGGCGGGCTTGTAATAGGGCTTGAGGTCCTGCTGGGGTATCGCCGTGCCGAGGCCGCCCCAAAACTGGTGCCGCGAATAGTTCCTGTTCCAACTCTGCCCCCACACGGTTCCGGTGAAGGCCAACGCAACTGTAAAGATTCCCGTGATCCGAGTTCCCATATGCCCTCAAGACGCACGCCGGGCAGGACGCGTTTCTCCTTCGCGGAGACTGGGAAAGCCGGGGCGCGCGGTTACCGCAGGATTGCGTCCACGGCGGTCTGCGTGATGGGGTGGTAGCCCGGCCGCGCCTTTTTGTAGATGGCTTCGGCGCGCGCTTTACCTTCCGCGGTTTTCACCAGCGCTTCAAACAGCGGCTTGACGAACTTGCGGCGGCCCACCTCAACGAGGAATTGCTCCAGGCGCGCGTAGGCGGGCTGGTAGCCGGCGCGGATGGCCATCAGCAACCACTGGGCGGCGATCTCGCTGTTGCCTGAGCGGGTGAAGTCCCACCGCTGGTCCATCTCCGACATGCGCGCGGGGGTGAGGTCCGCCGGTTGTGCACGCAGCCAGTGGAGCCACTCCTGGGTGGACCATGCGTGCGTGGGCGACGTGCCGAAGTCGTACTGGATGCGCGGAGCGTCGGGCGGCAGTCCGGGCTGGTGGAGCCAGGCGTCGACATTCTCGCCGGGAAAGGACTTCGCCAGGAACGCCACGAATTCGTCGCTGGAGATGGACTGGAAGGCGAAGTGGTCGAAGTAAGACCGGATCCAGGCGTCGAACCGCTGGCGGCCGTACTTTTCTTCCAGCCGGCGCAGCAGCAGAGCGCCTTTGACGTAGGGCACACCGGTCACGCCGTCGTCGGGATCGCGGCCGGTGAGGTCGATGGCGAGCTTCTGGTCGGCGGCCGGGAGACCCTTCATCTCCTCGTTCAGCTCGCCGGTCTCGATGGCGAACTCCATTTCGGAGCGCCGCCGGCCATAGAGGACCTCCTGTATGCGCCGCTCGATGTAGGTGGTGAAGCCCTCGTTCAGCCAGAAGTCACGCCAGGTGGAGTTGGTCACCAGGTTACCGGACCAGGAGTGCGCCAGTTCGTGGGCAACCAGCGAGACCAGGCTCTTGTCGCCGGCGATGACCGTGGGCGTGGCGAAGGTCAGGCAGGGGTTCTCCATGCCGCCAAGCGGGAACGAAGGCGGCAGTACCAGCAGGTCGTAGCGGCCCCACCTGTACGCCCCGTAGAGCGACTCAGCCGCCTGGACCATCTTCTCGGTGTCCTCGAATTCGCGCGCGGCCTTACCGAGCACGGAGGGCTCCGCCCACACGCCGCAGCGCTTGCTCAACGCCTTGAACTGGAGCTCGCCGACGGCCAGCGCGATCAGGTAGGGGGGCACGGGGTGCGCCAGATGGAAGTGGCCGGGGCGGACGATGCGGGCCGACATCAGCGGCGTGAGCGGCAGCGGCGCGTTGATGCGGGCTGAGTATGTCACGCGGACGCCAGGCGAGTCCTGGATGGGGATCCACGAACGCGCATGGATCGCCTGCGACTGGGTGAAGAGGAACGGGTGCTGCTTACCGGCGGTCTGCGCGGGCTCCAGCCATTGCAGGCCTGAGGCCTGCGGCGAAGTCTCGTACTCCACCACGACGCTGCGCGCGCCGGGCGGGAGTTGGATGGTGAGGGGCGAGCCGAGGAACTTGTCTGGCGGGCCGAGAGCGAATCCCGAATCGGCGCCGTTGACGCGAAGGATGATCAGGTCACGGGTATCGAGCACCAGAGTCTTGCCCGCCGCGGCTAGCGACAGAGTGGCCGCGCCGCGGAGTTTCTTTTCGCGAAAGGAGACGGCGAGATCGAGTTCGACGTGAGAGACCCGCGATTCCAGGGGGTTCGAGTAGGAGTGGATGTCGTGTGCCGGCACTAGAGATATGGTAGCGTCTGTCCTTATGGCAACAGGATCGGCAGGGCGCCTGCGGTCGCTCGACATCTTCCGGGGCTTCACCATCGCCGCGATGGTGCTGGTGAACAACCCTGGAGCGCCGCCGACCTACGCGCAACTGGAGCACGCCGAATGGCACGGCTGGACCTTCACCGATACCATCTTCCCCTTCTTCATGTGGATTGTCGGCGTGGCCATGACGCTTTCCACGGCACGGCGCGTGGAACGCGGCGACGACAAACGTCACCTGCTGCTGCACATTGTCCGCCGCGCGGCCATCATCTTCCTGCTCGGCTTCCTGCTGAGCCCATTCCCCTTCATCGACTGGTCCACCATCCGCATCCCCGGCGTATTGCAGCGCATCGCCATCTGCTACCTGATCGCCGGAGTGATCTTCCTTTACACCTCCGCGCGCGCGCAGTTGCTGTGGGCCGCCGGGGTGAACGTTCTCTACTGGGCGCTGATGACGCTGTATCCGACGCCCGGCTGCGGCGCCGGATCGCTCACCAAGGACTGCAACTTCGCCCGCTACGTCGACTCGCTCTTCCTCAGCGGCCACATGTGGCGGGCGACGAAGTTCTGGGATCCGGAGGGGATCGTCAGCACGCTGCCAGCCATATCCACGGTACTATTCGGCGTGCTGGCGGGACACATGCTGCGGCGCTGGAGCGAACCCGGGCAGCGGCTCAAGCGGCTGTTCGGCTGGGGCGTGGCGCTGGTGGCCGGCGCTCACCTGCTGGCGCTGTTCATGCCGATCAACAAGAGCATCTGGACCACGCCGTTCGCTTTGCTGATGGCCGGGCTGGCGATGATCAGCTTCGGCGCGTGGTACTGGGTGGCGGACCTGAAGGGCTGGGCGCGCTGGTTCAAGCCGTTCGAGATCTTCGGAATGAACGCCATCGTGCTCTACCTCATGTCGGGCATGGTGGCGAAGTTCATGTCGCGGGTGAAGGTGGACATGGACGGCGCGCAGGTGTCGCTGCACGGCTGGTACATGAAGAACGTGTGCCTGGCCGTGGCTTCGCCGATCAACGCATCGCTGCTCTACGCGTTCTCGAACGTCCTGGTGATCTTCCTCATCGGCTGGGTGATGTGGAAGCGCGGGTGGTTCATCAAGGTGTAGGCGCGGCCAGCCGCAGCGCGAACTCGATGGCGCGGATGAAGCTCTTCGTCGACGCCACACCCTGGCCGGCGATATCGAAGGCCGTGCCGTGATCGACCGATGTGCGGATGATGGGCAGACCGAGTGCGACGTTGACGCCGCCCTCAAAATCCAGCAGCTTCAGTGGAATGTGGCCCTGGTCGTGGTACATGCAGACGACGGCGTCGAAGCGCCGCTTGCGCACGGCCATGAAGAAGACCGTGTCGGGCGGCAGCGGCCCTTCCACGGGCAGCCCCTGTGCCTGGGCCCACTCCACGGCCGGGCGGATCTCACGCTCCTCCTCGTCGCCGAACAGGCCATGCTCGCCGGCGTGGGGATTCAGGCCTGCGACGGCGATGCGGGCGTCCGGCTTCAGCCGCAGGACGGCGCGGGTGGTCATCTCAATGATGGTGCGGATGCGGTCGTACTTCGTCCTGGCGATGGCCTCGGCCAGCGAGCAGTGTGTGGATACGTGCGTGACGATCAACTGCTCGGAGGCCAGCATGATGGTGACGTCGGAGACGCCGCACAACTCGCCGATGAGCTCGGTGTGTCCGGTGAAGCGAGGGTCGCTTAATCGCGTCGCCTCCTTGTTCATGGGCAGCGTCACGATGCCGCCGACCTGGCCGGCCAGCGCGGCTTGCGTGGCAGAGACGACGTATTGGCGCGCTGCGCGTCCGGAGGCGGCATTGATCCGGCCCGGCGTGATCTGATCGGGTTGCAGCAGCTTTGGGTCGATGACGTTCAGCACCCCGGGCGCGCATTCGGCCGGGATTTCCACGGCGGCCAGCGGCACGCCCCCGCGGTTGTAGTGGCGCAACACGGCCAGGTCGCCGAAGGCCACGACGGGGCAGGGAATCTCGCCCCGCTCGAAGGCGTGGAGGAGGATCTCCGGGCCGACGCCGGACGAGTCGCCGATGGTGACGCCGAGGAGCATGGTTCAAGACGAGCGTAGCGCAGCGGCGCAGGGCGCGCTATTCCATTGAACGCCCGGCTTCGAGCTTTTGCTTCAACTGGCTCAGCAGGTCCACATCGCCATAGCCACCGGCCTTGCTGATCAGGCAGTGTTCCACTTCCCCAAGATAAAACGTGCTCACAGCGACTCCGGGCAGAATCTCGCCGATGGGGTAGAGCGGCGGATCGCCCAGCCGCTTGAGGACCATCCGCGCAGTGTCTCCGCCGAAGACGATCAGGTTCGGCGCCTGCTTCAGTTGTTCGAGGGCGTCACTCAGCTCGCAACTCCGCCAGTCCCCGGAGAGCAAGCCTTGCGCGCGGGCGCGCCGAATCTGCGCGGCGGAGATGGGGTGAGCGCTGCCATTGATGACCAGGCACTGGGTCACCACCGGCCAAGGCCGGACCCCGGCACGAGGCAGGACCATGCGCGCGGCGAGCACGCCCGCCAGCGCGGCCGGCCCGGCGGCCAGTGCGGGCGGCGCCATGTCGAGCACGAAGCGCGCGGCCCTTTCCACATCTTCATCGGTGTCGCCGTCGAGCACGTCGATGGAACCCAGCGGCGCTCCCTGCCTCACCAGCACAACCTCGATATTGCTCTCCGTCACCGGGTCGATGGGGTCCCGGGCGAACAGGGTCTGCTCGACGGGAAGGCCGTCAAGCAGGAGCCGGCCGTGGACCACCGTGCGCCCCAACCGCGGATAGGCGGGCGCATAGGTGAGCCGCCTGCCCGGAAACGCTCCCAGCAAAGCCCCCAACTCAGCTCCGATGTTGCCGCGCAAGGTGGAGTCGGTCTTCTTGTAGACCAGCGACACTCCCGCGTCCTTCGCCCACAGAGCATGGCGGAAGACGCGCCGGGCGGCTTCAGAAGGGGCGAGGTGGCGCGTCTCTGTATCGATGATGACCACCGGTGCGTCGAGCTTCGGCAGGTCCTTCGTCAGGACGACAGCGCTTGCGCCCGCACCAGCAAATTGCGCTCCGGCCTCCAGCGCGCCGGTGAGGTCGTCGGCCAATACGATCACTTCCATACCTGATACTGAATCAGAAATAGGCGCGAAAGCGAAGCCCCACCGTTACCGGCTGCACCACCCTGGTTCCGACAAAGACCGATTGGAAATTGTAGAGAGCCGTCCTGTTGGTCAGGTTCGAGACCTGCGCAGAGATATCCCAGCGGCGACGGCCTTCTCTTGTACGCTCGAATCCGGCGCCGCAGTCAATCACGGTCCGCGGCCTCACACGGGCAGGATTGGCGGCAAGGTTCACGTAAGGCAACAGGTCGCTGAAGTCCGGGTCGCGCGCCACCTCGGCCGTATGCGACGGATTGGCCACCAGCCCTGAGTCGTGGCGTGCGGAGAGGGTCGCATATCAGCCACTCT
>JACRKW010000343.1 GCA_016215215.1 Acidobacteriota bacterium
CCGTGTAGGAAAGGCGCTCATGATGAGCGCCATTATGGCAGATCAGCCCTGGAAAGACTTGATGGCCGCGATGGTCTCCTCTACAGCGGCATCATCGTGGGCGGCGCCCACGAAGGCCGCCTCGAATTGGGAAGGCGGCAGATAGACGCCGCGATCCAGCATGTGGTGGAAGAACGCCTTGAACCTGCCGGTGTCGGCAATCTTGGCCGACTCCCAATCGGTCACAGGCCCGGTGCCGAAGAAGAACGTGAACATCGATCCCACACGGTTGACGGTGACGCCTTGCGGGGCGGCGGCGCAAATACGCGCGGCCGCATGGCCGATCTGTGAGTAGACCGCGGGATGCGCCTTCAGATAGCGCAGCATGGCCAGCCCCGCGGCCACCGCCAGCGGGTTCCCGGATAAAGTCCCGGCCTGATAGACATTGCCTACAGGCGCCACCTTGTTCATGACATCGGCTCGCCCGCCATAAGCGGCTATGGGCAGCCCGCCGCCGATCACCTTGCCGAAAGTGGAGAGGTCCGGTTTGATGCCGTACAACTCCTGCGCGCCGCCAAAGCTCACGCGGAAGCCGGTCATCACTTCGTCGAAGATCAGCAGCGCGCCGTACCTGGTGCACAGCGCGCGCAGCGCCTCGTGATAGCCGGGCAGAGGCGGCACGCAGCCCATGTTGCCCACTACCGGTTCGACGATTACCGCGGCGATATCGCCGCCATGCGCCTCAAAGGCCGCTTCCAGCGCCGACACGGAGTTGTAAGGCAACGCGAGAGTGGTCTTCGCGATCGCCTCCGGCACGCCTGCCGTATCCGCGATGCCCAGCGTGGCCATGCCGCTGCCAGCCTTCACCAGCAGCGAATCGACGTGGCCGTGGTAGCAGCCCTCGAACTTCACCGTCAGCGTGCGCCCGGTGAAGCCGCGGGCCACGCGCAGCGCGCTCATGGTCGCCTCGGTGCCGGAGTTCACCAGCCGCACCATCTCCATGGACGGCACGGCGGCGCGGATCTCCTCCACCAGCTCGATTTCGCGCTCAGTGGGCGCCCCAAAACTCGTTCCGGACTCCAGCACCGCAGCGATCGCCTCCATCACGGGCGGGAAACGGTGCCCCAGGATGAGCGGGCCCCACGAGCCGATGTAGTCGATGTAGCTGTTGCCGTCGGCGTCGGACATGCGGCACCCCTGGCCGCGCTCCATGAAACGCGGCGTTCCGCCGACGCTGCGGAAGGCCCGCACGGGCGAGTTCACGCCGCCGGGAATCAATTTGCTGGCGCGCTCAAGCAGCGCCTGGCTGCGATCTGTATTCACTGTGTCCTCATCCTTCCTTCGCCGCCTTCCTTCCTTCGCCGCCTTCCTTGATCACGCGCCGCCCGAGCATGGCGCCCATGAAGATTTCCAGCAGCGTGCCGTTCAGGTTGTCGAGCAGACGCCGTTTCAGGCCGAGATAGCCCTGTTTGCCGGCGAACAGATCGTCGACGATCTCCATCATGCGCGGGCTGCGCCGCATCAGCTCGATCATGCGGGCCGGAACGCTGGAGTACAGAAACTTCTCCATGAAGAACCTGCGAGCCACCCCGGCGCCGAGTGCCAGATCCTCGACAAACTCTCCGTGCAGCAATGCCCGGTAGTGCGCGGGCTTGCGTGCCGGCTCGACGCGCTGGTCCAGCAACGCCTGGGCGGCCAGGTCGCCGGAGCGCATGGCGTAGTAGAGGCCTTCGCCGGTCACCGGGTCCACCAGTCCGGCGGCGTCGCCGGCCGCCAGCCAGCCCTCGCCGCTGAGCCGGTTGCGCGCCCACGCCGGGCGCTCCAGGGCGGGGATCGTGTGGCCGAAGAAGGTGGCGCCTTGCAACGCGATGCCGTTTTCGGCCATGTACTTCTCCAGCCGCGCCCGCATCCGGGCTGCCGGTTCGCCCTTCCCGCAGATTCCCACTGAGAGGTGGCCGCAGCGCGGGAATACCCAGATATAGCCGTGGAAACCGGGCAGGAAATGGATGTCGGCGCGATCGCGCTCCCCCGGCGCCCAATAGCCCAGGGCGCGCATCGTATCATCTCCGGACCATTCGGTGCCGACGTTGCGCAGAGAGTTGCGGGCGCCGGTGGCGGCGACGACGAAGTCGGCCTCAAACGTGCCGCGCGGGGTACGGACGGTCCAACCGGAAGTGTGCCGGTCGAGCCCGGTGACGCGCTCCTTTTCGATGCGCGCGCCGGCCGCGGAGGCGCGTTCCAGCAGCATGCGGTTCAACTCCAGCCGGGAGTACACCAGCATGGGATGGCGCAGGCGCATGGTGACCGAGCCGCCACGCGGCTCGGTCATTGTGGTCTCGGTCACCGTCTTTTTGGGAGATGCGTTATCCAGCAGGAACCGGTACCGGCTGTACGCCCTGTAGGTGATGCCGCCGCCGCACGGCTTTTCCCAGGCGAGTTTCTCGTCCAGAATCACCGTGTTGAGGCCGGCGCCAGCCAGCCGCTCGGCAGCCATGGATCCCGCCGGCCCTCCGCCGAGGACGGCGACCAGTTTCACTTCTTCTCCGGCGCCTTGCTCGTTCCAACGGGCGGATGATCGGCCGGCATGGCGCCCTGCGGCGCGCTGCTCTGCGGCATGCCGCTATTGGGCATCACCATGCCGCCGTGCGGATTGGCTCCGCCGGCCGGAGGCGTCGCGGCGGGCATTCCACCAGTCATGCCGCCTGCGTGCGAGCCGGCGTCGGGCTTCTTCTTCACCACCCACTCGGCGCCCTGCTTTTCCAGCGTGTAGGTCATCTGCATGCCGGCGGCGGCGTCGCCGCCCTTGGGCTTGAAGGAGACCGTGGCCTGAGCCTCGTTGTCCTTGAAGGTCACCGCTGTGACGGTCACGTCCATGGCCGTGACATTCAGGCCGGCGTTGGTCGAGAGGTACTTGATGACGCCAGCCTTGACGGCATCGTTGGTCTGGAGATTCTTCTGGCAGGCGGCCATCAATAGGGCGGCCAGCGGGAGGGCAAGTTTAAGCAACTTCACCATTCAATTATAACCGCCTCACTTGAGTGACACGGTAACCTTCTGACGGCTCTCGCGGCCTCCGATCCGCAGCACCACAAGCACCTCGGACTCGGCCGGAGCGTCTTCGGGCACCTTCAGGTTGAGTTCGAGATAGCCCGCGGGCTTGCCCGCTGCCGCGCCGCCGTAGTAGAGATCGCACACGATGCCGCCTATCAGCACCTCGATGCCCGCCAGCGGCTTCGGCAGGAGGTCGGTAGCCAGCCGGCCATCGGCGCCCGGAGGATCGGTCTGCCCCTCCCCACAGGCCTGCAAGACGATGGGGCGGCCGCGCTCGGCTGGGTTTTCGGGGCCGTTTTCGGTCCCGTCTTCATTCAACGCCAGGGCAGGCCCGGCGCCGGACGGGCCCCTTGTGAACAGGCCCGGCATGGTCTCCTGCACAGGCACCTCGACCCCGGCACTCTTCCGGCCTACTCTGGAAACAATCACGGTCGCCGTTCCGCCAGCGGTAGTCGCATACGGGATCAGCGCCTGGATCTGCCCGCCGGCGATACGTTCCAGCGGAGCGGGCACGCCGTTGACCAGGACCTCCACCGCACCCAATCGAACCGGCAGCACACCGTCGGCAGCCGTGCCGGTTGCGGCAGGGCCGAAGCCTTCCCCGTTCAGAATGACCGGCAGCCCCGGCGAGACGCCGCCACCCAGCTTCTCCGCTGCGTGAATCACTTCCAGCAGCACGGGTGGAGCCAGCAACTTCACCAACAGCGTCACGCTCAGCTTCAGCGGCGCCCCCAGGACCGGCGATGCCACCTCCACCTCGCCCTCGTACTGCCCGGCGTCCATCCCCTGCGCGTTGGCCGTGAGAATCAGTCTGCCGGCGTTCTCCGGGTCCAATTTCACGCTCAGCCATTTGTCCGCCGGTGTCACTCGCAGAGCCACCGGCAGCGCGCCTGCGCTGCTGGCCATCTCCACTACTTGCTGCCGGACCGGGTCCGAGCCGTCCAGTTCCACTTCAAAGGCCGCCTTCGACGGCTTCAGGGCCAGGCTCGCTTCCAGCCCGGCCACGCGCGCCAGGAACGCATCGGAAGCGCCGCCGCCGTAGGCCGTGTTCATCCCGGTCAGCGTGCCGCCCAGCCCGATGGAGTCCGTGCTCCCCGCCAGCCAGATGCCGTCGGCGCCCACCACCATCCCGCCAGGCATCTCGATCCCCGTTCCGCCGATCTTCGTTGTCAGAATGTAGCCGGGCGGATTGGTTCCCACTTTGGCTACGAACAAGTCTGTGGCCCCGCCCGGGAGGTCCGCGCTCTGCCCGCCGGTCACCGGGAAGTCGGTGGATGCGGTCAGTCCCGCCACTGTCGCGAAACCGTCGGCCGCAGCCAAGTGCCGGGCCGAATCCACGCTCTTCCCGCCGAGAAACGTGGCGAAGCCCAGCGTCCAATCGCCCGGGTTGAATCGCGCCACAAACGCATCGTAGTCGCCGCCGCTGGTCCGTTGCGGAGCGCCGGGCGTTGCCGGCAGGTCGGCTGATTCGCTTGCGCCGGCCACCATCACTCCGCCGGACGGGTCGAGTCCCATCGAATAGATGATGTCGTCGCGCTCGCCGCCGAAGTAGGTGGAGCGGAGCACAGACCTGCCGTCGCGATCGAACTGAATCAGGAAGCCGTCGCTCTGCAGATCCCCGCCGGCGTGCAGAACGCCGCGCTGTTGGGGATCGGCGCACATGGTACGAATTGTGATGGCGGCCAAATCCTCGGAAAACTGAGCCCAGGATTCGCCTCCGTTGGTCGAACGGTAGACGCCATCGTCGGTGGCCGCATACATCACGCCGGCTTCCTTCGGGCTGGCCAGAAACTGGTAGACGATCACGCTCGACAATCCCTTCAAGCTGGTCCAGGCAAAGCCCTTCGATGTGCTTCTGTAGGAGCCCCCATACAACGACGAGGCGAACAGCACCTGCGGGTCTCGCGGGTCCACATACACCGCGTAATAGATGTCATCGGACGGCAGGTTGAGCGACGTCCAGTTCACCCCGCTATCGGTGCTGCGAAACACTCCGCCGTAACCCGCCACGTAGGTGGCCGAAGGTTTGACTGTGACGTCATAATCGATCCCGATCATGTAGGGATACCGCAAGCCCTTGTTGCTTTGGGTCCAGTTCTCGCCCGCGTCCCAACTACGGAAGACGCCCGACGTGCCGGTGGTCGCGATCATCCTGGTAGGATCTGCGGGATCCACGGCCACCGACCACGGATACTTCCCAAGGCCCGCGCCGCCGGAGGTCCAGGAGGCGGCCCCATTCGTGCTCTTCAACACGCTGCCGCCGACGGTGAGCGCGAATACGTTAGAAGGGTTCTTCGGGTCGATGGCCATGCCCTGAACCTGCGCGTTGGAGATTCCTGAATTGGCCGGCGACCAGTTCGCCCCGCCGTCCACCGTCTTGAAAACTCCCCGCATGGTTCCCGCATAAAGAGTCTGCGGATTCAACGGATCGATCACCATCGCCTCGATGGGCACGCCACGCATTCCGCTCGACTTTGGATTCCACACCACGCCGCCGTCGGTGGTCTTCCACATGGCTGCTCCGCGGTGCGCCGCATCGCCGGCATGTCGTATGCTGTCGTGGCGCCCGCGACCACCAGGGTCCCGTCGGCCGGTTGCAGAATCGACCGGCCCTCCACCACTCCGTCGCCGGAGAGCACGGTGCTCGACACGAACTTGGAGCCCGAGGGGTCGATGCGGGTCACGATCATGCCCGGCCCACCGCCGAATGCCGCGCGGGATTGGTAGTCGGCGGTTGGGAAGGCCTCCGAGGCCGTGTAGCCGGTCACGGCGGCCACGCCGGCGGCGTCCACCGAGATCGCCTTTAGAGAGTCGCTCTGCGGGCCGCCGAGGTAGGTGCAATAGACCAGAGTCGCGCCGTCGGCGCTCAACTTGGCCACGAAGCCGTCGGAATGACCACCTCCGAAAAACCGCTGGACCGCATTGTCGGTGGTAGGCAGATTGCCCGATGACGTGGTTCCAGCAACGTAGATCATGCCCAGGGCATCCACCGTCACCGCGTCGATGGAATCATCCTTGCTGCCGCCCAACAATACCGTCCAAAGCACCTTGGATCCGTCGGGCGACACTTTCTGCACGAAAGCGTCGCCACGCTCGTGGGCCACCGCGCCGGGGCTCGCCTTGAAATCGGGCGAGATGGTGCGACCGGCCAGGATCAGGTTTCCCTGCCGGTCGCGGGCAAGCGCCCGCGCTTCGTCGCGATCAGAACCGCCGGCGTAACCGGAAAGGACGATCAGCGGATCCACCACCAGCGTCCTGCCGCGGTCGTACGCTCCCGCTTCAAAGCCCGCCGTGCCATCGTGGTGCAGGCGGAACCGGACCTCCACCGGCTGCTTCCGACCGTCGAGTGCCGTCTGGTAGGCCGAGGGACGGCTCTGCCAGAGCCCGCTCTTTCCCAGTAATCTCCCATCGGGGCCCAAGCGCCACCCGCCTGCGCCCGCCATTCTCACTTTGCCCAGGTCGGCGCCGGGCGCGACAATCACATCGTATTCAAGCCGGCCTTCGCGCCCATAATACCGGATGTCGATTCCCTCATAGATCGACCTTTGCCAGACCTCGCCGAACACCGGGGCCGGCCTCGATGCCTCGGCGGCGGCAGCAAAGCGATATCGCATTCCGGCGGACTTTCCTGGACTTAAGAACCCCTCGGGCGAAGCGCCGAGAAACTCCAGACGCGTTGCCGGGCTCGTCCCTAGCTCCACACCGCCCGGCCGCACCTGTATACGCGTGCCGCCTGCGCTGGCCGTATAGCCCCCGCCAACGGCCTCGAAGCCCAATCGCTTCATTTCGCGACCCATTTGCCGCTGGCCGGCCGAGCGGCGGGCAAACGCCTCTGCCCGCTGCGCACGCAGCGTCGCGCGGATGTCTCCTGCTTGTGCGGCTCGCTCCAGTTGTAACGTCTTTTGAGCGAATAGGAGGGACGGGAGAATCGTAAACAGGGCGGCTACACCAAATCGCATAATAACCTCCGCCCTGGGCTACCTCCGAGAGCTGCCGCTTATTATGCCATATGTTCGAGCAAGTCAAATATTGAATTTGCGCGGAAACCGTCTCCAGGCAGCCCTCAGGGAGTCGCCCACACCGGATCGCGCAAGCCGCTGACTGAGCGCACGGGCGAATCGTCGAACAGGTCGAGCACAACGATCTCATTGCCCCGCGGGCGGAGCCACACTCCGGGGCAGAACAGCGTCTGCTGCGGGCCCACCTTCCAGTAGCGCCCCAGGTTGTGACCGTTCACCCAAACGTTGCCCTTGCCCCAGCCGCGCATGTCCAGCCACGTGTCGCCCGTCTGCTTCAGATGGAAGCGGCCGCGATAAAACGCCGGTCCGCGCACCGGCCTGCCGGAAAATCGCAGTCCGGTGAGATTCTTGCAGGGCAGCTTGAAGATCTCCCATCCGGTAAGTTCCCTACCCTCCAGCGTCACCTTTTCAGTGATCCCCTTGCGGTCTTCCAGAAGCTTGGGCCCGAAATTGATGCGGCCCATGTTCTCAACCAGGATGTCGAGCGGCGCGCCGTCGGACAACGAGACCGCGGCGCCGCTCTCGCCGAGTCGCCGGTCGATGGTGGCC
>JACRKW010000344.1 GCA_016215215.1 Acidobacteriota bacterium
ACTCCTACGTTCTGCTCACGGCGCATTACGACCACATTGGCGTCAGTGCGCGCGGCGACGGTGACCGCATCAACAACGGCGCCAACGACGATGCCAGCGGCGTCGCCAGCGTCCTGGCTCTCGCCGAGGCCTTCTCCAAGCTGCCGCAGCGCCCCAGGCGCACCCTCGTCTTCATGACCTACTTCGGGGAGGAGAAGGGCCTGCTCGGCTCCCGCTGGTACGCCGCCCACCCTGTCTTCCCGCTCGCCCAGACCGTCGCCAATCTGAACTTCGAGCACATGGGACGCACAGATGACAACGATGGCCCCCGCGCCGGCCGCATCACCGCCTCGGGTTTCGACTACACCACACTGGGCGACGTGCTCACCGCCGCCGGGAAGCTCACCGGCGTGGAAGCCTGGAAGCACGAGCGGAACAGCGACGCCTTCTTCGCCCGCAGCGACAACCAGGCACTCGCCGACGCCGGCATTCCGGCCATCACCGTTTGCGTTGCCTGGATCTTCCCCGACTACCACCGGCCGTCGGACCACTGGGATAAGCTCGACTACGAGAACATGAGGAACGCAGTGGCCACCGGCGCAATTGCCGTCTCACGCGTGGCCGATTCGGCCGAGGCGCCGCAATGGATCGAATCCAACCCGAAAGTCGCCAAGTACTTCAAGGCCTGGAGAGGGCTCCACGGCATGCACTAGGACGTATTATCGCGCTCCGCGCAGTTTTTCCGCTTCGCGCCGCATCACGGCGGCGTTGGTCCACGCCTGTTGCTGGTAGGGTCCCTTGATCGCCGCCGCCTTTTCGCTGAACGCCGCGGCTTCCTGCACCTGTGTGTGCCTCAGCGCCAGCCGGCCCAGATGGTAGTTTGCGATACCCAACTGGAAGTACGCCCCGGCCAGCATGGCATCGTTGCCCGCAATCAGCGGCAGAGCGCTTCTCAGGTCCGAGTCCGCCAGGTTGTACTCCCCTTTGGTGGCGTGGGCCTGTCCGGCGATCCAGTATCCGCGCCCCAGCGCCTGCGTCCGCTTCCTCTCCCACGCCGCCGGCGCCACACCCTCCGGCGGCGGGTGCCGCGGCAGGACTGCCACGAGCCGCTCGGCGTGAATGCCCGCCTCGGCGACGCGGGTACGGTTCATGTCGTAATCCGCCAGCACAAGCTGCAGGTCTTCGTCGTCCGACCAGTGCGCAATCGCCCTCTCGGCCACCGTCGGGATCTTCGCCGCCTGCCCGGTTTGGTTCAGCGCTGCAAGATACGGCCCGTAGCCCGGCGAGAAGTACTTGCTCTTCGGGTTCTGCCGCTCCAGCATTTCGAAGAGCTCCACCGTCACCGGCGGCGGCGACTGTACGGCTGTGGAGTAGAGGGCGTACTCGGTAAACACTTCCACGTCCCGTGCGTACTTGACGGCGCTTTCCCATACCTTCTTTTCGGATTCCTCCTGTGGCGCGGGCTTCGCCGCCAGCGCGCGCGCCAATTCGCAGACCTTCGGTGCCAGTTCCTTCACCTGCGCCGCGTCCTTGCCAGTCACGGCGCTTTGCAGTTTCGCGTACGCGTCTTCCAGATCGTCGGGTGCAGCAATGACTGATCCGGCGAAGAGGAGGCCCGCACACCAGATCAGGGTACGTTTCATGGCTGTCTCCTCACGCTCGCGGCTGTATTGTATTGCCGATGCAAACCAAAGGGAAGGGGTTTGTTTGGAGCCCTCCGGGTTCTGTGCGGCGCTTCGGCCTCTCCGCCGCCACCCGGAGCGTCGCCGGCGCTTCCGGGTGTTACCCTGGAAGATCCCCCATGCCCACGCTTCGCTATTCGACCCGTAGCGGGATCTCCGTCTCCCGCACCGTGTCGCGGCTCCCTTTCAAACGCGGCCTCGCCCACTTGATGAAGGAGCTCGACCATCACCGCGGCATCTACCTTTCCTCGGGGTACGAATACCCGGAGCGCTACTCCCGCTGGGACGTCGCCAGCCTCTGCCCTCCCCTGGAGATCGTCGGCCGTGGCCGTGAAATCGACTTCCGCCCGCTCAACCTGCGCGGCCAGATGCTGGCCGGGATGTTCCACGCGATCCTGCGCGATCATCCGCACTGGGACTCCCTCTCCCTCTCCGCCGGCACGCTCCATGGCGTCCTGAAGCCGCTGCCCGAGCTCTTCCCCGAAGAGCAACGCAGCAAGCAGCCGTCATTCTTCTCCGTTCTGCGCGCCCTGGTGGAGGAGTTCCGCCACCCCAAGGACGGCCGCCTCGCCCTGGTCGGCGCCTTCGGCTACGACCTGCTCTTCCAGTTCGACCCCATCGAGCTAAAGCTCCCACGCCACGGCGCAAAGGATCTCCACCTCTTCCTTTGCGACGACATCGCGTTCATGGACCGCAAGCGCGAAGTCATCGAGCGCTACCAGTACGACTTCAGCTACGGCTCCTTCTCCACGGCCGGTTTCGACCGAGACGCGGAGGAAATCACCCCCGTTCCCGCCTCCGCGCCCCAAGAGATCGTCTCCGATCACGCGCCGGAGGAGTACGCCGCCAAGGTAGAGACTGTTCGCGCCGGCATGAAGCAGGGCGACTACTACGAGGTGGTCCTCCGGCAGTCCTTCTCAGCCGGCTTTGAAGGCAGCCCCTCCGAGCTCTTCCGCCGCGTTCAGACCTCCAGCCCCAGCCCCTATGAGTTCCTGCTCCAGTTCGGCGACGAACA
>JACRKW010000345.1 GCA_016215215.1 Acidobacteriota bacterium
AAACACATGCATCAGGCGCTCCTCATCTTCCAGGCCGCACCCTCCCGGTTGATCACCCTCGGCGGCGTCGATATTGGCATCATTACGCTCTACTTCGCGGTGGTGCTGTTGATCGGCTTCTATCTCAAAGGCAAAGCCAAGACGGGTGAAGATTTCTTCATGGCTGGCCGCGAAATGACCGCCTGGATCGCCGGGCTCAGCTTCCTCTCCGCCAACCTCGGCTCACTCGAGCTAATGGGCTGGGCCGCCGCCGCGTATCAATATGGCATCCTCGCCACCCACTGGTACTGGGTCGGCGCCATCCCCGCCATGCTCTTCCTGGGCATCGTCATGATGCCCTTCTACTACATCTCGAAGACCCACTCGGTCCCCGGCTACCTTCAACTCCGCTTCGGCGAGCCCTCCCGCGCCCTCTCCGCCGTCACGTTCGGCTTCATGACCGTCCTGATGAGCGGCATCAACATGTACTCCATGGCGCTGGTCATGAAGGTGGTCCTCGGCTGGGACATCAACTTCAGCATCTGGGTCAGCTCCCTCACTGTCGCCGTGTACGTCGCCCTCGGCGGACTCCGCTCGGCCATCTTCACCGAGGTCCTCCAGTTCATGCTCATCTGGGTCGGGGCCCTGGTGATTCCCATCGTTGGCCTCATCGAAGCCGGCGGCTGGGACGGCATGGTGGCACGCATTCAGCAGAACTTCCCAGGGCAGGACTACACCCACCTCTGGAGCACCATGGGCAGTTTCACCGGCAATCCCATGGGCATCCACTGGACCGGTATCGTCCTCGGCCTCGGCTGGGTGATCTCGTTCGGCTACTGGACCACGGATTTCCTCGTCGTCCAGCGCGTGCTCGCCGCCAAGGACCTGCGCGCCGCCAAGATGGCTCCGATCATCGGCGCCACCTTCAAGATGTTCGTGCCCGCCATCGTCATCCTGCCCGGCCTGCTCGCCCTTGCGGTGCTCCCCTTCAAGCTCACCGGCGAGGACGCCGCCTTCGCCTCCGGCGGCCACAGCTACAACGAGGTGCTGCCTCTCATGCTGGCCCGCTACTGTGGGCCAGGCCTCCTCGGATTGGGTATCACCGCCCTGATCGCCGGCTTCATGAGCGGCATGGCAGGTAATGTCTCCGCCTTTGCCACCGTCTGGACCTACGACATCTACCGCGCCTTCTGGAACAAGAGGGCCACCGACGAGCACTACGTCAAGATGGGCCGCTGGTGCACCATTCTCGGCGTGCTGGTCTCCATCGGCACCGCCTACCTGGTCATGCAGTTCAAGTCCATCATGGACTACGTCCAGGCCCTGTTCAGTTTCTTCATCGCGCCCCTGTTCGGTACCGTCCTGCTCGGCATGCTCTGGAAGCGCGCCACCCCGCAGGGCGGCTTCTGGGGCCTGCTCACCGGAACCGTCAGTTCCATCGCCATGTGGGCCTGGGTCAAGGCCGATCCCTCCGCCCTACGCTACATCGCCCTTTCGCCCAACGCCAAGGACATGGCCGAAAACATGTACCGCGCCCTCTGGTCGTGGATCATCTGCGTCGTGGTCACCGTGGTCGTCAGCCTCCTCACCAAGCCCAAGCCCGACAGCGAACTCACCGGCCTGGTCTACGGCTGTACCGCAATCCCGTCCGAAGCCCAGGTGCCGCTCTACGAGCGGCCGGCCTTTTGGGCCGCCGCCGTGGCGGTGGTGTTCGTGATACTCCAGGTGGTGTTCTGGTAAGCCATGCGGAAGACGATCTCAATCTGGTTTTTCACTGGCGCGCTGCTGCTGGTCTACGGGCTCATGATTCTTGGCGCTGGCATCTTCAGCCTCTCCCATCCGCCCGAACGCCCGGTGGTGCTCGCCGGCATGCACATCGATATCTGGTGGGGAGCTCTGCTGACCATCATCGGCGGCGTGTATTGTTGGAAGTTCGCTCCGGGGAAGGAATAATCTTATGGCATCCAAAATGACGTTCGGTTTGATCGTGGGCAATCGCGGCTTCTTCCCGGATCACCTGGCCAAGACCGGCCGTGAGGAGATGATCCGTGTTCTGGAGGCCGCCGGCTACGGAGTCGTGGTCCTTTCGCCCGAACAGACCAAGTACGGCGCCGTCGAAACCCGCGCCGACGCCCGGGTCTGCGCCGATCTCTTCGACGCCAACCGCAAGTCCATCGACGGCGTCATCGTCACCCTTCCCAACTTCGGCGATGAGCGCGGCGTAGCCGAAGCCCTCCGCGGCGCAGGCCTCAAGGTCCCCGTCCTGATCCAGGCCACACCGGACCATGCCGGCCGCATGACCATCGCCGACCGGCGCGACAGCTTCTGCGGCAAGATGAGCGTCTGCAACAACCTCCAGCAGTTCGGCATCCCCTACTCGCTCACCTCGCTCCACACCGAAGCGCCGGACTCCCCCGAGTTCGCCAGGGACCTCGCCTGGTTCGCCGCCGTCTGCCGCGTTGTCAACGGGCTCCGTAAGTGCCGCGTCGGCGCCATCGGCGCCCGCCCCACCGCCTTCAACACCGTGCGTTACAGCGAGAAACTGCTTGAGAACTCCGGTATCGACGTCGACCCCATCGACCTCTCCGAGATCTTCGGCCGCATCGCCGCCATGAAGGACGAAGCTCCCGAGGCCCAGGCCAAGCTCGCCGAGATCAAGGCCTACATCCCCACCTCCGGCGTCTCCGCCGAAGCCCTGCTCAAGATGGCCAAACTCGGCGCAGTCATCGACGGCTGGATGACCTCCAACGAGATCACCGTCACCGCCGTGCAGTGCTGGACCTCCATGGAGGAATACTTCGGCGTCGTCCCCTGCTCCATCATGTCCATGATGAGCAACAAGCTCCTGCCCAGCGCCTGCGAAGTCGACGTGCCCGGCGTGGTCGCCATGTACGCCCTCGCCCTGGCCAGCGGCACGCCCAGCGCCCTGCTGGACTGGAACAACAACTACGGCGATGATCCCAACAAGGCCGTCTGCTTCCACTGCTCCAATCTGCCCAAGCACTTCTTCGAATCCGCCCGCATGGACTTCCAGGAGATCATCGCCGGCACCGTGGGCAAGCTCAACACCTTCGGCACCGTCGTCGGCAAGGTGAAGGCGTCGCCGATGACCTACCTCCGCGTCTCCACCACCGACCACAAGGGCAGAATCACCGGCTACCTCGGCGAAGGCCGCTTCACCGACGATCCCCTCACCACCTTCGGCGGCGCCGGCGTCGTCGAAATCCCGAGGATGCAGGAGCTGCTGCGCTTCATCTGCGAAAACGCCTACGAACACCACGTCGCCGCCAACATGTCCCAGGTCGCCTCCGCCGTCCACGAGGCCGGCGTCAAGTATCTCGGTTGGGACCTCCACTGGCACAAGTAAGCGGCTCGCCGGCGCGTGGACGGCCGGGGACACCCCTCCGTCCCCCGAACTTACGCCCGCGCAGCCCGCACCATCGCGTGAATGTTCGCCGGCGGCGTCCCCGCCGGCAGAGCGCATCCCGCATTCAAAATGAACCGCGGCGTGCCGGCGAACAACTCCATCAGTTCGCGGCACTTTGCTCCCACCACGGCCGGCGTGCCCATCGCCATCACCCCCGTCGGGTCGATGTTGCCGATGAACGTCACTCGCCCGCCCAGCGCGTCCCGGGCCGCCGCTGCGTCCGTCTTGAAGTCCAGTTCCAGCGCGTCCGCCCCTGTCCGGCACAGATCCCCCAGAATCGCCCTCGCATTGCCGCACACGTGCAACGCGTACGGCAGCCCCAGGTCGTGCGCCAGCCCGGCCAGCCGTGCCTCGTACGGATGCGCGAACCGGCGGTGCAGCCCCGGCGAGATCAGGCTGGTGCCCGCCGAGGAGTCCCCGTTCGACAGCATGTCCGCCCCTGCCTCTGCCATCAACCGCAGGAACTGCTCCGAGGCTTTGTGGCAGTAATCCAGCAAACGCAGCGCTGACTCCGAACCCGCCGGGTCCATCAGGTCCAGCATCCAGGCCTCAGCAGACCGCACCAGCGCCGCCAGAGAGAACGCCGCCTGGTCGCAGTTGCCGCGAATGAAATACTCCTGCCCCAACTCGCGCTTCAGAATGCGCACGGCCTCCAACCAGACCTGTACCCCTTCGTGCCTCGCGACGTCCGGAGGCGGCAGCCGGTCCACATCCCTCAGTTCATCGAGCAGCGCCCCGCGGCACACGGCCGGCTCGTCGTCGGGATACTCCACCGGCACGCCCAGCGCCCCGGCCAGCGTGGCCGTGTCGATGTACACCAGGACCCCGTCGTACCCGTACGTCTCCACGGCACGTACGAACACCCGAGCGATCGCCCGCGGGTCGCGCCTGTACTCCTTCATCCGCACGCCCGCCTCGCGCGCCGCCGCCATGAAATTGTGCAGCATCACAGGCGTGGTGTCAGGGCGCTCCCCGGAGAGAGCCGCGAAGATGCGCTGCCGTCCGGTCATGGCGTTGACGAAGGGAACGTCGCCAGCCTACTTTTTCGCTCCCGCCTCCGACCACGGCGGCGCGATTCCATTCATCCGCGCGTAGGCCACCAGTTGCCCCATGTGCTCGTTGGCGTGGACGATGATGCGCAGGTACATGCCGTCCACCGTCGCCTCCCTGCCCGCGATCTTCACCTTGCGCTGGAGCTCCGACGGAGCAATGCCCGCGTGCGCCACCTTCACTGCTTCCAGTGACCGTTTCAGCCAGCCGATCACCTCCGCCTTGTCCGTCACCCTCTTCTCCATGCCTTCGGACTTCAAGTCGGCTGGCACCTTCGGACCCGTGTAGCCCAGCAGGTGGAAATTCGCCAGCGTGACGTGGTTCACCACCTCGCTGGTCGAGCGTACCCCCGGCGCCGGCCGCCACGCGAACTTCTCCGCCGGTATGGCCTCCGCCAGCGCGACAAGCTGTCTGGAGACGTGGATCCACTCCCCGTCAAAGCCCTGCCAGACGCCCTCCAGCGGATCCTGCTGGGCGCGCAGCACGGCTCCGCACATCAGCATCATCGATAGAAGAACCTTCATCTCCATTCCTCCTTCGGGCACTCCCGCCTAGCTTCCTGGCACCGACCATTCTACGCCTCGCGACCGCGCCTCACCCCGGCGGCGACTCTCCCCTTACTCCCCTCTTGCCCAGAAGCCAAACACCCTCGGCAGCAGCACCCGGTCCGCCCAGGCCGCCAGCAACGCCCCGCCTGCATACGCCGCAAAGTCCCACGGATCGTAGGTCCGCCCGAAGATCGGCCTGCCTGCATATTGCGCGATCTCGGCCGTCGACATCACCGCGCATACCACCAGCACCTTCACCCACCAGCGCCGCAAGGCCGCGCAATCCTCCTCCGCGGCTACCAACAGGAAGTACGAGCTGAACGGGAGCAGAATGTCGATGACATAGCCAGTCACGAACCACCGCAGCGGGCCGCGATACTGCGGACCAGTGAACATGTGCGCTCCAGCCACCGCCAGCGCCACCAGCACCACCAGGGCATGCCGCGCCCGCCTCGGTTCAACTCTCAACTGCAAAGGGAAACGCATCGAAATCACGGCCCGCCGCCGACTCTATCACGCCCGCTTGCCTCCCCGCCGTTCACCCCACCCTCCGCGTCTGAGCCGACGGCTGGCAGGACGTGGAAGCCATCCGACCAAGACCGCCGGTGGCTTTGATCGCCGCTTCACCCACCCCATCCCATACGCCCGCTGAAGTGGCTCTCCGATTCATTCTCTTTGTATATGCCTTGACAGGTATATGCAAGACGGAGTATATAAAAAGAGTGGAATCTGTGTTCGAGATCATCGCGGAGCCGAACCGCCGTGCGATATTGAGCCTCCTCCTCTCGTCACAACAGTCGGTCGGAGAGATCGAGCGTCAACTTCGGATGCCGCAGCCGGCCGTGTCCAAGCACCTGCGAGTGCTGCGGGAGGCCGGTTTCGTGGAAGCCACGGTGGACGCACAGCGCCGCCTCTACCGCGTAATACCCGAACCACTTCAGGAGGTGGATGCCTGGCTGGCGCCGTTCCGCCTCTTCTGGTCCGCGCACGTGGATGCGCTCGAACGCCATCTCGACCGCATGGATCAACCAACACGAACGAAAAGGAAGACGAGGAAAAGATGACCGATCGCGACCGATACACACCCGGTCCCGCCGCCGGGGCTCAGGTAAGGAAAGACGAAGAGAAGTGGACTCTCATTCTCGTGAGGGAGCTCCACCACCCGCCGGCCAAGGTATGGCAGGCGCTGACCGATCCTGCGCACCTCTCCGAATGGGCACCGTTCGACGCCGATCGGAACCTGGGCGCCGTGGGGCCGGTGAAGCTCTCCACCGCCGGCACGCCCGTGCCGGAGGTCTCCGAGACTACAGTGAATCGGGCCGAGGCGCCGAGACTGCTGGAGTACAGCTGGGGTAGCAGTACCCTCCGTTGGGAACTCGAGCCGCTCGATGGCGGCACGCGTCTCACGCTTTGGCACAGCATCGATCGCCGCTTCATCTCGTGGGGCGCCGCGGGCTGGCACATCTGCTTCGACGTCCTGGAGAGGCTCCTTTCGGGTGCACCCGTTGGACGCATCGTCGGCGCGGATGCCATGAAGTTTGGCGACTGGCAGCGGTTGAACGTCGAGTATGCGGAGCAGTTCGGCGTCGAGACCCCCGACTGGTCGCCCAATGCTCCGAAGGATGAGGCGTAGGAGAAGAGGCCCATGGAATCTACCCAACGCAAGTTGACAATCGTGTATTGGACCGCCACCGTGCTCTTCTGCCTGCAGATGGGCTTCACCGCCTACGCTCAGTTGCGCCTGCCGCAGGTGGCAGAGGCGTTCACCCGCCTCGGCTTCCCAGCCTACTTCCGCGTGGAGTTGTCGTGGGCCAAGCTCCTCGGCCTGGTGCTGTTGCTCGCGCCGGTACCGGCACGGCTCAAGGAGTGGGCCTACGCCGGTTTCGCCATCACCCTCGTCTCGGCGCTCATCGCGCACCTAAGTGTGGGCGACGGCCCGGAAGCCTGGGGCTGGGCGGCCGCCACCGGTTTGCTCTGGCTGCTCTCGTACTTCTTCTGGCGGCGTCTCCAGGCCGCGCCGCCGCACGCCTGACGGGACGCCGCCGGCCACCCGGAACGCAGCTAAAATAGGTGCCTGAGCTGGAGCCGCACATGAAGAACTCCCCCCCGATGGAATCTGCCTCTGCATCCATCGATCGGAAGATCAGGGATCTCGGCGACTGGCGTGGGAAGACCCTCGCGAAAGTGCGCGCGATCATACGCGAAGCGGATCCTGAGATTGTCGAAGAGTGGAAGTGGATGGGGACCCCCGTCTGGTCCCACGCCGGCATAGTCTGCACGGGAGAGACTTACAAGAGCGTGGTCAAGATGACGTTCGCCAAGGGCGCCGCGTTGAAGGACCCCGCCGGTCTATTCAACTCCAGCCTCGACGGCAACGTCAGGCGTGCCATCGACATCCGCGAAGGCGGCATGGTCGATGAGGCCGCCTTGAAGGACCTGATCCGCGCCGCAGTGGCGCTCAATCTCCTGTGCAAAAGCAAAGCCAAGTCCAGGTCCCCACGAACGGGCAGCAAGCGGGCCGGCTAGCATCGCCCCCGCGGGACCGGCCACTGAGTGCCCTCATTTCAAGCGCACCGTCGGGCTCTGTCTTCCCGGTCCAGTCCAGCGTGCAGGAGCATCTTGATGTGCGTCGGGTAGCCGGGCCCTTTGTCGGCCGCCAGGCGCCGCGCACGGCGAGCCTCGGGCAGGTGTGGGTCAGGGTGGTGGGCTCGGCAGAACTCGAATCTGCGACCTCTACCGTGTCAATGTGGCTGAGCACCCCGGCTACATGCGCCCACACTGAAAACAATCGGGTTCTCAGCTCCTGATTGGGCCAAAACGGGACGAAATCCACCGTTCTGGGACAAAACGGGACAAGCCCGAGGCCCTTCTACTGGTTG